>DAIDHE010000474.1 GCA_027459775.1 Planctomycetales bacterium | reverse complement strand
GATCAGGGTTTTTCCCGTCCCCGTCGGGCCCGAGACCAAGATCACCGAATCGCGGAAAAAGCCCCCTCCGCACATCTTGTCGAGCTCGATGTTGCCGGTGGTGATCCGCGCGTCCGACGATTTTTGCTGGAGCTCGAGCGCGGACAGCGGGATCACCACGATCCCCTCGTTGGGCACGATGGTGAAGGGCCACTCCCCTTTCTGGTGGGTTGCGCCCCGGAACTTGAGAATCTCGATCGTGCGTCTTCGCACCTCGTCCTCCAGGACGTTGCGAAACACCACGACGTTGTCCGACACGAATTCCTCGATCCCGTAGCGTGAGACCGGGCCGTGTTCCTCGAGCCGCTCGGCCGTGATGATCGAGGTCGCGCCCATGCGCCTGAGCGCGATCGCCAGGCGATGAAGCTCATGGCGGATCTCGGCGTTCTCGCCCAACTGAGAGAAGATCCCTCCCAGCGAGTCGACCGCAACCCTGCGGGCGTCGACTTTATGAACCGCGTGTTCGATCCGCGCGATGAGCGCTCCCAGATCATATCGACCGGCGATCTGGAGCGGATGCTCCGGCTGGGGCGAGGCGTCGACAAACGCCCATTTCCCCGCGGCTTCCCAGGCCGCGATGTCCCAGTCGAACCCCCTCATATTGGCCCGAATGTCCTCGGGCGATTCCTCGAAGGTGACGAATACCCCCGGCTCGTCGGCGCGCGTGATCCCAGCCGCCAGGAACTGCGCCGCGAATACCGTCTTGGCACTCCCAGAGGTTCCCGAGATCAGCGTCGCGCGGGCCCTGGGAAGCCCGCCATTCGCGATCAGGTCGAACCCGTCGATCTCCGTTCTGAGCTTCGGTACGGAAAAAGGATGGTCGATCGTCCTCATCTCGTCTCACGCCTTGTTTGGATCGCGGGGCTCCTCGAGGCCCGTGCCGCCCCCGCGGTCGGCCGCCGCGTGGGCGGCTCGCGGCAAACCGGTCATCCGTTCTGAAACTCGCGCAGATCCAGCCCCAGAAGCACACGCTCGCTGTCGGTGAGATCGCCGATGATCCGCCGAATCGGCAGCGGCAGCTCCTTGACCACGGTCGGCGTCGCCAAGATTTTCTCGTCCTCGGCGAGCTGCGGACGGGCGAGCACGTCGATCACAACGAGCTCGTATTCGCTCTTGAGCTCCTCCTCGCAGATACGCTTGAGATTCTGGATCGCGCGCTGCGAGCGAGGGGTCTCGCCCGTGACGTAGAGCTTGATCAGGTATTTCATCGCGTCATGGCCTCGCGTCGAGCATCACGGGCTGCCGTCCCTCCACCAGAGGCCGGGCTCTGTACAATCTCGATAGTCTAGCGACCCTGTTCGCGGCTTTCCACCGGACCTGACGGGCAATTCGAGCCGTGTCCGCGACGGTTGTCAGACACGAGTCGCCCGCCTGGGGAGCCGGGCCGCGAAAAACAGGGTGACGACCAGTAAAAGGAAGAGCGGCGACCAGCCGGCCTCGGGGGCGACCATGCCGGGGATGAAGACGGCGATCTCGCCGACCGACCGGCCCCCTTTGTAGGCGATGCGGACGGGGCGGAGGGTGCCGTCGGGGATCGGGCGGTCGCTCTTGTAAACGAGCGTGTAGCTTGAGCTGATCCGCTCGGCGATCTGCTCATAGATCGCACCCAGGTCGCTGGCGCGCTGGGCGGGATAGTACTGGCCGCGGGTCGAGGTCGCGAGCCGCTCGAGATCCCCCGCCTCGATCTCGTCTTCCGATCCCAGACCCAGGGTGTGGACGGGGAGGCCCATGCGTCGCGCCTGGGCCACCACCGACTTGAGATTCGCATCTTCGCTCGAGGTGTCCTCGCCGTCGGTGAGCGCCAGCACCGCGCGGCGGCCTGACTCGTCCTTGAGCATCTTGAGCGCGACGGCGACCGCGTCGTGGAACCGGGTCGAGCCGGCCGGCTCGAGCCCGTTCACGACGGACTGCACTTTACGCCGGTCGGTGGTGAACGGGCAGAGCGTCCGCACGTCCGAGCCGAAGGCCACCACGGCGATCCGCGATCCGGCCGGCGCGCGCTCGAGAAACGTCACGACCGCCCGCTTGAGCCCTTCGATGCGATTCTCGCTTTCCATCGACAGACTGCGATCGACGACGAGGACCATCGTCGTGGCCATGGGGCGACCTTGACCGGGCGCTTGAAA
>DAIDHE010000466.1 GCA_027459775.1 Planctomycetales bacterium | reverse complement strand
GACGCCCAGGGCAAGGCCTATGTCTACCGGGCCTCGGTTGATCGGACCAGAGCCCAGCGGCACGCCCTGCGGAGCGTGCTCCAGCGGTTCTTTGAGGGGTCCGCCGAGGATCTGGTGCTACGGCTGATCGAGGACGAGCGGATCACCGCCGAACAGCTCGAGGCCCTGCGCATCGCCGCCCCGGCGCCGCCGGTCAAGCGCCGGCGCGGGGGTAAGTGAACGAGTAAACACATTTCAATCGAGCATCACCCGGAGCATGACGATGATCGACCCCTTCGGCACGACGGTTTTCGGTGATCGGGCGCTTGCGGCCGTCCTCGATCTGGCGCTCAGGGCGACGGCGCTCATGGCACTCGGGTTCCTCTGTCACGCGGCGCTCGGGCGGCGGCGGGCGCTGGTGCGATCGGCGCTCTGGAATGCGTGCCTGGTCGGCCTGTTGCTCTTGCCGGCGGCGAGCCTGGCATTTCCCCGCTGGGTCGTGACCCTTCCGCCCGCCGTCGAGCCGCGGATCACGCTCGCGACGGCCGAGCCTTCGCCCGCGTCGGCCCAATTCACCGAACGAATCGCATCTGTCGCCGCGGATGCGATCGAGCAAAGCCCCCTTGCCGCCCGATCCGCTCGCGCTGGCGTGGAATCGCCGCCCGTCGCCAGTCTCACCCCATGGCTGGGCGGTCTGGACGTGGCCCTGGGCGTGTCTCTGGCGATGGTGGTCTTCCTGTCGGCGCGGTTGGCCCTGGCGCTTGCGAGTGTCGGGCGGTTGCGCGGACGCTGCTCGAGGGTCGACCACCCTCGCTGGATCTCGGCCCTGGACCATTGGCAACAGTTCGTCGGCGGCTCGCGCAGGGTGTTGCTCCTGGCCTCGGACCGGATCGCGGTGCCCATCGTCGTGGGCTGGACTCGGCCGGCGATCATCGTGCCTAAACCACTCGTGGATTCGGCCGAAAGCATCGTGATCGACGCCGTCTTGTTGCACGAGCTCGGGCACGTTCAGCGCGGGGATTTCGCCTGGAACGTACTCAAGAACCTGGTTCAAATCCTGTACTGGCCGCACCCGCTGGCGTGGCTCGTGGGGCGGGTGGTGGGGCAGGTGCGCGAACAGGCGTGCGACGACCTCTGCGTTCATGGCCTGGGGAGCGGCCGGGCGTACCGCGCGTCGCTCTTGGAAGTCGCCGCGGGGCTGGTGCGCCGGCCGGAGTCGGCGCTCGGGCTGGCGATGGCGCGGACGACGAACCTGGGGCGACGGCTCGAGTGGATCGATCGCACGCGGGGCGCGCCGCGGTGCCTGCTGGGCTGGCCGGGACGCCTGATGCTGGCTCTGGCGGTCGCCGCGGCGGCGGGCATGCTCGGCGCGCTCGAGCTCGCCCGCGCGACGGCCCAGGAACCCGCGAAGCCCTCATCGCCGCCCAAGGTCGAGGCCCCTCCAGCGCCTCCCGCCGCGATCGAGATCACGATCCTCGCCAAGGACACGGGCAAGCCGCTCGCCGGCGCCCGGGTGCAGATCTTGATCGGGATGCTCGACACGCTCCTTGCCGCCGATCGCGATGGCCGGGCGCGCATCGACCTCTCGAAGCAGGCTTTCAAGGACGGCGTCTGGCTCTACGCCTGGGCCGACGGCTATATCCAACAGCGGATTCGATTCGACCCCAACGATCCCCGGAATCCCACGTTTCCCCGTCAGATCACGGTGAATCTCTTGCCAGGCGAGCAAACCCTGGGGGGCAAGGTTGTCGATGAACGAGGGCGACCGATCACGGGTGTGAAGATCGAAATCTGGGGTGATCTAGGTGAGAAGAAAGAGCCGGGTGAACGGGTCTATGGGATCGACGCGGTCACCAACGCCAAGGGCGAGTGGCGCTCTCGCTCGTTCCGGAGCATGACAGGGGCGTCTCTTTACCTTTCGCATCTGGATCATGTGTCCGACAACGATTCGCATCCTCGTCTATACGGCACGACCGGCCTTCCGCCGGACACGATGCCGCTTTCCCCGCCGAAGCCGTTCCAACCGCTGTGCGATTTCACGGATGTTCAAGTGATGGCCCCGGGCGTGGATGTCGCGGGCGAGGTCCGCGATCAAGACGGCCGCCCGGTGGCGAAAGCGGAGGGCGGCTGGTTCTCGGCCGACGACGGGGGCGTCCAGTATCGTATGCTCCGGCTGACCACGAGCGACGATCAGGGGCGCTTCCGGTTCCGGCACGTGCGCGCCGGCCGGGTGGCCTTGCAAGTCATGGCCAAGGGGCACGCGCCGACGATCAAGATCGGCGACGCCAAGACAGACGCGGATCACGTCTGGATCGCACTCGAGCCCGGCCACACGATCAAGGGCCAGGTTGTCGATCACAAGGGCAAGCCGATCGAGGGGGCGGTGGTGAGCGTCGGCGGCTGGCGGGGCTATCAGACGCTGAACGTCTCGCTCAAGACCGGCGCCGAGGGCCGGTTTCAATGGGATGACGCCCCGCCCGATTCCGTCGACGTCGGCGTCCAGTACGAGGGCTATCACCTCTTGGCCCCGAACCTCTCCGCGGGGCGGATCTCGCCCGACCACGAGGCCCACTTCATTCTCAGGCCGACGACATCGGTCTCGGGCGCGATTCGTGACGCGAAGTCCGACAAGCCGATGGACGGAGCAAGCATCCAGCTCGGAGTTCCCGACCCCAAGACGGGCGGGTTCACATGGACTTCACTTCCATTCACGGTCATATCATCAGGAGGAATGTTTGTAGGATATGTAGACTCTATTATCTGGCCCGAGTTCCGATTCAAGTTCACGGCCCAAGGCTACAAGACGGTCGAGTCGCGGACGTTTCGCGCCGACGAACGCCAGGTGCGATGCGACGTCGCCATGACCAGGACCGACGCGCCCGAGGGCGTTCCCGTGGTCGGGGTCGTCCGCCGGCCCGACGGGACGCCGCTCGCCGGCGCGGATGTCGTGATCTCGTATCCCGTGACTTCCGACTACAAAACATCGCCCTGGGCGGGCATTCGGAACGGCATTCTCGAGACCAACGAATTCCTGCCGGCGACCAGGACCGACGCGGAGGGCCGCTTCAAGCTCTGGCGCAAGCCCGATTCCGAGATTCCGCGGTTCGCCCTGGTGGTCGTCCACCCCGACTTTTACGCGGAGGCGAGCCGCCCGGCGTTCGAGGCCGATGCCACGATCACGGCCAGACCCTGGGGCCGCGTCCGGGGGGTCGCGCGGATCGGGCGCAAGCCGGCGGCCGGCGTGACCGTCCAGTATCACGGCGATCGCATGGGCTTCGACCCGGTTTTCCAGATCCGTATCCGAGGCGAAACCAAGACCGACGCGGACGGGCGGTTTGAGTTTGCGCGCGTGGCCCCGGTCGACATTCGCGTCAAGATGTCGCTTGGCGATCCCTTGAATCCCCAGGGCGACTCGTACGGCGTGCTCGTCGAGCTCAAGCCAGGCGCGACCGCCCTGGTCAAGCTCGGCGGCACTGGCCGGCCGGTGGTCGCCACGATCACGCGGCCCCCGGACTTCGACACCGACGGCGAATACGTCGGCGGGTCCACGTTCGACCTCGAAAGCGACCGGCCGAGGATCCCCTACCCCGACGCGATCCAGGCCAAACACGACGTCTTCGCCAGCTTCAAATGGGCCGCCGACTGGTGGGTCTCGCCCGCCGGCCGCGCGGATCGCGCGACCTACTTCAGCCTGATCTGGGCCCGGCTCCAGCCCGACGGCACGATCCGCGTCGACGACGTGCCGCCCGGCAAGTACCGGCTGACCTTGCGATACAGCCCCGACGCGATGCGCGGCGGCATGCCGACCACGCCCGAACGGATCGCCCGCGCGACCGTTCGCTTCACCATCCCCGAGATCCCCGGCGGCTGGAGCGACGAGCCTTACGAGGTGGGCGAGCTCAAGCCCACGGTCGAGCGACAGCCCCATCCCGGCCAGGCCGCTCCTTGACCCTTGAGACTGGCACGAGGCGGCCCAACGATCGGAAACGGTCAACCCCACAAGCGATCCAAGTCAGCACGGGAGATATATCATGATCGATCTCTGGAGCCAGGCGATGATGGGTGATCGGGCGGCGATGATCGTGCTGGACGTGGTCGTGAAGGCGACGGTGCTCATGGCGCTCGGGTTTCTCTGTCACGCGGCGCTGGGGCGCGGGCGGGCGCTGGTGCGCTCGGCGCTCTGGAATGCGTGCCTGGTCGGCCTGCTGCTATTACCCGCGGCAAGCGCGGCCTTTCCTCGAGTCAGCATTCCCGTGTTGCCCGGTCCGGCTCGGGCCGGGGATCCGATTCCAATCGCCGCGCCTCGATGGGTCGAGCCGGTCGTGGCCGAGACCGCCCCGCCGGTCGCGGCCGCGCCTCGGCCGCCGGCGGACACATACCCGGCCGTCGCCACGCCCGCGCCGTCTCATCCGCCGGCCCGGCTCAGCGCCGTGGATGCGCTCCTGGGCCTGTATCTGGCGATCGCGATCCTGATGATAGCGCGATTGGCCCTCGCCCTCGGGTGCGTCGCCCGGCTCAAGCGAAACGCCCTGGCGCTCGACGACGAACGCTGGTCGAACGCGCTTGAGCACTGGCGGAAATGGCTGAACGTGAAACACAAGGTGAAGCTGGCGACCTTGGGTCGAGTGTCGGTTCCCGTGGTCGTGGGCTGGCGAGCCCCGGTCATCGTGTTGCCCGAAGCCCTGGTCGCCGCATCAGGCCCGGGCCTGATCGACGCCGTTTTGTTGCATGAGCTGGGGCACGTGAAGCGCGGCGATTTCGCCTGGAACGTTCTCAAGAAGCTGGTTCAAATCCTGTACTGGCCGCATCCGCTGGCGTGGCTCGTGGGGCGGGTGGTGGGGCAGGTGCGCGAACAGGCGTGCGACGACCTCTGCGTTCATGCCCTGGGAGGTAGCGAGGTGTATCGGGCGACGCTCGTCGAGGTCGCCTCGGGGCTGGTGCGTCGGCCGGAATCAGCGCTCGGGCTGGCGATGGCGCGGTCGACCAATCTGGGGCGGCGGCTCGAGTGGATCGGTCGCACCCCCGGAATGTCGCGCTGCCTGCTCGGATGGCCGGGACGCCTGATGCTGGCACTGGCGGCCGCCGGGGCGGCGGGAACGCTTGGCGCGCTCGAGCTCGCCCGTGCGTCGGCGCACGATGCGGCGAGAGCCGCCTCCGAACCACCCGCGGCGATCGAGATCACGATCCGCGGCAAGGACACGGGCAAGCCGCTCGCCGGCGCGCGGGTGCGGCCGTCGATCGATCTGGCCGAACAGCTTTTCAAGACCGATCGCGAGGGTCGGGTGCGGATCGACCTGTCAAAAAGGATGTTCACGGAGCGATTCACCTTCGACGTCTGGGCCGACGGCTACATCCAGCAACGGTTTTACTTCTTCCAGAATGATCCGCGCTATCCCAAGACGCCAGATCGATTCACGGTCGAGCTGTTGCCCGGCGAGGAGACGCTGGGGGGGAAGGTGGTCGACGAGCAAGGACGGCCGATCGCGGGCGTGAAGGTCGAAATCTGGGGCCATCTCGGCGAGAAGAAGGTCAAGGAAGAGCTCTGCTGGCATGTCGACGCGGCCACGGATGAGAAAGGAAACTGGCGGGCCCGGTTCTTCCGAAACATGCAAGTCATTCATTTATATCTGTCGCATCATGACTATTTATCCGACGACGGCTGGCACGCTCGCGAGTTCGGCCAGCCCCGGTCGTCGGGGCCCGCCGAGCGCGGCAAGAAAGAGCTTGAAGAGCTGAGCGATTTCTCGGATGTTCAGGTGATGGCGCGTGGGGTCGAGGTCGCGGGCGTGGTTCAAGACGAAGCGGGCAAGCCGGTGGCCGGGGCCGAGGTCGCCTGGCTTGAGCCCGGCAGGTCGCGCATGACGTTTCACCACGACCTCAATACGATCGCCACGACCGACGGGTCCGGGCGCTTTGACTACGCGAACGTCAGGCCTGGACGAGTCGTGGTGCAAGTCAAGGCCAAGGGCCACGCGCCCGGGCTTGTGCCCGTCGAAGCGAAAGCGAATACGCCCCCGCTTGTCATCAAGCTCGAACCGTCCAGGACGCTCGCGGGCCAGGTGGTGGACGCGCGCGGCGAACCGATCGCGGGCGCGTTCGTCGCGATCGAGTCGTGGCGCAACTTCTCGACACTGGGCGTCTTTCTCAAGAGCGGCCCCGACGGCCGGTTTCGCTGGGACGACGCCCCGGCCGACCCGATCCTGCTGAACGTCCAACGCGAAGGATACAAACATCTTTCATTCCTGAGCGTGAGTGCGGGCCAGGAGCTCGTCGTCCGGCTCCGACGGGCGCTGTCGATCACAGGCCAGGTCCGCGACGTGAAGACCAAGAATGCCATCCCATCGGCCAAGGTCGAGGTCGGGTCGATCGATCCCAAGACCGGCCAATTCAGGTGGTCGCGCGAAGACGGCGTCTTCGCGGAATGGGGCCGCTTGCAGGGCGATGTCGATATCGAGCGGAGGCGGGAATTCCGCCTGCGATTCCGGGCCAAGGGACATCAGCCGTTCGAGACGAGGACGTTCCGAGCCGACGAGCGGCTGGTCGAATACGACGTCGATCTGACGCCGGGGCAAGAATTGGAGGACGAAAAAACGACGGCGGTTGGGGCCGTCGATCGGCCCGATGGGACGCCGCTCGAAAAGGCCGAGGTCGTGATCGCCTATCCCGAGCTCTCGTGGGGCGATACGGCACAGTCGGCCCAGGTCCACAATGGTTTACTCCTCGGCGACAATATGAACGCCGTTTTCACCGACGACGCGGGTCGATTTCGCGCGTCTCGGGTGCCGGAGTCCGAGGGCCGCGAGTTCGCGGTGGTCGTCGTCCATCCCGATTTCTTCGCGATCGCCGACCGCAAGACGATCGAGACCGACCCCGTGATCAAGGCCCGGCCCTGGGGCCGAATCGAGGGGGTCGCGCGAATCGGGCGCAAACTCGCGGCGGGAGCAGTCATCAAGTATTATACGGAACGGAGCGACGGCTTTCGATTGACCTACGTCAGCGACAGCGGCGAGACGACCGCCGACCCCGAGGGCCGGTTCGTGCTGAATCACGTCATCCCGGGCGAGGTTCAGGTGTCAATCGTGACCGGCATGAAAGGGAACCTCGACTGGTACTCGTCGGGGACTCCGCTGGTGGTCAAGGCTCAGGGCACGACCCGTGTCGAGCTCGGAGGCAAGGGGCGGCCCGTCATCGCCCGGATCGCGCCCCCGCCGGGGTCCGAACCCAAGGCCGACTTCATCGCCGGCTCCCGATTCGAGATTTCGAGCGACCGTCCCTACATCCCCTATCCCAGCGAGCTCACGAAACAGCCGGACGACGCGCGAGAAGAGTGGTATGTGCGCTGGCTGAACTCGCCCGAGGGGCGCGAGTATCACCGGACCTACTTCGTGCTGGGATCGGCCAAGCTCCAGCCCGACGGCACAATCCGGGCCGACGACGTGCCGGCGGGGCAGTACCGTCTCACGCTTGAATACAAGACTCCGCCCACTCGGGACGATCAAATCACACCGGGGCGCATCGCCCGCGCGACCGTGCGCTTCACCATCCCCAAGATCCCCGGCGGCTGGAGCAAGGAACCTTTCGACCTGGGCGAGCTCAAGCCGACCGTGCAATAACCCTGAAAAGCCGGCGCTCATCAAAGGGGTCAGGACTCATTGATTCCAGGCAAATCAGCCTGATCCCGTTATCGACGCTGGCCGGCATTAAAGAGTCCTGACCCCTTTGATTTGTTGACCCCTTTGATTTGTCCGACTGGTCCGTTTCGGTTACGATGGACGAAGTCACGAGGAGCGTTTGTCATGGCGGAAGCAGCGGTCGAGCCCGTTGGTTGGGAAAGGGCGCTCATGGCGGCGGAAAAGGTCAAGGAGCGGCTGCGCAGGGCCACCCGCGCTCTCGACGCGGCCGGAGTTCCTTACGCGGTGGTTGGTGGCAACGCCGTCGCCGAATGGGTCGGCCGGATCGACGAAGACGCGGTCCGCAATACGCGTGACGTCGACATCTTGATCCGACGCACGGAATTCACCGCCGCGAAAGCCTGTCTCGAAGCGGTCGGGTTTATCTATCACCAGATCCTCGACGTCGACACCTTCATCGACGGGCCGCAAGGCAAACCCAGCGGCGGAATCCAGCTTCTCTACGCCGGCGAGAAGGTTCGACGGGACGACGAGTTCAATCTGCCCGACATCAAGGAATCGGAACGAGCCGGCGAGTTTCAGGTGGCCGGCATCGAAGCATTGGTGCGAATGAAGCTGATCGCATGGCGTGACAAGGACCGCACTCATCCTCGCGACTTGATCGGCGTCGGCCTTCTTGACGCGAGCTGGCCCGCCCGTTTTCCCGCGCAGCTCGGTGCTCGTTTGCAGCAATTGCTCGACGACCCGAACGGATGAGGCCGTGGGCCGCCGCGGAAGCTGCGATCTAGACTCCGCGATCAAGGGTCGGCCGCGCGGCGAAACGCGATGGATCGCCTGCCCGGCCGCGAGGGCTGCTGTTTTTCATCGCCGCCGCGGTAGTATTCAAGGAAGGGGTTTGGCCGGATGCTCGATCGCGGTTCCCATCGCGGGGCCGCTCGAGACGCCCTGAGCCCGACCCGCGCCTTATCCAGGGAGCCCACGACTTGCCGACCAACGAGACCAAACCCCCCATGGGGGCGACCGTGGGCGAAAAAGGGACCGACTTCCGAGTCTGGGCGCCGCACGCGACCGCGGTTTCCGTGGTCGGGAGCTTCGATGACTGGAAGCCCGAAGCCCACCCCATGGAACGCGACGACCAGGGATGCTGGCATCGTCTGGTCGCCGAGGCCAAGGCCGGCGACGAGTATCGATTCCTGCTCAAGACGCCCCAGGGGGATCTGTCGCGGATCGACCCCTACGCCCGCGACGTCACGAGCTCCGTCGGCAACGGCGTGGTCGTCGATCCGGCCTTTCACTGGAAGGGGGACGACTTCAAGCTCGAGACCTGGAACCGGCTGGTGATCTACGAGCTCCACATCGGCACCTTCGGCGAGACGCCCGGCGACGACGAATTCCGGCCGGCGGATTTCAAGTCGGCCGCCCGCAAGCTGAGCCATCTGAAAAAGCTGGGAGTGACCGCCGTCGAGATCATGCCGGTGGCCGAGTTCGCCGGCGACGTCTCGTGGGGCTACAACCCCGCCCATATCTTCGCCGTCGAGTCGGCCTACGGCGGCCCGGCGGCCTTCAAGACATTCATTCGCGAGTGCCACCGGCTGGGGATGGCCGTGATCCTGGACGTGGTTTACAACCACTTCGGCCCGAGCGATATCGATCTCTGGCGGTTCGACGGCTGGAGCGAGAACGACGGCGGCGGGATTTATTTTTACAACGACTGGAAGGCCGAAACGCCGTGGGGCTCGACCCGCCCCGACTACGGCCGCGCGGAAGTCCGGCGGTTCATCGTCGACAACGCCCTCTTCTGGCTCGAGGAATACCACCTGGACGGGCTGCGGCTCGACATGTCGGTCTACATCAGGACCGTCAAGGGGCCAGGGGGCGAGGATCTTCCCGAGGGCTTTAGCCTGCTCCAGGAGATCAACCGCCAGGTCCAGGAGCGGTTCCCGGGGCGGATCACGATCGCCGAGGATCTTCAAGACAACGAGTGGCTCACCAAGGACGTCGGGGCCGGGGGCGCTGGCTTCGGCAGCCAGTGGGATGCGCGGTTCGTACACCCGATCCGCGCCGCCGTCACCAATCCCACCGACGAAGGACGCTCGATGAGCGCCGTCGCGGCCGCGATCGCCATTCGCGACAACGACGATGCCTGCAATCGCGTCATCTATAGCGAATCCCACGACGAGGTGGCGAACGGCAAGGCGCGGGTGCCTTACGAGATCAATCAGGACGACCCCAAGGGATGGCACGCTCAGAAGCGCTCGACCCTGGCGGCCGCCCTGATCTTCACCGCCCCCGGTATTCCGATGTTGTTCCAGGGGCAGGAATTCCTCGAGGGGGAGTGGTTTCGCGACACCGTCCCGGTCGATTGGGATTCCAGCGACGAGTTTCGCGGCATCGTCCGGCTATATCGCGACCTGATCGCGCTTCGGCTCGATCACAAGGGGACGACCGGCGGCTTGTGCGGGCAGCACGTCCAGATCCTGCACGTCAACGAGATCACCAAGGTGATCTCGTTCCGCCGCTTTGAAAAAGGAGGGCTGGGCGACGACGTGGTCGTGATCGCCAATTTCTCACACGAGGCCGTGGTCGAGTACAACCTGGGCTTCCCGGCGGCGGGGCGATGGCAGGTGCGGTTCGACAGCGACTGGAGCGGCTACGGCGAGAATTTCGAGGGTCGCCGGGGCGAGAGCGTCCTGGCGACGGAGGGGGAATACGACGGCATGCCCTGCCAGGCCAAGGTCTCGATCGCCGCCTACTCGGCCGTCATACTCTCACAAGATCCCGCGTGACCAGCTCGATCAAGATCAAGGTCACAAGCGTTCGTGAGTGAATGATTGCTTTTGTGCCGTCTGTTCCGGTGTTTGGGTTTGGGTTCGCCGCGACCGCGTGAAATGGAGCGGGGCGACTTCGGGCTGGCGGGCCGTGTGATAAAGTTCGACGTGTGCAACGATCGCGCGGGCTGGGGACGAGCCGCCGGGCCGGGAATTGGCGGTTTGGCGGCGGCGATGGACGGGTCGGGGAACTTTTTGGGCTCGAGTTCCGTCCAAGGGGTTGACCACGGAATCAGCCGAAGTTCAGGCCCGGGCGGATCTAGCCTCTTCCGGTGGGGTTCGGGATTGTTACAATTCTGGGCCTGGCGGTTTCGGGCGGTTGGACTCGGCTGGTTCTCGGCCGACGCGGTATTGCTCAACATCGATCGACTGGGGCGGGTGGGGCCGCGAGCGGCGGGCCGTTTCTCGCGCTAGACCCAAGGAGTCCGAGAGCATGGCGAAGATACAGGCCGTCTGGGCGATCGACGTGGGTCAATCGGCCCTCAAGGCGCTCAAGCTCGTGCCCGGCGAGACCCCCGAGCAGGTCACCGCCGAGGCGTTTGATTTCATCGAGTACCCCAAGATCCTGAGCCAGCCCGACGCCGACGCCGACGAGCTGGTGCGCGAGGCGCTTGCGACCTTCACCGATCGCAACGAGGTCAAGGGCTGCAAGATCGCGATCGCCGTCCCCGGCCAATCGGGGCTGGTGAAATTCATCAAGCTGCCGCCGGTCGAGAAGAAGCGGATCCCCGACATCGTCAAGTTCGAGGCCAAGCAGCAGATTCCGTTCGCGCTCGACGAGGTGGTGTGGTCGTACCAGCAGATTGGCGGCGATGCCGAGGCCGACGAAGAGGAGTTCACGATGGCCGAGGTTGGCCTGTTCGCGATGAAGCGCGACCAGATCAACCGGGCGATCCTCCCTCTGGCGGTGGCCGGGATCGAGGTCGACATCGTGCAGATGAGCCCGCTGGCCCTCTACAATTTCATCACGTTCGATCAGCTCAAGGGGGGCGATTCCAAGGACTCGGTGGTGTTGCTCGACATCGGGGCCGACAACACCGATCTGATCATCACCGACGGCACCCGGATCTGGCAGCGGAACGTGCCGATCGGGGGCAACCATTTCACGAGGTCGCTTACCAAGGAGCTCAAGCTCACCTTCGCCAAGGCCGAGCACCTCAAGCGAAACGCGACCAAGGCCCCCGACCCGCGGGCCATCTTCACCGCCATGCGGGGCGTGTTCAACGACTTCGCCAGCGAGATCAACCGCTCGATCGGCTTTTATTCGAGCATCAACCGCACGGCCAAGATCCGCAAGATCATCGGGCTGGGCAACGGGTTCAAGCTGCCGGGCCTGCAAAAGTTCCTCCAGCAAAACCTCAATCACGAGGTCGTCAAGTTCGAGGACTTCACCCGGATGGGGGGCGACGAGGTCAAGACGGCCCCGCAATTCCAGGACAACCTGGCCTCGTTCGCGGTGGCTTACGGCCTCGGCGTTCAGGGACTGGGCAAGGGGGGGCTGTCGACCAACCTGCTCCCTCCCGAGATCGAGATGGTCCGCCTGGTGCGGGCCAAGAAGCCCTGGGCGCTCGCGGCGTCGGCGCTCATCATGCTCGGGCTCGCGACCCTGTTTTCGCTGGGCGACTACCGGGTGCTGGCGACGGTCACCACCCCGGCCTTCAAGTCGGCCGTCGAGCAGGCCACGACCGTCAGCAAGCAGGGGGCCAGCCAGCAGAAGGGCTTCGACGACGCCAAGGCCGCCTACCAGTCCGAATTCGAGGTGGGCAAGGCCCTGATCATCGACCCTACCGACCGCGCGATGTGGCCCCAGTTCCTGAGCACCCTGAGCGCGTTCTTCCCCGACCCCGTCGCCGAGTACCATCTCAACCCCGACGACCCCAGCACCCAGGACGAGCTCGAAAAGCTCCAGGTCCACATCGACGCCATCAAGCCGGTCTGGCGCACCGACCTCAAGGCCGAATGGTTCGACCAGCTCCCCGACAAGAACCTGAAAAACCTGATGCACCCCTACGATCTCAAGAACGAGCCGTCGGGCGAGGGGTGGGTGATCCAGCTCGTTTGTCACCACTACAATCCGTATCCGTCGCTCGAGCAGCGGAAGCTCGACGTCAATAGCCCCAAGCGGGTCGAGTTCGGCCCCTTCGGCTTCATCACCGAGAAGATCCTCAAGAAGCTCAACGACCCCAATCTGCGGCTCTACGGCGTCTCCCACGTCGCGCTCGCCTGGATGACGCCCGATAAGGAATGGACCAGCGAGAAGGGCATGTCGACCAACAACCTGGCGTCCAACACGGTCGCCTTGCTCGATCGCGCCTCAGCCAAGGCCGCGGAGGGCGAGGCGGGGGGTGGGATGGCCGGGATGATGGGCGGCAAGGGCATGGACTCGATGATGAGCCGGATGGGCGGCGGTATGGGGGCGATGGCCGGCCAGGCCGGCAGTCGAGGAGGCGCGAAGGGGGGCGGCCCGGGCGGGATGGGCATGGGCATGGAGTCCATGATGTCCCGGATGGGCGGCGGCATGGGCGGCATGATGGGCATGAACAAGATGTCCGAGGCCGAGACCAAGGCCAAGCTCAAGACGCTCACCCGCACCGACTTCCTGTTGCAGTTCGTCTGGGTTCGCAAGAAGCCCGATGAGCTCCCCAAGACCCCCGAGGAGCGGCTGGAGAAGCTCAAGGCGATGGTGGCGTCGATGCACGAGGAAGAAAAGAATCACCCGGCGGTGCAGATTCCCGACGAGTCCGCCATCATCGCGGCCTCGCTCAAGCAGTCGGCGGCGATCGACTCGGCCTTGAGCAAGGCGACGAGCGGCCCCGCGGCCCCCGGAGCCCCCGCGGGCGCGCCCGCCGGCCCCGGATTCGGGCCGGCCGCGCCGGCGACCAAGGGAGCGCCCCCGCCGTCCAACTGAAATCCCGGCCCGCCCCGCCGTGGCCCGGGGCGGGCCCCATCGTCCCCGCCGGGGCGAGCCGAACCTTGAAACCCGTATCACTCGAGCAACATCCCAGTCCAGGTCGACGTTTTCGACCCCGCTGTCCGCGTGCACGATCGATCACCCCATCCGACTGAAGGCGCAGCGACCATGGCTCAGCAAGACACGATGGAACTCGTCAAGGAGTTCCTCCGGCAGATGATCAAGTACCGGTTCTGGATCTCGGTGAGCGTGGCGGCCCTGTTCGCGACGATCGCCTATTTCGTCGGCTCGGGCCCCGTGAAAGCCATGGCCGACGCCGAGACCAAGAAGATCACGGCCGCCGAGAGCGAGGTCAAGAAATACGCCTCGACCGCCATCCCGACCAAGGACTACAAGCCGATCGTCGAGGAACGGACCCAGATCGTCACCAAGGACGTCAACGCCGCCTGGAAGGATCTCTACGACCGCCAGGCGCCGCTCCTCACCTGGCCGGAATCGGTTCAAGAGCGGTTCCGCAAATGGGGCCGCAAGTGGCCGGAAGGAGAAGACCCCGGCAAGGTCGAATTCGCCAAGGTCGATTACATCCAGGGCTATCCTGACTATGTCAAGATGGTTTACGCGATCTTCAAGCCGTTCAACTACGAGACTGGCGAGGGAATCGTGGTGGCCGCGCCCCAGGAGGCCCTGCTCCACCCGATCACCTTCAAGGACAACCAGTTGCCCGGCCTTTCGGTGATCTGGGCCGCCCAGGAACGGCTCTGGATTCAGCGCACGTTGCTCGAGGTCGTCGCGCAGGTCAACAAGAAGGCGACGAGCTGGGACGACGCGATCGTGAAGCAGATCGCCGAGATGGAAGTCGGCGACCCCGTGGCCCAGGATCAGCGCTCGCTGGCGCGGGGTGAGACGCTGGCCGAGCCCGAGAAGATCAAGGCCCCCAACGAGCCCGAGGAAGAAGCGGCCGACGCGGGCGGCGGCGGCGCGGCCGGCCCCGGCGGCGTGGCCGCCGGCATGATGAGCATGATGGGCGGCGGCAAGGGGGGCCGCGGCATGATGGGGGGCGACATGATGGGCGGGGGCGGCGCCTCGAGCAAGAACGCCGAGACCATTTTTTACGTGTCGTCGGACGCCGGCAAGGATCAATACAAGATCATGCCGCTCATGATGACCGTTCTCATCGACGAGGACCACATCCAGGACTTCCTGGTCGAGCTCGAGAACTCCCCGATGTGGATCCAGGTCATGGACTTCGAGATGAACCGGCCCTCCTCGCGCGTCGTCAAGCCCGAAAAGGGCGCGACCCAGTTCGCCGGTTACGGCGGATCGGGCTCGATGGGGGGCATGATGGGGGGCATGGCCAGCATGATGTCCCAGATGCAGGGGATGCGAGGGGGCAAGGGAGGCGGCATGACCGGGTTCGGCGGCATGATGGGGTCGATGCAAAACCAGATGCAAGGCCAGGCGATGGCCCAGATGATGATGCGCGGCGGGATGGGGGGGGGCGGCATGGGGACGCCCGCCAGCGCCGCCCGCAAGGGAACCGACAACCGCACCAAAGACCGCCAGAAGGAACGCGAGGAGGCCGCGAAGGCCGCCACCAAGACCAAGGGCCCCACCCTCTTCGACCCCCATTTCGATATCGTCGAGGTCAAGATCTACGGCCAGGCCCGCTTCTTCAACCAGCCGCCGGCCCCCGAGACCCCGGAACCCAGCATGGGCGCGGCCCCCGACGCCGCCCCGGCCGAGAAAGACGCGGCCAAGGACGCCGCTCCCGATGCGAAGGGCGCTGCGCCCGAAGCGAAGTCGGCCCCTGATGCGAAGTCCGCTGCGCCCGAAGCGAAGTCCGCCGCGCCCGATGCGAAGGGCGCGGCTCCAACGACCAAAGACGCTGCTCCGGCCCCGAAGGGCGCCGCCCCGGCGAGTCCCAAGAAATGATCCTGGGGCTCCGGGCGCGTCGGCCTGGGCCCGTTCGCGATTCGACCGCCTGGGGCGGCGAATCGAGCTTGGTTCCGCGACTGTCTTTTGATGATCATTCGGTAACGATTCGGTAACGTCCCCTTCACCGGGTTTTGGAACCAGCGCGTCGGAAACGACCCGCGCCACGAGGAGCAGCCGTCATGGCCAACCCGTTTGTCGACAAGATGAAGGATCTGGGGCTCAGGCACGGCGAAAAAGTCGGCGTGGCGGCGGCCTCGATGATCTTCGTGATCTGCGTTGCGTCGGCCGCCAGGAAAGAAACGATCAAGACGACTCCCGATCAGATCAAGGCGGCGGCCAAGTCCTCCGAGAGCAATCTCAATCGCCGCGAGGAGCGTGCGACGATCATCCAGCGGATCGAGGAAAAGGAGATCAAGATCACCGACTTCGCCAAGGTGGTCGACCAGCAGATCAAGACCGCCCTCGTCCCCGACGAATACAAGGCGGTCCGCGCGTGGGTCACCCCGGAACCCGGCGCGGGCCTGATCCGCGACGCGCCCAAGCTCATCGCTGTCGGCGAGCTGTTCGCCTATCCCGGCCGCGGCGGTCTTCTGGTGTATGAGCTCGACGCCGACGGCAAGCGAATTCCCGATCCCGGCGACGACGGCAAGGCCCCCGTGACCAAGCGTCGTAAACGAAAGCGCAGGGCTGGCGGCGGCATGGGCGGCGGAATGATGGGCGGCATGGGCGGCGGCGGAATGATGGGCGGCGGCGGCGCCAAGAAGAAGGCCCGCAAGAGCCAGGCCGACATCGACCGCGAGGCGAAGGTCGAACAAGACCGCCAGGAACGCGAGCTCAAGGCCAAGCTTGCCGGCAAGGACGTTCCCGCCGATGCCAAGAAGGCCGATGACGCGGATGCCGAGGAAGACATCAAGGGCAAGGAGATCACCAAGGGCTATCGCTGGGTCGCGATCACCGGCGTCCTGGACCACGGCCAGATGCTGGCGAATTACCGGGAAGCGCTCAAGAACCCCGCCATCGCCCACCCCAATTACAAGCGCCTGGATCTGCAACGCCAGTCGTTGCAAACGTCCGGCGGCTGGAGCGACTGGGGCAACGTGGACGAAGCCAAGAACTACCTTGTGCTGGACAACCTGCCCGAGCTCGACGAGGAGCTCACCGCCGACAACGTTCGGCCCGAGATGCTCAATGATCCCCTTCCGTTGCTCAAGGCCGGCCTGTGGGAAAAGGTCCACGTGGCGAGCCTGGTCGCCGAGGAAAAGAAAAAGGCCCCCAAGAACGACGCCCCGACCGGCGGCATGGGGGGGATGATGAGCATGATGGGGGGCGGCATGGGAGCCGGCGGCATGGGCGGCATGATGGGCGGCGGCGGTAAAGGAGGCCGCGGCGGCTTGGGCGGCATGGGGGCCGGCATGGCCGACATGATGAAAAACATGGGCAACAGCATGAATCCCATGGGGGGCATGGGCGCGATGGGAGGCGGCCGCGGCGGGATGATGGGCGGGATGATGGGCGGCGGGATGATGGGCGGCGGCGCGTCCGAGACGCTCGAGCAGTTCTGGCGGTCCGAGGAAAAACGCGTCATGATCCGCGCCCTCGATTTCACCGTCGAGCCCGACGCCACCTATCGTTACCGCGTGCGGATCGTCGTCTTCAACCCCAACTTCGGTCGCGAGGACGTGACCTACGGCACCGACACCAAGGCCGAGGAGCTCCTTGGCCCCTGGAGCGCTCCCACCGACCCGGTCCACATGCCCCCCGACGTCATGCCCTACGTCGTGGGCACCATTCCGAGTTCGGCGAAGAGCGACATCAAGGCCCGATTCCAGGTCATTCGCTTCAACCTCGCCGACGGCGTCACCGTTCCCAAGCCCTTTGAAGCCGAGGCGGGCGAGGTCATCGGCGAGGTCCGCACCGCCGAGACCCCGGTCTCGGACGGTTCGGGCAAGAAGACAAAGTCCATCGATTTCAACACCCGGCAGATCGTCCTGGACGTCAGCGGAGGCGGCTACCAGGCTCTGCCCACCGGCATGGTCGGGCCGTCGTTCGAACGCCCCGTCCTCTCGGTCTTGTTGCGCCCGGACGGCTCGGTGGTCGTCCATAACGAGGCCGAGGACGTCCCCAACGAAGTCCGCAAGGACATCGAGGCCAACTACAAGTACGAGCTTTCGCTCTCCGACAAGGACCGCAAGAAGAACTCCACCGGCAGCGGCATGATGAGCATGATGCAAATGATGATGGGCGGGAAGGGAGGGGGCCGCTAGGCCCCGTCGCCCGCACGAGACATCCGCCAGTCTCCAACCACGCTCGTCCGAGCAGACCCCCAGCCCACCCGCTGGGGGTTTTTTTTGCGCCCCACCGGGCGCAACGAGGCGATCGCCGACCTCGCCAGGATTCTCCACCCGCGTCGGGTGGCATTCTCGCATCCGGAAGGCATCCCGCACCCGCCGAGGCCGACCCTCGCGCATTCGTCAAGAATTGTAACGTCAATCCAGGAAAGAGGGTTGTGATCTCGCGCCGGCGAAACGCCTGGGTTTCCCGAGGGCAGCGTGGAAGTGTGATTGCGTGCGTGCGGAACTGGAATGTCAGGGGTGGTTGACTTGCGCGATTTCAACGATCTCGCCGAGAAGTGGGTCCAGTTGTAAGGATTCTCCTTGAACTTGCCGAAATTAGTCGTAACGACGCGTGGGTAAAGTTTGACGGTGGACGGGGTCGGTCCGTGGAGGCGGAGTTTCGGGGGCTTTCCTGGAACTCGGCTTGACCGGAAGCGCCCTCGAGGATACACAGCGTCACAACTTCCCCCGCGCTGGGCGAGCCTCGCGCGTTGCACCACGAAAACGCCACGATCAAGTGATTTGGGTGAAGGGGCCGTTCCGTTTTCGCGGGCGGCCCGAGCTACCGCGAAGGCAATTCGTCTCCCTCTCGCAAGGACAGAAAAAAATGACCGTCGCCAGGGACGTCGACGGTTGTCCGAGTGAGCGGCGAAAGGAGGTCGCGTTGGGAAGGCTTAAGTCGGTCAGTCTCATCTTGGTCCTGGGCGCATGGGGAGGCGCCGCGGCACGCGGGGCCGCGGACGACGCGGCCACGAGCCGGCAATCGCCCCCCGCCCCGCCGATCAAATATCTGGAAGCGGGGGCTCGGCTCTTCAATTCAGCGCGGACGGGCGAACAGCTCGCACTCGCGTCGAAATACCTGGAGGCCGCCAACACCTACCGCGACATGCTGCAAGACGACGAGCGCACGACGCTCGACGCCTATCTGAAAGAGCTGGGCAAGGCCAAGGCCGTCGTGGCGATGGCCGCGCGGGGCGCTGGCAGCGAAGCGCCCGCGTCCGCGGCGACAACCAAGGCCGCGGAAAAACCAACGGCGACGTCGGTGGATAAGGCGACGTCGACGGCGGCGGCCCTGGACCAGCCGGTCGCGACCAGCGCGGCCCCTCGGGGGGGCGCTGAGACCCCCTCAAGCACGGAGGCCAAGCAGCGCGGGCGGTGGCTGCTCCACGAAGCACGTGAGCAAATCCTTCTGGGCGCTTACGACGCGGCCGAGAAAAAAGCCAAGGAGGCCGAGAGCCTTGACATCAAGTGGGGGCTCTTCGACGACACGCCGGCCAAGGTCATGGAGGACGTGAAGAAAGCGCGCCCGAAGGCGGAGGCGACGACCACCGCGGTCTCGACGATCGGCCAGCCGCACGACCGGAAGACGGCCCGGGCCAAGCTCAAGGAAGCTCGATCGATGCTTGCCGACAAGCAGTTCGAGCAGGCCGAGGCGGTCGCGCTGGACGTCAAGGGCTGGGGCCTGTCGTATGGTCTGTTCGAGGATTCTCCGGACAAGGTCGCGGCGGCCGCCCGTGCGCTTCGCCGACGCGACAAGATCCGCGACACATCGCCCAAGGATCGGGCCAGCCAGGGGGTCTACGACGTCCTGGTCCAGGAGTCGCGGCACGCGCTCAAGGACGGCAAGCTCGACGAAGCCGAGGCCAAGGCCCGGCAGGCCCAGCGGATGAACGTGGTGCCGGCGCTCACGACCGATCGGGCCGAGACGGTGCTGCATGAAATCGCGATGGCCAAGGCCTCGAAGAGCCCCACGGCCGCGCCGGCGAGCCCGGTGGCCGACGCCAAGGGCGAGGCCCTCGAACGCGAGGGCGACCTGCTCCTGGCCAAGGGCGATCAAGAAGGGGCCAAGGCGAAATTCGTCGAGGCCGAACGGCTGACGACCGACCCGGCCGTGGTGAAGATGGCGGCCAGCGAGCCTGGCCCAGCGCCCGAGCTGGCGCCTCCCGCCGAAGGCCCGGCGAGCGAGCCCGCGCCTGCCGCGGACGCCAAGCCCGCCGGTCGGGGCGAACAGCTCATGACCGAGGCCAAGGCTCTGTACAAGAACGGCAACTACGCCGCCGCCAAGCAGACCGCCCAGCAAGTGAAGGCCGGCAAGTTCGGCATGGAGGCGCAGGCCGACGAGCTGCTGGCCCAGGTCGCCCTGGCCGAGCAAGGCGGGGCGCTCGCGCTTTACGAGTCTGCCCTGGCCGCCCTTCGCACCGGCGACAACGGCCGCGCGAAGGCGCTCCTCACCGAGGTCTCCGCCGCCGGCGACGGACTCGACGAGACCATGCGGGCCAAGGTCCAGGATCTGCTGCACAAGATGTCGGACGACAAGACCAAGCCGGGCGACGCCGCCCAGGACGGCGAGGCCCTGGCCGCCCAGAAGCTCAACGCCGAGGTTGGCTCGCGGATCGCCGAGGGGCGCAGGCTCCAGGAAGTCGACCCCGACAAGGCGATCGCCCTCTACGAAAAGACCACCCAGGCCGTCCAGGCCGCGGGCCTGCCGGCCGAGCTCACCCGGCCCATGGTCCGCCGGCTCGAGGTCGCCCTCGAACTCGCCAAGAAAGACAAGGCCGAGTTCGAGGTCAAGATGCAAGACAAGCAGCTCCGCGCCGAGATCGAGCTCAAGCGGCTGCGGATCCTCGAGGCCGACAAGGCCAAGAAAGTCCGCATGAAGGAGCTCATGGACAAGGCCACCACCGCCTACGCCGAGGGGAACTTCGTCGAGTGCGAGGCCTTCGCCAAGCCGGCCATGGAAATCGATCCCAACGAAGTCGCCGCCTCGATGCTGGTCTGGAAGGCCAAGGCCGAGCGGCACTACAAGCAAGACCTGGCGAATCGCAAGGACAAGGAAGAGGCCGTCGTGCAGATGTTCCAGGGCGTCGATCGGGCCTCGATCGCCGATCCCGAGGTACAGCTCCGCGACATCACCTTCCCCAAGACGTTCAAGGATCTGACCCGCGAACGGCTGGCGATGAACGCGAAGCTCGAGCCCAAGAAGGACCCCAAGGTTCTGGCCATCGAGGCCAAGCTCAAGGACCGGGTCTCGATGAACGTGGACAAGCAGCCGCTGTCGGAGGCGATCACGTTCCTGCAAAACTATACCGGCCTGAACATCGTCCTCGACCCCAAGGCCGTGAGCGAGGAAGGCCTGACGTCGTCGTCGCCGGTGAGCCTGGTGGTCAATCAGGTTCAGCTCAAGACCGCGCTCAAGCTGATGCTGCGCCCCCTGGGCCTGACCTATAAGGTTGAGGACGAGGTGGTGCTGATCACGAGCCCGATGGCGAGCCAGGACCAGACCTATTCCAAGCCGTACTACGTCGGCGACCTGATCATGCCCCCCAACAGCACGCCGAACGAATACATGGCGCGGATCGTGGGCGATTCCAACCAGCCGCAACCCACCCAGCCGGGGCTGATGAACCAGGGACTCCAGACCCCGACCGACCCCCGGGCGTCGCAGGTTGGCATGAACACGGGTTCGAGCCACGGGGACCGGCCGCAGGTTGACATGATGCCCCTTGTTCAGCTCATCACGTCGTCGATCGCGCCGGGAACCTGGCGGATCAATGACAACGAGGGCCACGACGTCACGGCGAACTACGGGATGGGCGGCGGTTTCGGCGGGGCCGACGCCGGCGGCATCGACCAGACCCGCCCACCGGGCGCGGTCACCCCGTTCATGCTCTCGATCAGCCTGATCATCCGTCACACCGCCGAGGTCCACGAGCAAGTCGCCGACCTGCTCCGCCAGCTTCGCCGGCTCCAGGATCTTCAGGTGTCGGTCGAGGTGCGGTTCATCACGGTCAGCGACGTCTTCTTCGAACAGATCGGCGTCGATTTTGACTGGGCGATCAACTCGCGGGTCGTGGGCCCGAAGAGCACGATCGCCGCGGTCAATCCGATCGCGTCGCTGTTCCCGGTGCCTGGAGTCACGACCGGGCTGGTCACCGGCGGCCTGTCGTCGGGCGGTTCGTCGGGCGGTTCGTCGGCCGGCGGCGGTTCGTCGGGCGGCGGTTCTTCGGGCGGCGGTTCGTCGGGCGGCGGTTCTTCGGGCGGCGGTTCTTCGGGCGGCGGTTCGTCGGGTGGTGCGTCGGGCGGCGGTTCGTCGGGTGG
>DAIDHE010000458.1 GCA_027459775.1 Planctomycetales bacterium | reverse complement strand
CGCCCTGGCGAACCGGTGAGGGCATGTGGACCTCGCCTTCGATGAGCTCGGCCTTCTTGAGCCCCGGCATCGCGTCGTAGCGGCGCTCGAACTCGGCCCGGCTCAGGCGGTCGCCATTCTCCAGGGGAGGGATGGCGCCGTCGGCCGCGGCCGGCTCGGTGGATTTGATCGCTCGGCCCGCGGCGGCCATGGGATCGGCCTCCGAAATACGGGTTCGTTCCCAGGAATCTCGTCGATCATCTTACGCGATTTCGCACCCGGCCGGCAACGCGGGAAGGGGCCCAGGATCACCGGGCTCGGGCGCCCCCGAACTTCGACCTCTGAGGCGAAAGGCTCGCCGCAATGGAGCGCTCGGAATTATTTTTCGAAGTTTTATCTCTCTCGCCAGAAATAAGTTGCGCTGACGAAATCGATAACGACAAGGGCGTCGCATTATCGGGAAGCCACACGCGCGTTAGCGTAATCAAGGTGTCAAAATGCGCGAGAATCCCGCGCCCAGGGACCGCGCGGAACGAATCGTTCTCGATCATCGCGCCAAGCGGCTTCACGCACGCCAAAAAGGACGCTTCGAGGCTTACGCCTCGCGCTTTCGCACTCTCGCCCTGGGTGGTGAAAAGTTGATCTTGATGGGCCTTTTCCTTGATCCCGGTTTCGTTGCGATTGTCAGGCCGCCGATCGAACCGTTTCCGTTGGCCGCGTCCGGACCCTCACCCGGCCTTCGGCCGCCCTCTCCCGGATGGAGAAGGTCATGGGTTGATCCTTCTCCCCGCGGGAGAAGGTGCCGCGCCGCGGCGGATGAGGGGGGACGTGCCAGGGTACCGGACGCCACCAAGTCCAAGACGCGACGGCGCTCTTGATCTCGTCCCATTCGCGCAACAAAACCCCCGACACGGCGTGCCCACGAAAACCATGGTCAAGACCAACTCTCCACCACCCCACCCTGGCCATCCGCGGCCCGCGAGACGGTTCGGTCTTCCCGATGCCCGTTCGCCGCAAGCTCCCGGTCCAGTGGATCCGCAAAGAGAACGCCACCCTGTTTCAAGGCCCCTCGTCATGAAAGCACTCGCATACTCCAAAAAGGCCGACCCGCGCTCGAGGCCGGGATGGGGGAATGGCACTGGCATCCCGCTTTTCGGGAGAATCGGTCGCCAAATGCCCGCCGCGACGGTCCAAATGCTGGAAAAACTCGCCAAAAACCGGTCAAAAATGCCACAAAGCGCCATGCTGTCAAACGACTCCCAGAATCATAATGCTGCTTTTACCCTGCCGATGCACGAGCCCACCCCGGCAACGGCCAGCGAGCGTCTGAAACGCCCCAACTCCTGCCAAATGCCCAACGAGGCAAGACGCGCCGAAACATGCATGGGTGATATTAGTCCGCCGTGGACGGAGATGTTTGGGCGAGAGCCGCGACATGCGTCCGACGGGCTTGGCGGCAGTGAGGCGGGGTTGACCGGGTCGGGGATTCTCCGTAGGTTGTGGCCGCGCGGGGGTTGCGTAAGGCGCGGGGGTGCGCAAGGAACGCGACGCCCACGCGGACAGGCCGGCCTCGAGCCAGGGATGGCGCCCTTGATGGTCGATCGTACCCACATCCTGGTCCTCAATTACAACGGACGCGAGCTGCTCGCCCAGTGCTTGCCGAGCATCGTCCAGGCCGCCCGGCTTTCGCCCGTTCCGTGCCGCGTGAGCGTCGTCGACAACGGCTCGACCGACGGCTCGGCCGAGATGGTCGCGGAGCTCGACCCCACCATCGGCCTGATCCGCCGGCCCAATCGCGGGCTGGCGTCGTTCAACGACGTTCTCGCGGGTCTAGACGAGCCGGTGGTGCTCCTTCTGAACAACGACGTCAAGCTCGCCCACGACGCCGTCGGGCCGCTGCTCGACGCCTTCAAGAACCACGACGACGCCCTGTTCTCGGCCCCCCAGTGCTGGACGTTCGACGGCGGCGTCTACGAGGGCATGCGCACCCGGGTGCGGTTCACGCGCGGGCTCGTGCAAGGCATGAGCCGGGTGCCCGGCGTGGCGCGGGTGGTCGATCGGCCCGACCTCACCGCGGCGGCCGGGCCGGTGCTGGCCGTTCACCGCGAGCGGTTCCTTGAAATCGGGGGCTACGATCCCGTTTTTCTGCCCGGCCGGATCGAGGATCTCGACCTCGGCTTTCGGGGCTGGATGGCGGGGTTTCGCGGCTATTACGTCCCGGAATCGCTCGCCTATCACAAGGGATTCGCCAGCTTCGGGCCCGAGTTCGGCGCGCGGGGCTGCGATGTGCTGGCGGTGCGGAACACGCTGATTTTCGTGTGGAAAAACACCGCCGGCCGGCGGCTGTTGGCCCATCTGGGCTGGCTGCCGGCGCGGTTGGCGTATTCGCTGGCGAGGGGCCGGACGGAGTTCGCTCGGGGGCTCTTGGGGGCGGTCGCGCGGCTGGGGCGAGTGCTGGCCGGGCGGAGGGCGCTCGCGGTCGGCCGCGAGGGCTGGCTGGAACGGCAGGAAGCCTTCTACCGACGGTTCACCTGGCAGCCGATGAGGGAGGCGTAGGATGGCGTCGCGGGAAGCTCGACTGTTGATCGACGCGCGACCGCACGGTCCCCACGGCCCGCTGGCGGCCGAGCGGATCCTGGGCCAGAGCGTGCTCGAGCGATTGCTCGACCTGGCGGCGGCCGCCGTCGACCCCGGCCAGCCGATCCAGGTCCACGCGCGCCCGGAAGACGAACGACGCCTGCGCGGTCTCGCGGGCCATCCACACCCGGGTGGGGTGATCTTCGTCTCGGGTGCGCCGGCGTCGGACGCGGCCGTGCTCGAGGCCGACCGGATCTATGATCCCAGGCGGCTGCGTCGAGGGCTCAAAAAGGGCAAGTCGCCCGATGCGGCCGTGATCTGGCGGCTCGACCGGCCCGAGACGCTGGCCGCCGCCGAGGAGGAGCTCCGCAGACGCTCGACATATCAGCCGCTGGGGTCGTACTGGGCGTTTCCGCTGGCCGACCGGATCTCGGCGGGGCTGGCGGCGACCCGCGTGCGGCCGACGGCGCTCACGCTCATGGCGGCCGCGCTCATGCTCGGCGCGGCCCTCATGGTCGGAATCGGAGCGGCCGGGGTCGCCGCCCAGGCGGCCGTCGCGGGGATGCTCGCGCTGGCGCTCGTGCTCGACACCGCCGACGGCCGGCTCGCTCGGCTCCAAGGGACGGCGTCGGCCTTCGGCCGATGGCTCGACCAGGTGCTCGACGAGCTCGCCGATCTCGCCCTCCACGCGGCGATCGCCTGGACCGCCTTCGTCAGCCACGGCTCGCCGTGGTGGCTTGTCCTGGGGATTCTTTATGCATCAGGAAAGTATTTGTTCTTGATTCAATCATTACTTGGCGACGAGCTCGAGGCCAGCGTGGCCCAGGGCGTGGGCGCCCAGAGGTCGCTCCAGCCGGTCGGACCACTGTCTCGGTCCGTCGGGCCGCTCGGGCGGCTGGCGCGGTTGGCGGGGCATGCCGACGTCCGCTGGCATCTCTGGATCGCGCTGGCGGCGTGGGGACGACTCGAGGTCGCTCTCATTGCCTACGCCCTCTATTTCCCGACGCGGGCTCTGGCCGGGATGGTTCGGAAGGGGGCGAGGCATGGCTGAGCCGCGCGTTTCGGTCTTGATCGTGGCCCGCGACGAGGCCGACAACCTGGACGAGTGCCTGCGCGCGACGCGGTGGGCGTTTGAGCGGGTCGTGGTGGTCGACGCCGCGAGTCGGGACGCGACGCTCGACATCGCGCTGCGCGAGGCCGACAAGGTCGCCGTTCGGGCGTTTGACGATTTCGCGTCCCAGCGCAATTTCGCGCTCGCGCTCGCGTCGGGCGAGTGGGTCTTCGCGGTCGACGCCGACGAGCGTTCGACGCCCGAGCAGGCCGCCGAGATCGCCGCCGTTGTGAGCGATCCCGAGCTCGCGAATCGCGGCTATCGGGTGCCCATCCGGAGCGTGGTGCTGGGCCGGCGGTTTGGGTATTCGGGGACGCAGTTCGACTTGCCTCTCCGGCTGTTCCGCCGCGATTCGGGCTGCTGGACGGGGCTGGTGCACGAGACGGTCGCGCTCGAGGGGACGATCGGCACGCTGTCTCGGCCGCTCGAGCACCACACGCTGCCCGACGCGCGGGCGTTTCTGGCCAAGATCAACGAGTATACATCGCTCGAGGCGCGAGCGCTTGTGGACGCGGGCGTTCGCTTTCGGCTTCGCGATCTGGTCGCGCGGCCGGCATGGGTGTTTCTCAAGCTGTACCTCTTCAAGCAGGGGTTTCGCGACGGTCTCGAGGGCTTTCTTTTTTGCTGCCTCTCGGGTGTTTCAGCGTTTGTGCGGGCGTGTAAGCACCGGGAGCTTTCACGAGCGGCCGAGCGATCGGCGCCGGCGGGCGTCGAGCCCGCGAAACCGTGGCTTTCACGAGCGGCTCGGGCCGCGGGGAGGGCCGCGTGATTGCAATTCACGAGACCTGGGCGGGCGCTCGGTTTGATGCACTCGAGGGGCGGTTCAAGCCGACCGTCGATCGTGACGACCCACGACTGGTCGCGGTGGCGCGGCGGCTCTTGCCTTTGGCTGGCCGACGGGTGCTCGACCTGGGCTGCGGCAAGGGACGGTTCGGCCGGGCGCTCGCGGGGCGCGGGGCCGAGGTCGTCGGGCTCGATCTGTCGGCGGCGATGCTCAGGGCCGCGGACGGGCTGACGCGGGTGCGGGGCTCGGCCCGGCGACTGCCGTTCGCGGCCGGGTCGTTTGATCGGGTGGTCGCGGTCGAGGTGCTCGAGCATCTGCCGCCAGCCGCGTGGGACCAGGTGCTCGCGGAGATTCGCAGGGTGCTCGCGCCCGGCGGAGTGCTGGCGGTCGTCGACAAGAACATCGCCGCCTGCGACCCGCACAGGCCCTGGCTGCCGGGCGCGCTCGTCAAGTGGATCGACGAACGCAGAGGTCGATTCATGTACGCGCCTGGAGATCCAGCACAAGAGCACTGGTTCTGGCCGCGGGGGTTCACGCGGCGGATGGCGCGGCACTTCATCCACGCCCGTGCCCAGTATGTGCTTTCGCGTCAGGAAGAGGGCCGGTTCCCGTTCGATCGGTTTCCGGCGACACGGCGGTTCGTGCTCTGGTCGGGCGTGCGTCCGGGAGGTGCGGCATGAGCTCGCACGACGACGCGCGGCTGGCCTTGCTGCCGCTCATCTTGTGGCGTACGCCGCCGGGGCTGGAGTTGATCCTCGCTCAAGAAGGAGTTTCCTTCGAGACCGCCCGGTCGGCGCATCGGTTGTCGTTTGGAGGCAGCCGATTCGTGCTCTACGACGGCCGGTCCGTGCCGGGGAAGACGCTCCGCGGGCTGCTGGCGCCGGGGCAAACCGCCATCGACATCGACTTCTTGCGGGCCGGCGAGGCGGTCGATCCGTTGGTCGCGCTGATCGACGATCAGGCGGCCGATCACCGTTGGACCGTCGGCGGTCGAGGGCTGGTGGAACGAGTTTCGCGACGGCCCAAGGCCGCCATTCGCCGCCGGCTGATCGAGCGGCTGCGAGATCGCATCTGGACCCTGGGCGGCGTCTGGATGCGGCTGGCGCCGTTTCCTTATCCGTACAGGTCCGCATTCAGCCTGCGAGCCGACCTCGACGAGCCGGTCCCCGACGACTATCACCGCTTCGCGAAGGCTCGAACGACTCTCGACGGCTGCGCCACCCATTTCGTCAGCACCCACGCCTACGCGCACCACGCGAGCGTCGTCGCCGATCTGAGGAAGCTCGACGCCCAGTCGCACGGGCACTTTCACCACGTCTACAGCAACGCTTCCGCCAATGGTAAGAATCTGGAGCGCGCCCACAGGATCCTTCAAGGAGCGGGCATCGAGCCCGTGGGATTCGCCGCCCCGCACGGGCGCTGGAATCCCGGGCTGGACGACGCACTCGAGGATCTTGGATATCTTTATTCGTCGGACTTTCAGCTCGGTTACGACGACCTGCCGTTCTTTCCCTGGAAGAACGGGCGATTCTCGCGAATCCTACAGATTCCGATCCATCCCGTCTGCGAGGGGCTGTTTGTCGAGGCCGGTATCGACGATCCCGCGACGATCGGGGGCTATTTCCACCAGGTGGTCGCCGATCGCGCGGCCGCGGGCGAGCTCGTCGTGGTTTATGGGCATCCCGAGCGCAGGCTGGGGCGGATGCCGGGGGTCATGGCCGAGATCGCGCGCTCGGTCGCGGATCGTGCCTTCCTGTGGCGCGCGACGTTAACCGAGATTTCGCGATGGTGGCGCTGGCGGGGCGAGCGCAAGTGGCTGGTGCTGCCCCGCGCGGACGGCCGATGCGAGATCCAGTTTGAGGAGTGGGATTCGCGGTATCCGCTGGCGGTCGCGATCGAGCGCGGCGGATTTCGCTGCGCGGCCCCGATCGCGGGTCCGCGGACGGTGCTTGGACTCAACTCATTGGCATATGAACGTGTGCAGACATTGTCGGATGCCGCGCCTGTCCCTATCGCGCGTGCGCCGAGCCTGAAGCGGGTGCTGCGACGAGCGCTCGACTGGGAGACGGCGACGCCGATCGATGAGCTGCCCAAGGGGACGTTCGGGCTTGAGATCAAGCGGGGCCTCAGACGCTGGAAGCAGGCGCGCGCGAGGGCCACGGCATGAAGGCGACGACGGCGATTCTGGATCACTCGGTCGAGGACGACGCCGGTTGGCTCGTCCGCAAGAGCCGCGGCGCGGCGAGCGACGGGGCGGTCTATCTGCACGCGCCGTCGTGTGCCTTCCAGGCGCCCGGTGGGGGCGAGAATCAGCTTGTGCGGACGGCGCGCGGGCTCGAGGGGCTGGGGATCGAGACGCGGCCGTTTTCGCCGTGGGTCGACCGGCTCGAGCGCGGGCTGCTGCTGCATTTGTTTGGGATGTCGCGCGAGGGGCTCGAGCTCGCGCGGGCGGCCCGCGTCCGGGGGATCCCGATCGTAGTTTCGCCTATATGCTGGTATGAGCCTGCGGCGATCCGTGCCCTGGAGCCGGGCCTGGCTCGGCGAGTCGCGGGCGTGGCGGCTTATCGGGCGCGGTCGGTCGCCCCCTGGCTGCCGTCGTGGCGGCGCAAGCTGCTGGGGCTCGCCGACGCCGTCCTGCCCAATTCCCGCACCGAGGCGCGGCAGCTCACCCGGCTCTTTGGCGTCGATCCCCGGCGGATCCACGTCGTTCCCAACGGGGTCTCGGCCGATCTGCTCGAGGCCGGGCCGGAGCTCTTCTGGCGCCAGGTCGGCAGGTTTGATTTCGTCTTTTTCGCGGGCCGGATCGAGCCTCGGAAGAACCCCCTCGGATTGATCCAGGCGCTCGCCGCCGCGCGGCTGCCGATCGTCATCGCGGGCGGAGCGCCGGCGGGCCGCGAGGAGTATGCCAAGCTCTGCCGCCAAGCGGGTGGGGACCAGGTGCTGTGGCTCGGTCGGCTGGCGGCCGACGACCCGCTCCTCGCATCGGCTTACAAAGCCGCCCGGGTGTTCGCGTTGCCGAGCTGGTTCGAAACGCCGGGCCTGGCAGCGCTCGAGGCGGCCCTTGCCGGTCTGCCTGTGGTGGTGACGCCCCGTGGCTCGACCCGCGAGTATTTCGGCGATCTGGCCCAGTACGCCCGGCCCGATCGCCCGCATGAGATCGCCCGCGCCGTCCTGCGCTGCTGGAGCGAAGGGGCCGATCCCCAGCTTTCACGCAGGGTCGTCGATCATTTTCTCTGGTCCAAGACAGCCCAGCTCACGGCGGAGGTCTATGACCGAATCACCCGCTAGCCCGAAGCCCGTGAAGGTCGGCCGTTATCGCTACAGCAAGCTGCGCTGGCGACTGCTGGTGCACGCGCTCGACGCCGTGGGAACGGCCGTGATGGCGCTCGTGCGGCTGGCTCGGCCCGCCCGCCGCGTGGTCGACCCCCGGCGGATCCTGGTCGTCCAACTCGACCATCTCGGCGACGCCGTCCTCAGTACGCCGCTCTTCGCCGAGCTGGTCGCCGCCTTTCCCCAGGCCGAGATCGACGTCCTGGCCTCGCCCTCGAACCACGAGGTCTTCGAGGCCGATCCCCGGATCGGGCGAGTGCTGGTGGCGCGACAAACCTGGTTCGAGCGCAGACGAGACCGGTTCAGCCTGATCCGGGCGGTCTGGCGCCTGGGCCGGTCGCTCCGTCCTCGCGGTTACGACCTGGGCGTGGACGTTCGTGGCGACGTGCTGTCGGTGTTGGTGCTGGTGCTGGCCGGGATTCCTCGGCGACTCGGCTGGGACATGGGGGGCGGGGCGTTTCTGCTCACCGACGTGGCCTCATGGCGGCCCGGGCGCCACGAGGTGCGGTCGCGGCTGGCGCTCTTGCGCGAGCTGGGAATCGAGCCCGCGGAACGACCTCGGCTCGACGTCCATGTCGACGATCGGGATCGTGTACGCGTCGCGCGGCGGCTGGCGGAAGCTTGGCCGCGCAAGTCGGCGCGCCGAGCCGAGGCCCGCGCCTCGGGCTGGCACGAGCGTGTCACACCCAACCAGGCGCGCGCGTCTCGACCCGCGCCCCTGGACCCGGACGACGCCGACTGGCTGCACGCCGACCGGTTCTCGTCCCGACCGCCCCTTTTGGCCGTCCACCTGGGAGCGGGCACCGCCGCCAAGCGCTGGCCAATCGCCTCGTGGCGGACGCTGGTCGACAAGTTTCTGGAACACGACTGGCGGATCGTCGTCGTGGGCGGGCCCGACGACGTCGCGCTCGCGCGATCGCTCCCCGAGCACTCCCGTCTGGCTGACTGGTCGGGACGGCTCTCGGTCGTCGAGACCACGGCGTTGCTCGAGCGCGCTGATATGTTCATAGGATCTGATTCAGGTCCCGCCCACCTGGCGGCCTCCGCCGGCACGCTCTCGGTCGTGCTCTTTAGCGGCACCAACCAGCCGAGACAATGGCGGCCCTGGTCGCGGCATGCCCTGGTGCTGCGCAAGCCGGTTTCCTGCCAGCCCTGTCACCAGAAAACGTGCCCGCTGGCCGGCCACCCCTGCATGAGCGGGCTCGACCCCGAGCGGGTCTGGAAGGGGGCGATGCGGCTCTGGGATCGGGCCCACGACGACCAACCGCCCCACCACCCGCTCTGATCGATCGACGGCAGCCCTCGACATCGGGAGAACGATTCCATGACCGGCCACGATCCCCAAAACCGAGCGAAGCGCCGTGCGTCGATCGACTGGCGAGGCTGGCTGGCCTTGGCCTGGGCGCTCTGGTGGTTCGAGGCCTACGTCGTCATGGCCGCGCAGGCGCGATCGGCCCGGGTTCTGGAGCTCCTGCACGCGATCTGGAGGTAGGGGGCAAAGAGTCCTCAGAACGACCCCGAGACGACGGCCGGCGGATGCTCGCCGCGAGGCGGGTCACTCCGCGAATCGAGCGTGCCGCGTCCCTTGTCGATGACGAGCTCGTCGACCAGGCGGCCGTTCTCGGTCCAGGCCTGATAGGTCAGACGATCGAGGCCGGGGTTTATGTCGATAATCTGATAGGTCGAGACGCGCGGGCGGCCGACCTCGATGTAATCGCGGGGCGGCTGATCGGCGACGAACTTGTCGCCCGACACGGCGATGACGTAATAAGTTCCCGATTCCGCCCCAGAGGCGCGGCGGTCGGCTCGCATGGGATGCGTTCGCAAATAGGCATGGTCGTGCCCCTGTAAGACGAGGTCGACGTGATGCTTGTCGATCACGGGAACCCAGGCCGACCGCAACGATGGGACGTCGCGCCACGGATGAGACGGATAAAGCGGATGGTGGAAGACGACGAATTTCCATCGCGCTCGCGTTTGCGCCAGGGCGTTGTCCAGCCACTCGGCCTGGACCCGGGCCTTGGCGGGACTGGTCGAGGCCAGGGTGCTGTCGAGCACGGCCACAAACGCATCGCCACATTCAAATTTATAGACCAGATCCGAGTCGATCCCCGCGGGGCCGTTGCGTGGGGTCTCGAAGAAGGCTCGATAGAGCCGGGGTCCCATGTCGAGGTATTCGTGATTGCCCACGCAGGGCATGAGGGGCATGCGGTCGAAAACGCCGGCCGCGCGGAGGAAGAAATGATCCCAGTTGGTGCGTTCGTTGCCGCGGTCGACCAGGTCGCCAGCGATGACCAAAAAGTCGAGATCGGGGTGCCGACCGGCCGCCGTCTTGAGCAGCCGCCCCCAACCCTCGAGACCGGTCTGGGCGTCGCCCAGATAAAGAAACCGGGTCGGCCCGCCCGCGGCCGGGGCGGTCTTCATGTTCCGCCAAGGCGTCCACCCCTGGGGCGAGCCGTCACCGATCGAGTACACATAGCGCGTGTCGGGCTCAAGATCGGCGACCGAGACCCGATGGCGCGTGACCAGCGGGTCGTTGAGGACGCTCGGGCACTCGATCAACTCCGATGTCGAACGGAGGATCCGCAAGGGGGCGACGGCCCCCGAGCTCGGGCGCGCGAGCCTCAGGTACTCCATCGGCGAACCGGGCCTTGTGCGCCAGGTCCAGACGAGCTCCCGATCAGGAGCAGCGCCATAGGCCGCCGTGATCTGATCGGGCGACGTTGCCGCAACGACATGAGTCTTCCAAACTCGCCCCGAGGCGAGAAGGGCGTCGTGCCGATTCGCATGGGCCGGCTGGAGCAGGATCGCGCCGTCGAGCTCGGCCGGCATCGATCGAAAGGGAAGCATCTGATCGCTGGCAGAGCTCGCCCCCACCTGTGCCCTCGCCACGCGCCAGCCATTCGAACGTGCCGGGTCCAGAACGATAGCACCTGATGCGTCTTGCGCTTCGGCTCGCACAAAGACCACGTAGTGGCCCGGGGGCGTGCGATCGAGACCGTTGACGCCGAGCTCGACCCAGCCCGCGACGAACTGGCGGCGGAAGACCCGCAACCTCCCATTGGGATCGTCGAGTGCAAGCTCGGTCGGCTCGAAGCCTCGTTCGGCAAGCCAGAATGGAGCGCCTCCCTCCAATGCCGCAACGAAGACAGTCGTCGACGAGGCGAGTTGGAATCGCAGGCCATTCTTGGCAAGAGAGGCGCGTTCGCTTGGCTCGAGCCTGTGGAGCAATCGGTCGCCGCGCGAGGCAAGCGCGGTCAACTCGGCCTCCGACATCGACCGACTCAGGCGGCGGCCGACATGCTCAAGCAATTCGCGCGGCGAAACCCGATCAAGACCAGGGTCGTTTAGAACCCCGACAAAAGAGATGGCAAACAGAATCGCGGCCGCCCTCGCGCGGCCAAGACCAGGGACTTCCATGTCGCTTGATCCCGATCCTCGGAAGATGCGCCGCCGTGAAAAACCCAGGCCGCCAGAATCAACCCGCCGCACGACCGTGAACCGATCGCACGGCGGGGCGAATCGCATACGCAGAGGCGGTCAGTTGGTCTCGATCGACGAACTGCTCACCATTGCCAGCCGGTTGACCAAGTTGGCAGCATCCTGAGCACGGCGATTGTCAGAATACTTCGCCAGCGGCGCCGACGCCGAGTCGTCACGATAAATACCGACGACCGAGAAAAGACCGTGAATCTCGCGCGTCTCGGCCCTACAAAAAAGGCCCGAGCGGATGAGGGAAACAAGGTTCTGCTGCCAGAGCTGGGTTTCAGCCAGTCGAGCGGTCATGGCGCGCCCCCGATCTTCAAGGAATAAAAGCCGTCCGTTCCCTATTCGTTTCCACCGCGCACATTCTTGGCCTGGGTTCGCAAAACCCACCGTCTCCCGCGCCGCCTGTAGGAAGCTCCGTCGTCTTCCTGTTGCAATTTCACCGGCGAATCATCCTCAATCCGCCCCCAACCGTATAGACGAATATCGAACCATTCGGGTTCAGGAGACAGACCCCGAAATCCGCCAATTTCCAGAACGAGAACCCGTCCAGAATCGACCTCATATAACAATGCCCGGCAAAAACGAGGCCGATCGCCCACGAACGCCAAAAAATCTCACGATTTTTCAAGATTCGCCTCCCAATCTCGATCATCGCCAAACCAAACCACGCCCCGACAAACCACCAACCCAGAGACGTCGCCTGTCAATCATGCCCCAGAGCCAGCTTTTACAGCACGGCCGATGAGGCCCAGCACCCGTTTTGGCGGCCGGACCGCCAAAACCAATCACGATGAGCCGCCAAACGAAGTGTAGATGCGTGCGTGGATTCAAGTCAAGTATGACCGCGTTCTTTTCGGCTGCGTTTGCGCTTGGTGATGAAGTAATCACCCGCGACAAGGGCTATGGGGTCGGAAGTTCAGATGAGTGAGTGTGCAGGGTTTAGGAGGAGTGCGCCATGGATGACGACTTCCTCGCCGAACTGTGCGGCCAAGATGTCGAAAGTTCCGCGGAAGGGAGGAAAGGCGTTGGTGGCGACAGCATGGCGGATGGGTTCGAGCCACAGATCATCGGGGATGAGTGAGACGCCGCCGCCGAGAACGATGCGGCGCGGGGCGAGCAAGGTGATGGCCTGAGTGAGTGCGAAGCTAACGGCCGAGCGAGCGTTGGCCAGGATCGCGAGAGCCGTGATGTCGCCGAGGCTGGCTGCATGGGCCACCGTCATGGCGGTGACCTGACTGGGATGTCCGCCTGCGTGCTTGAGGACATCCCACTCTGCTTGTTGGTCAGCGGTCATTGCGGCCGCGGCCGCGCGTGCCTGACGGCCGATGGCCCAACCCGATGCGATTTGCTCGAGCTCGACCATGCCCGAGCATCCTGGGCGAGGGTCGGGGACGAGCAAGTGTCCGATTTCGAGCGATCCCCAGCCTGACCCACGGTAGATGCGGCCGTCGATCACGAGTGCGCCCCCGATGCCACTGCCGACGTTGGAATAGAGCAGGGGGGATACGCCCTGGCCCGCACCCAATAAGGCTTCGGCAAGCCCCGCGGCGTCGGCGTCGTTCTCGACCACGACCCGTTCGATGCCAAGCCGCTCATGGATCCAGGCCGCCAGGGGAAAGTTCTCCCAACCCGCGACCTGGAATGATCTCAGGGTCATGCCGCGAGCATGGTCGACGGGTCCGCCGAAGCCCACGCCGGCCGCCTTGATCTCGCGCCTCTCAACACCCGACTGTTCCAGCAGCCTGGGGTAAGCGTGTTCGATCCGTTCGAGAATTCCCCGGGCGCCCTGGGCGGGGTCGACACGCTGGCGCTCGAGTGCGCGCAGATCGCCGTCGCCACGGCCGATGGCAAGCTGAAGCTTGGTGCCGCCAATCTCGATGCCTAACTGATAGCCGGCCGCCAAGGGAGTCAGGCCACGGCGACGCCGTTTTGCGCGGTCCGCTTGACCCCGAAACGGCGATAGAGATCGTCGATCATCCAGTGAAACGCGACCTGGTGCAGCGACTCGGTGATTCCCATATCGTCGATCGCCGCGTGGACGTTGTAGTGGGCGAGGGTCTTGAGCCGACCGCCGGAAAACCCCGTGAAGCCGACCGTGGTCAGGCCGTGGTCGTTGGCCCAGGAGACGGCCTTGAGAATGTTGGGGCTGTTTCCCGAGCCCGAGATCGTCAGGAGCACGTCGCCCGGCGACGCCAGGTTCTTGAGCTGTTCGAGGAAGATCCGGTCGTAGCCTTCGTCGTTGGCCCAGGCCATGATGCCCGACGTATTGTCCGTGAGGGACAGGACTTTGAGCCGTCTTTGATTCTCGAAGTCGCGGAGCGTGCCCTTGGCGAGATCCTCGCAGAGATGCGAGGCGTTGGCCCCGGAGCCGCCGTTGCCGCAGATGAACACGAATCGGCCCGCGTCGTAAGCGCCCTCGATCAGATCACAGACCTTCTCGAGCTGTTTGACGTCGAGTCGTTTGATCTCGTCACAAACTCGCGACAGATAATCGGCCGCTCCCATGGTCGCTCCAAGCATTGTCCACTCCTCGGCGATTCAAACGTCTGAAATTGCTGGAACCCTTGCGTCCTTCATAATAACTAGCATACGCTTCCACGAGCGCCTTCGATCGCGAGCGAACAGAGCCCACGTATCGACACTGCTCGTGTTGAACGAACGACCGGCGTTTGATGGGTCTTGATTTTACTCGACGGGTCGCCGGTTCGTAAAGTCGACGAGCGGTCGCATCCGGCGCAACCCTGGGTTCCTCCGTGGTCGACGATGCGTTGATAAGCGAGATCTGGCGGCCTTTTCTTGGGCTGACGTCGATCTGTGCGCTGTGGTATGGCTGCTTGCTGCTCGCGCGGCGGGGGTTTGGGCAGTCGCGCGGGCTCCCCGCCTGGCTCGCCGCGGCGGTGCTTTTTTGGGCCAGCGGCACGATCGCCCTCGAGGGTCTCTCTTTCTGGAGTGCCATCTCGACCGCCGGACTCCTGGGTGTGGGCTTCGCGGGCTTGATCGTTGGGCTCTGTCTCCCTCGCGGACGGGTCGAGGCGGCCGCGCCAACACCCCCAGGTTCCGTCGCCTGGGAGTGGTCGGCGATCATGAGCGTCGGACTTCTTTTGACGGCCGCGGTTCCACTGGCGATGCAGTCCCTCGTGCTTGCCGTCAAGGTCGTCAGCGACGGGCCGATCTACCACCTCTATTTCGCCGCCCGATGGTGGCGGGCGGGTCGGTTGATTCTGGTGGCCGCGCCCTTTGGCGAAAGCGCGGCGACCTATTTTCCCGCCAACGGCGACCTTTGGTTCACCTGGCTCTTCACAATTTGGGGGGGCGATCGCCTGGCGCGGATCGGTCAGACTCCATTCCTGGTTCTGGCGGCCCTGGCCGCTTACGGCCTCGCGCGATCCGCCGGCCTTGGGCGATCGGCCAGTGTGATCGCAACCTGCTGGTTCGCGGGCTCGGCTCCGCTTCTCCTGTTTTCCTTTACACCCAACGTCGACACGATTTTTGTCGCCGGGCTTTTGCTGGCCGGTTTTTTCTTTCAGCAATTCGCGCTCGACCAGGGGGGGGAATCCGCGCTGGTGCTGGGGGCGCTCGCCGCGGGGCTCGCCCTGGGGACCAAGGCCGTCGGGGTGGTTTTCGTTCCTCCGCTGCTCGTGCTGGGGCTCGTGATCGCGTGCCGCGCGGACGGGTCAAGAGGGCGCAAGATCGTGCGTTCGCTGGTGATCGGCCTCATGCCGCTGCTGACGGGGGGCTACTGGTTTTTTCGCAACGCCTGGCTCACCGGCAATCCGCTCTATCCGCTTCAGGTCGTCGTCATGGGAAAGGTCGTGCTGGCGGGTTGGTATGGTCCCGCGGCGATGCGCAAGAGTCTCTATTACATCCCGCTGGGCGACTGGCGGGCGTTTGGCGACATTCTCCTGGCCGTTGTCGACCCACGGCTTGCTCCGGTCTGGCTGGCTGCGCTCGCGGCCGCGATCCTGGCGGCTCTGCCGCGCGGGTCACGACCAGGGGTGGAGCTCCGAAGGGACCGGCTCATCGCGGCCATGGCGGCGCTTGCGATCGCGAACATCGCGTTGTACTGGATCTTCATTCCCTATCGGAGCCAGCAGCGGTTCATGCTGCAGGCGCTGGGATTCGCGGTCTCCCCGCTGGCGGCCCTGATCGACCGTGGGCGGTGGGCTCGGCTGATCGCCGCGGCTTTGCTCGGGGTCCATCTCCTGTCGGCTCAGTCGTGGCCGTTCGCGAAGGACGACCGCGCGATCCCCTGGGATCTCACGCTCGAGATCCCCAACGCGGTCGAGGCCCCCGCGCCGCTCTCGTGGCGCTGGGAACGGGCGTTCGATCGCGACCCGCGGAGGCGGTCGGCGACGGGCGTGGTGCTGCTGGCGGTCGTGGCCCTGGCCGCCGTTGGCGCCGCCGCGAGCCTGGCGCGGGTTCAGGGGCCGGGCCGCCGCGGCCGCCGGCGACTGGCCGCCGTGGCCGGCTCGGCCGCGCTTCTGGGCGCGGGCTTGGCGGACCTGGGCCTCTACTCATACGACGCCCGGATCCGCTTCTATCCGCCGTTTCTCGACTTTTACCGGGGCTGGATGAGTTTCGACGTCTGGTGCGGACCGCGAGGCGCGCGCGTGGCCTACGCCGGCACCAACCTTCCCTACTACCTGCTGGGCGACAGGCTGCGAAACGAAGTACGATATGTTAATATCAATGATCGACGCGACTTCTTGCTCCATGACTATCACCGCGAGGCCCTGGCGCGCGGCGAGGGCGTCTGGCCCAATTCCCGCCCTGGCTGGGACCGGATGAACCCCGACTATCGCGCATGGGTGCGGAACCTTGAGGCCGAGAGGATCGACCTCTTGGTCGTCACCCGGGTCAACTCCGACGAGGGCGCGCACAACATCGCCGACTCCGAGGGCTTTCCGATCGAGCGCGGTTGGGCCGACGGCCATCCCGATCGGTTCGAGCCGCTCTACGGCGAGCTCGAGGCCGACCCTTGGTTTCGCATCTATCGGTTTCGTAAACCCCCCTGGGCGGGCGCGACTACGCGCTGACGCGCGGCCGTGGTCGAGCCGCTCCCGGATCCAGAATCGAAAAAAAAAATCCGCCGAATTCGACGGATTCGCGCCCGAGACGGCACAGATAGTTATAGGGGGCGAGATCACGCGCGCGGCCGGCCTCCGTCTGGGCGATTCTTTTTTTCGAGGAGCTTGCGATGCGTTTGACGCTTCGGACCCTGTTGGCCTGGCTGGACGATACGCTGCCGCCGTCCCAGGTTCGCGAGATTGGCATGCAGGTCAAGGAGAGCCCGCTGGCGCGCGAGCTGGCCGATCGGATTGCGCGGGTGACGCGGCAGCGCAGGCTCACGGTGCCCGGCAGCTCGGGGCCGGAGGGAACCGATGCCAACACGGTGGCGAGCTATCTCGACAACGAGC
>DAIDHE010000409.1 GCA_027459775.1 Planctomycetales bacterium | reverse complement strand
AGGCGGCTCGGGACATCGCTGGCTTGACTCCGCCCGATTCCACCACGCCGGAGACGCCCCGTCAGACGCCCTTCACGGCTGAGATCGTCGCAACATCAGGAATACAACCTTGGTCCACGTTACCAGAATCGAGCGCGGGCTCGGTAGCTCAAATTCGATTGCGATGCGGGGCGTCGACGGGTTACAAGGGATGGGCTCAGCGCGGGGCCCTCGGACGATTTTCGCAACTCTTTGGGTATTCCATGGATTCGCACCACCTGACACGAATGCTCGAGGCGGTCCGAGACGGCCGGCTGGCACCCGCCGAAGCCGCCCAGTCGATCGCGCTTGAGCCCTACCACGACGCCGGCGGGTTCGCCAAGGTCGACCTCCATCGCTCGATGCGCTGCGGGTTTCCCGAGGTCGTCTTCGGACAGGGCAAGACCGCCGAACAGATCGAATCGATCCTGTGCGCTCAGCGGGCGAACGGCCAGGGAGGGCTGGTGACCCGGCTCGACCCCCAGGCGGCCATCCACCTGAAACGCGCGTTTCCCGAGGGCGAGCACAACGCACTCGGGCGCACCTTTCGCCTGGCCCCACCCGCCGATCCCGGCCCTAAACTCGGCCGGGTCACCATCGTCACCGCCGGAACCAGCGACCTCCCCGTCGCCGAAGAGGCCAAGGTGACCGCCCAGGCCTGGAATTGCGAGGTCGAGCTGATCGCCGACGTCGGCGTGGCGGGCCTGCACCGGCTGTTGCATCAGCTCCCCAACCTGAAGAGCTGCGACGCCATCGTGGTCGTGGCGGGAATGGAAGGCGCGCTACCCAGCGTGGTGGGCGGGCTGGTCGACTGCCCCGTTATCGCCGTCCCCACCAGCATCGGCTATGGCGCTCATTTCCACGGGCTGGCCGCGCTCCTGGGGATGCTCAATAGCTGCTCGTCCAACGTCGTGGTCGTCAATATCGACGCCGGCTTCAGCGGCGGGCACATCGCCAGCCTCATCGCCCGGCGAATGGGCCAGGCGCGGCTCGATCGCCCGCCGGGCTGAGCGCATAAATACATCAGATAGAACGATTTGAGATCGAAATGCCCCGGGCTTAGATGCCCCGCCCAAAGAGAGGATGATTGCCTCGTGACGCTGGAATTGATCGAGACGTTGGCCAGTTTGCCCGCCCGCCGCGCGGACTCGCATAAGGGGCTTTTTGGCTCGGTACTGATCCTGGCCGGCGGCCGGGGAATGGCCGGGGCGGCTGCGCTCGCGGGGGCGGCGGCCCTGCGGTCGGGGGCGGGCAAGGTGAAGATCGCGTGCCCCGCCGAGATCCAGCCCACGGTCGCGAGCTTCGAACCCTCGTACATGACCTACCCCTTGCCTGGAGATGACCTGGGGTTGGTCGATTTCGACCGGGCGCGGCCGGCGATCGAGCGGTTGGTCGCCGAGGCCGACGTGCTGGCGGCCGGTCCCGGCCTTGGGGTCTCGGAGGGCGTTCGCCGGCTCATCGCCTTTCTGATCTCGGAGGCCGAGCGCCCGCTCGTGCTCGACGCCGACGCCCTGAATGCGCTCGTGGGGCGGCTCGAGCTCTTGTCGAAGCCCGGTCCGCCCGTGATCCTCACGCCCCATCCGGGCGAGTTCGCGCGCTTGACCGGCAGGCCCGCCCCGCGCGGGCCCGAAGAGCGGCTGGCTCAGGCCGCCGAGCTGGCGGGGCGGTACGAACGGGTGGTCGTGGTCCTCAAAGGGTCGGGTACGGTGACGACCGACGGCAGGCGCTATCATGTCAACGCCTCGGGCAATCCCGGCATGGCCACGGCGGGGGCGGGGGACGTGCTCACGGGCGTCGCGGCCGCCCTCCTTGGGCAAAAACTGCTCCCCTTCGCCGCCGCCCAGCTCGCCGTCTTCATCCATGGCATCGCCGGCGACGTCGCGCGCGACGACCACGGCGAGATCGGCATGATCGCCGGCGACCTGGTGGATGCGCTCCCCGACGCTTTCCTGCACGCCGCCCCGGAAAGCGACGAAGCGTCCTGATCGCACATTCGCCCAGCGCTCGGACTGAAATCACGGCCCAGGGGTCAAATTCGGCGAATCCCGCGTGCTGCTCTTTGCCGCCGCCAAGGAGTCGCGTAAGATGATTCTAGAGTTGAATCGAACCGCGACCACGACAGCCAAACACAGGGAACCCAGGTCGCGATTTTGCCGGAACGCGAAGGAGGCCGGAGTTGTCCCCCCGAGAGAACCCGTCGTCGCCCGCCCCCGCTTGGACCTATCGCATGGAGGTCTCACCCACCGGTCAGGGGGCGCCTGGGGCGATCGCCAACCCCAACGATCCCATCCTCCTGCTCCATCTGCTCGCCAATTTGCAAAATCAGACGCTCGAAGCCCAGCGGCAAATGCTCGAAATGCAGCGGCAACAGCTCGAGATCTCGCGCGAGCTGCTCCATGTCAACCGCGAACAGCGATCACGCCAGATCGCCGAGCTCGAAAAGTGGCAAAATGGCCACGAGCCGATCCTGGATCTCTGCAAGGAAACGCTCGGCAAGCTCGAACAAGTCCACGCCGCACTCATGCGCGAGCTCGGCAACTACGTCGAGGAATACCACGAGAATCTGCTCGAAGGGGACTTTTCCTTGAGTGATTTCGTGGATCGGTTTGGACCCCGGCTGGCGCATCTGAATACGATGCTGGCGGTCCTGCGGCCGCTGGCGATCGCGAACAAGAAGCCCGAGGCCTGACCAGGTCGCCCCAGGCCGCGAATCGGCGGGCGAGACGCACGCCTGGGTGTGCGAGGGTAGCTGCTCGGTCCCGCTGCCTTGGCACAGCGGGCAATGAGACCATGTGAATCGATGGTCTGGAAACACGAACAGGCCGTCGCGACGAAGGCGTCGCGACAGCCAAGGTTTGTAGCTTGTCGCCAGAATCTCAGGAGAGACGCCGAGCGCGATCGTTTGGGCTCAGGGGCTCAGTAGCGCCGGGTGTCGTAGCCGCCGCGGCCGCCGCGGCCGCCACCGCCACCACC
>DAIDHE010000403.1 GCA_027459775.1 Planctomycetales bacterium | reverse complement strand
GCCCGAACGAGGCGGGGTCGAGGTGGTCGCCCAGGTCGTCGGCGCGCGCAAGGCCCAGGGGGTCGAGGTTGGCCTTGTAGTGGCCGATCTCGCGATAGGCCTCGATGAGCCGGGTGACCGCGACATGCGCGGCCCCGACGGAAACCGCTCCCGGCGGCGGCTCGCCCGCCGGCAAACCCCGGCCGAGGTCGAAGCCCTCGAAGAAGAAGCGCCAGGATTCGTCGACCGATCCTGGGTCCTCGAGCCATCGCCTGTGATAATCCTCGATCACGTTGAGGTTGAAGCGCGTCGCGAACGTCGAGCGATTCATGTTGGGGTGTTTCCAGACGGATGGTCGGGGCCTGGAGTCGCGGTTCGGGGGTCGGTCTCGAGACGTCGTGACCGAGGGTCGTCCACCGCGAACGCCCGATCCCTCTCATCATACTCCATTGCCGACGGGGCCTGGCAAGCCGACACCGTAGTCATACGGACTCGAGGGCCGCCCACGATTTATTATAAGACCACTCGAGCCGACCGAAAACGAAGGCGAGCGACATTCGACCCGGTCCGTCCTCGCCAACCGCCATGATACCGGCCGCCCATCCCTCATAATCGGAAAATCCAGGAGGGATTCCCGAATTTTTCCCCGACCAGATCCCCGAGGGCGGGGGGCGGCGGCTCGCGTTCGCCGGCCTCGAGGGGCCAGGCGTCCTTGATCGCCGCTCGAATCACGCTCGGGGGCGCGGCCAGATTCACCAGGAACTGGTCGTGTGTGCGCCCCTGGCGATAAGCGGGCTGGCGCTCGGGCTGGGCAAGATAGCGATCGACGCGTTCCAGGTCGAGCCCGGCGAGGATCGAGCAGTGCACGAGCAGGGCGCCGCGGAGCCTGCGCTGGGCGCTGCCGGCGCACTTGCGGCCGGCCCATGCGAGGTCGCCGGAGCCTTCGACGCGCAGCCCGGGGGCGAGCGGCTCGAGGGCCAGCGCGATCTTGTTCATGACGTAGTGCTGGGCGCGCTCGACCGATTCCGCGCCGGGAATTTCGTGGAACGGAGCGGCCAGGGCGACCGAAAGCACGCCCGGCCCCAGCAGCACGGTCCCGCCGCCGCTCGAGCGGCGGACGATCGGAACCTGGTCGCGGCGGCAAGCCTCCGCGTGGACGTCGCGGTCGACCCGCCGCGACGCGCCCAGGACGACCGCGTAGCCCGGCGTTTCCCAGAATCGCAGCGTCGCGGGTCGTTGGCCGCCGTCGACCTCGATCAAGAGCGCCTCGTCGCATGCCACGTCGTGCACGACGCTCTCGAGCGTGAGATCGAGCCAGCGCATGGGGAGCGCCTCATGCCTCATCAAACGCATCCCCAAACGAAGACCTTGACCACGGAGACTCAGAGACACAGAGAAGAGAAATCAAGAGAAGAGAAGAGAAGAGAATATCAACAGAAGAGAGAGTGGAGAGAACGGGCGGATCGGGAGCGGGGCTCGGCTGGGAAGGAAGCAAGAGTCTGGGAACGGAAGATCGCGCGTCGTGCCCACGATCGGTTCGGTTTGAGGGCGCCAGGCGCGGACGCGGCTTTGCCGGGGCAATTCCGCCATCGTGCCGCCTCGAGGCGCGCGAGCCCACGTTTTCCCTGTTCCGTGCTTGGATTCTCTCTCTCCTTCTCTTTCTCCCTCTCCCTCCCCCTCTCTCTCTTTCTCTTTCTCTTTCTCTGCTCGGTCTTTTCTTCTCTGTGTCTCTGTGTCTCTGTGGTTCATCCTCTTTCTACGTGCGCGGGGCCGGCGGTGTGAGGCCGCGCCGGCCCGGCGGGGTCAGAATTCGTCCTCGACCCGGAAGTCCTTGTGGCAGTCGGCGCACGATTTCTTGACCGCCCCAAACGCGGGCTTGACCTTGTCGTAAGGGGCGCCCACCTTGGAGAGGAGTTGCTCCAGCTCCTCGGCCGATTTGATGAAGGCGTCGGAGTAGTCGTCCCAGACCTTCTGGGGATTGGCGACCTTGGCCTTCTCGAGGGAATCCTTGCCGAGGGGCTTGGCTTCCTTGGCGAGCTTGACCATTTCCTTGGCGCTCTTGGCGATGTCCCGTTCCGCTTTCTTGTAGAAGACGGCGTTGCGGGTGCCTTTCTGGATCACGGAGTTGTTCCGGTTGACCTTTTCCATGATCCTGTGGAGTTTGGACTCTTTCTTCTTTTCCTGGGCGACCGACAGCGTGACGCTGACAGTCCCCATGATGAACGCGCCGGCCGCGGCCGCGACGACGACCCATTTCCGATTCATGTTGCGAGGATCTCCTCGATTGCTGGGGCGAGACATAAGGGGTGGGATGAGCCCGGTGGCCGGCGATTGCTTGAGAGGAGGCGTTCGCCGGCCCGATTCGCGGACTCGGGTATACTCAAGATAGAAGGATAGTGCCGGGGAGCGTTTCGTTCAAGAACGTCGATCCCCGCGCCCCTTCGAAAGCGACCCGCCGTCCCTGCCCTCATCGGGAACGTCCTGGCCATGAGCGATACACTCGATTACCGTTCCACCGGCGTCGATCTGGCGGTCTACGAACAGACGATGGCGCGGCTGCCGCCGCTCTTGCGGCGAACCTACACCCCGCGGGTGATGGAGTGGCCCGGGGGGTTCGCGGGGCTGTTTCGGCTCAACGACGGAATCGGGCTGTTGTCGAGAACCTACCGCGACCCGGTGTTGGTGGCGTCGACCGACGGGGTGGGGACCAAGCTCAAGACGGCCGTGGCGACCGGAAGGCATGCGACGGTGGGGATCGACCTGGTGGCGATGTCGGTCAACGACTGCCTGTGCGCGGGGGCCGAGCCCCTGCTCTTTCTGGATTACGTGGCGATGAGCCGCGACGACCCCGAGCAGACCAGCCAGATCGTGACCGGGATCAGCGAGGGTTGCATCGAGGCCGAGTGCGCTCTTCTGGGGGGCGAGACGGCGATCCTGCCCGGGATGTACCACCCCGGCGAGTACGACCTGGCCGGGTTCTGCCTGGGGGTGGTCGAGCGCAAGCGGGTTCTGGACGGCGGCGACGTCCGGCCCGGCGACAAGGTGATCGGGATCGCCAGCTCGGGCCTGCACTCGAACGGCTATAGCCTGGCCCGGGGGATCGTCGAGCGGGCGGGGCTCGAGCTCGACGCAGTCGTCCCCGAGCTGGGCCGCTCGATCGCCGACGAATTCCTCACGCCCACGCGGATTTACGTGCGCGCGATGAAGACCGTCTACCGCAATTACCGGGTGAAGCGGATCGTCCACGGGATCGCCCACATCACCGGCGGCGGGCTGATCGACAACCCCCCGCGGATCCTCCCCGAGGGGACGGCGATGCGGCTGTATCGGGGCTCGTGGCCGATCCCGCCGGTGTTCACCTGGCTCGGGCGGCTGGGGGGCGTCGCCGAGCCCGAGATGTACCGGGTCTTCAACATGGGGGTGGGGCTGGTGGTCGTGGTCGCCGAATACTTCGCCGACTCGATCGTCCGCCACCTGAACCACGAGGCCCGGGTCCCCGCCTGGGTGATCGGCGAAATCCTGGCCGGCCCCCGCGGCGTGGTCTGGGACTAAAATCCAGGCGCAGCGCGAGGCCGTGGGGTCGAGGCCCGGCGCAGCGCTCCCTGGGGGTGGCGGCGGTCGGGATCGATCGTGGGAAATGGGAAGCGCTTTCTTGCCCAAGGAGCCGGCTCCTGGTAACTTCAAGAGTCCTCATCGATATCTTCATACCCATCGTTCGCGCCGAGAGTCGCTTGCGGGTTCAATTGCGTCACGAAATCGTTGGTGTTGGCGTAGAGTCTATTTTCCGACAAACCGCTCTCGTCCTTGCCCAGCACTCGGGGAATTCGAGCACACAGCCGCGATGCGCGCGGCCGCGATCCGGGCGCGGTTCTGGGAACCGGCCGCGTCCGCCATCATGGGAGAAGCACTGACATGGCCAAGAGTCGCGATTGGACCGAGATCCTCGTGCGACGCGGGGTCGTCGGCCCCGATCAACTCAAGGAGGCGTCGTCGCGCGGCGGCTCCACCGTGGAGGAGTCGCTGATCAAGCTCGGCTACGCCGACATGGACGACATCATGAAGGCCAAGGCCGAGCAGCACGGCTTGCAGTACGTCGAGCTCCGCGAGGTCGAGATCCCGGCCTCGGTGGTCGAGCTCGTCTCCGAGGCGATGGCCCGCGAGAACATCGTCATGCCGCTGGCCATGGAGGGGGGCGCGATCCGGGTCATCATGCACGACCCGCTCGACTTCGACACCATCGACAAGCTCCGGTTCGTGCTCAACCGCGAGGTCGAGGTCGCGCTCGCCCCCAAGGAGGCCATCGTCGAGGCCATCAATAAATACTACGGCAGCTCGACCTCCGAGACCGAATCGGTCGACTCCATGATCCAGGAGTTCACCGACACCGCCATCGATTTCGCCGAGGACGCGGGCACGGGGGGCAAGTCCTCCTCCACCATGACCCTCGAGGAAGGAGACGCGCCGGTCATCAAACTCGTGCATCTCATCATCCAGGAAGCCGTCGCCTCCCGCGCGAGCGACATCCACATCGAGCCGTTCGCCGACCGGGTGCGGATCCGCTACCGCATCGACGGCGTCCTGATGGAACGCGACAACGCCCCCCGCCGGCTCCTGGGCGCGATCATCAGCCGGATCAAGATCATGGGCTTCATCGACATCGCCGAGAAACGGCGGCCCCAGGACGGCCGGATCAAGATCCTGGTCGCCGGCAAGGACATCGACTTGCGTGTCAGCATCATCCCAACCACCTACGGCCAGTCGGTGGTGATGCGAATCCTGGACCGCGACAACATCAAGGTGGGGTTGCGGGATCTGGGATTTGGCGAGGACGACTGGAATCGGTTCAAGGGGCTGATCAAGCGTCCCAACGGGATCTTGCTGGTGACCGGGCCGACGGGGTCGGGGAAGACGACGACGCTGTACGCGGCCCTGAACGAGCTCAATCGCCCGGACGTGAAGATCATCACGGCCGAGGATCCCGTCGAATACTACCTGCCCGGGGTGAACCAGTGTGAGGTCAAGGCCAAGATCGGGATGACGTTCGCGCGGATCATCCGGGCGATGCTGCGGCAGAATCCCAACATCCTGCTCGTGGGCGAAATCCGCGATCTGGAGACGGCGGAGACGGCGATCCAGGCATCTCTGACCGGACACTTGGTTTTCAGTACGCTGCATACGAACGATGCGCCCTCGGCCATTACACGTCTGGTCGACATCGGCATCCAGCCGTTCCTGGTGGCCAGCTCGGTTCTGGCGATCATGGCGCAGCGGCTGGTGCGGAAGGTTTGCCCGAAGTGCAAGGTCCGCTACGAGCCGCCGGCGCACATCTTGAACGGCCTGGGGCTGCGCCCGGAGATCGCCAAGAAGGCCAACTTCATGCGTGGCAAGGGGTGCGCCAACTGCAACAAGAAGGGCTTCCGGGGCCGGATGGGGATCTACGAGCTGATGATCATGACCCCCCAGGTTCGCGAGATGGCCTTCAAGGGAGAATCGACGCAAAACATTCGCCGGGTTGCACGTAAGCAGGGAATGCGGACCCTTTTCGAGGACGGCGTGGTGAAGGCGATCCGGGGGATGACGACGATCGACGAGGTTCTACGGATCACGCAGCGCGAGATGCTGGTCGACGTGCTCCCGGGTGTGAAGGCATGAACAAGCCCGCGCCGACCCGGGCCTCGCGGCGCGGCCCTGGCGGGGCGCGCCGGGCGAAGCGTCGAGGCCGAGGCCCGGGCGGCCGCGAGGCGCGCGAATCGCGGTCGATTTGATTGTGCGGCGGTCCACCGAGATAATGAGGTCGGCGGAATGAGACGAGTCGCCCTAACCTCGGATCGTGCTTTCACGAAATCGGTGGACGCCTGGTTGTTGGGACGTTGTCAAGTCCGGGGGTTCCCGGGTTGATCATGGCGGTTTCCTAAGGCGTTAGCCTCGGAGGCGATCGAGGACATGGGCACACTGCTCATTGACAAGCTGCTCCAGACGGTTTGTTCCCAGAAGGCCAGCGACTTGCATCTCACCGTGGGGACGCAGCCCATGCTGCGCTTGCACGGTCACATGCGGCCGCTGGCGACCAAGGTGCTCGAGCCTTCCGACACGGTCGCGCTCATGAAGAGCATCACGCCCGAACGTTGTCAGCAAGAACTGCAAGAGGTCGGCGGGACCGATTTCGGGTTCGCCTTTGGCGACATGGCCCGATTCCGGGTCGCGATCTTCAAGCAGCGGGGCAACGTGGGGCTGGTGCTCCGGCGAATTCCCAACGAGTTCCTCACCTTCGAGCAGCTCGGCCTGCCGGCGGTGATCGAGGAGCTCATCAAGCGGCCCCGAGGACTGATCCTCGTGACCGGCCCGACCGGCTCGGGCAAGACGACCAGCCTGGCGTCCATGATCAATTACATCAACAACACCATGGACCGCCACATCATCACGATCGAGGATCCGATCGAGTATTTCCACAAACACAATAAGTCGCTGATCAATCAGCGCGAGATCGGCATCGACGTCCCCGACTTTCCCGAAGCCATTCGCCGCGCCTTGCGCATGGATCCCGACATCATCCTGGTCGGCGAAATGCGCGACCTGGCGACGATCTCGGCGGCCATCACCGCCGCCGAGACCGGCCACATCGTCTTTGGAACCCTGCACACGAACTCGGCCGAGGGGACCGTCAACCGCGTGGTCGACGTCTTTCCCAAGGACCAGCAAGACCAGATTCGCACCCAGCTTTCGGTCGCGATCATCGGGATCCTGGCCCAGGCTCTCCTGCCCCGCAAGCCCAAGGGGCTCGTGGCGGCTTACGAGATGCTGGTCGTGACCCCGGCGATCTCGAACCTGATCCGCGAAAACAAAACGTACCGCATCGACTCGTCGATCCAGACCGGGCGCAAGCACGGCATGATCTTGCTCGACGACAGCCTCTTCAACCTCTGGCGGCAGGGGCTGGTCGAGGAAGATGAAGTCATGTTCAAGTGCCGCAAGCCGGGCGACCTCCGCGAGCGGATCGACAACGCCAAGAAGGGGATCTTCGACGACGACGAAAAGGCGGAGGGCGAGGAGGAGGATTGATCCGCCCGCGCCGATCCACGAAATCGCGAAACGTTCCCGCTCCGGCGTCACGACCGTCAACCAGAGCGTAGATTCTTGGGGAGTAATGTCTTTCGGGGGCCAGGGTTGCGACTCATGGCCCCATGGGTCCGAGCAAGATTGAGTGGGTTTGGTCAGGCGACCTTCCGGCGGGTGCCCCTGGGGTTCTGGCGGGGGGTCGCGCGGTGGGACCGGGGCGTTCGCCCGGGTTCCGGCTTCTCGGTTCGATATCGATTTTCTCTTACTTTTTGACGCGACGCCGGACCATCCCGTCACCGGGCGGGGGCATGGTCCGGCCGGGTGGAAGGTGGTTCTCGAGATGGCCCGCAAGCTCGGCACGATCATGGTCGACATGGGGTATCTCGACGACGACGCCCTGTGGAAGATCCTCGAGGAGCAGAAGCGCACCGGGTCCGAGCTCCTGGGCAAGGTGGCGGTGCGGCTGGGGGTGGTTCGCGAGGATCAGGTCTTGAAGGCCTTGGGCGAGCAGTTGGGGATGAAGGTCGTCAAGCTCGCCGACGTCACGATCCCGGCCGAGCTCACCGAGCTGGTCAACGAGAGCATGGCGACCGCCTACAAGATCGTCCCGCTGTCGCAGAGCAAGAAGGACAAGAGCCTCACGGTGGCGATGGCCGAGCCCCAGAACCCGTCGACCCTGGACAGCCTGCGGATGTTCCTGTCGACCGAGGTCAAGGGGGCGATCGCGACCGAGGCCGACGTGATGGCGGCGATCGAGCGGCTGTACGCGGGCCATCACGAGAGCATCCAGGACGTCGTCAAGCAGATCGAGGCCGACAAGGGGCTCTCGCAGCTCGCCAGCCGCAATCAAAACACGGTCGACCTCGAGGCCATCGAGGAAATGGCCGAGGCCGCCCCGGTCCGCAAGCTGCTCAACATGGTGCTGCTGCTGGCGATTAAAGACAAAGCGTCGGACATCCATTTCGAGCCGTTCGAGGAAGAGTACAAGATGCGTTACCGGGTCGACGGCGTGCTCTACGAGCTCGTCCCGCCCCCGCGGCACCTGGCGCCGGCGATCGCCAGCCGCATCAAGGTCATGTCCAATCTCGACATCGCCGAGCGCAGGCTGCCGCAGGACGGCCGGATCCAGCTCGCCCTGGGGGGCAACGCGGTCGACATCCGGGTCTCCACCCTGCCGACCATGTTCGGCGAAAGCGTGGTGCTGCGAATCCTGGACCGGACCGTGGTCCAGCTCGACCTCAAGAAGCTGGGCATGCCCGACGACACCCTGGCCTCGTGGTATCAGGTGGTCGAGAAGCCCAACGGCATCATCCTGGTCACCGGGCCCACGTCGTCGGGCAAGACCACGACGCTGTACGCGACCCTCAACCATCTGAACCGGATCGAGGACAAGATCATCACGACCGAGGAGCCGGTCGAGTACGACATCGAGGGGCTGATCCAGATCCCGGTCAACCCCGAGATCGGCGTGACCTTCGCCGCCTGCCTGCGGGCGATCCTGCGGCAGGATCCCGACAAGATCCTGGTCGGCGAGACCCGTGACTTGGAGACCGCCGAGATCTCGATCCAGGCGTCGCTCACCGGCCACATCGTGTTCACCACCCTGCACACCAACGACGCCCCCTCGGCGATCACCCGGCTCCGCGACATGGGCCTGCCCACGTTTCTCATCACGGCCACGGTCGAGGCGGTGCTGGCCCAGCGGCTGGTGCGCAAGCTGTGCGTCTTCTGCAAGACCGAGTTCACCCCCGCGCCCGAGGTCTGCATGGAGATGGGGATCACCCAGGAATACGCCGCCAGCAAGAAATTCTACTATGGCAAGGGGTGCGAGAAATGCAACAACACCGGTTACAAGGGCCGCATGGGCATTTATGAGCTCTTGATCATGAACGACACCCTCCGCGAGATGATCGTCGCCGAGGCGTCGCTCGACGATTTCCGCACCGCCTGCCGCAAGTTTGGCATGCGGACCCTGCGCGAGACCGGCATGCAGATGATCCACAACGGCGCTTCATCGATCGAGGAGGTCGTCCGCGAAACCATGCTCGACGATTTTTGAACCGGCGACTGGGCGAGACGAATGACGGCGTGAGCTGCTTGAGCGACCGCGGGCGGGAATTAGACGGAGAACGGCGATGCCGACCTTCCAGTACGAGGCGATGGACCACACGGGGCGCGAGGTCAAGGACGTCATCGACGCCGCGACCCAGGAAGAAGCCCAGCAACTGATCCGTCAGAAGGGGTTCTTCGTCACCAAGATCGCCGAGAAGGCCAAGAAGGCCAAGCAGCGCGGCGGCGCCAAGAAGGGGGGCCGGCGGCGCAAGAAGGCGTTCACGATCGGCCGGATCTCGACCAAGCAGCTCTGCATCTTCACCCGCCAGCTCTCGACCCTGCAGGACGCCGGTCTGCCGATCTTGCGCAGCCTCAAGATCCTCGAGGGCCAGTGCAAGCCGGGGGTGCTCAAGAACGCGCTCCAGGACATCGTCGAGGACATCGAGAGCGGCCAGACCCTCTCCGAGGCCTGCGCCAAGCACCCCAAGGCGTTCGACCGGCTTTATTGCAACATGATCAAGGCCGGCGAGGCCGGCGGCGCGCTCGAGGCCATCCTGCAACGCCTCGCCGACTTCAAGGAAAAGTCGCAGTCCCTCAAGCGCCGAATCAAGTCGGCCATGGTCTATCCCATCGTCGTCATCTTCGTCGCCTGCGTGATCGTGGGATTCATTCTTTACTTCATCATCCCCAAGTTTGAATCCATCTTCAAGGATTTCAACATCCCGCTCCCCGCGATGACCACGTTCCTGATCGACGCCAGCCACTTCCTGATCAAGTATTTCTATATCGTGTTCCTGACGCCGCTTTTCATCTGGATCTTCATCAAGCTGCTCTACCGCAACAAGACCGGGGCCTACGTCTGCGACCGGATCAAGCTCATCATCCCGGTGATGGGCTCGATCGTCGAGAAATCCACGGTCGCCCGCACCACCCGCACCCTGGGCACGCTGGTGCAGTCGGGGGTGCCGATCCTGGAATCGCTGCACATCGTCCGCGACACGGCCGGCAACGCCGTCTTCGAGCGGGCCTTCACCCGGATCTACGAGAGCATCCGCGAGGGCGAGACCATCGCCCAGCCGCTCAAGGAGGCCCGGATCGTCGACGACATCGTGGTCAACATGATCGACGTCGGCGAGGAAACCGGCGAGCTCGACACCATGCTCAACAAGATCGCCGACAACTACGATGAAGAGGTCGAAACCGCGGTCGAGAGCCTGGTGAGCCTCCTGGAGCCGATCATGATCGTGGTCCTGGGCGGCATCATCGGCTTCATCGTGATCGCGCTCTTCTTGCCCCTGATCTCGCTGATCTCGAAGCTCTCGGGCTAACCACCCGGCCCCGGAACCCGGCCCGCCCACACCCTAGGGAGACCCTGACCGATGATCCGCTCCGCACACGGCCCGCGCCCCGACCCCAGACGGCGGGGCTTCACCCTGGTCGAGATCCTGGTCGTCATCATCATCGTGGCGATCCTGGTCGGGCTCTTGCTCCCGGTCATCGCCGGGGCGGTCCGCACCGCCAAGAACGCCGCCGTCTCGTCCGAGATCAACCTGCTCGCCCAGGCCCTCGAAAGCTTCAAGGCCAGGTACGGCCAGTACCCGCCCAGCCGGGTGCTGCTCGTCGAGAGCGGCAATTACACGTTTTACATGACCAACAACAACCCCATCCAGCAAGGCGACATCACCTACGCCCAGCTCGCCCAGCGGACCATCTCGGCCTTTCGCAAGATGTTCCCCAAGGTCGTCCTGAGTACGTCCGGGAACGTGCCGACCATCGGCGCGACCAACTGGTACGACTTCAACGGCAACGGCGCATTCGACAGCACGTCGGGCTACATCCTGCAAGGCCACGAGTGCCTGGTGTTCTTCCTGGGCGGGATTCCCCTTTCGGACCCCACGTCGTCGACCTTCGGCCTCACCGGGTTTGGCACGGATCCCACGAATCCGTTCACGAACAACATCGCCTCCGACCCGCGATACAACGGTGCCCAGAACCCGATGTGCAGCACCAGCCGCCAGCCCTCGTTCTTTGAGTTCAACGCCGGCCGGCTGTTCCTCGACCCCTACAACACCTCAATGGGCGGCGCCTCCCCCGGCATCCCGGCCTATTACGATTCACTGGGCAACACCACCCCCGCGGTCGGGGCGACGGCGCTGAACTTCTACGCCTACTTTAACGCCTACGGCAACGGGCTCTACGACCCCAACGACGTCAATTTCACGTTCGAGACCGACGCCTACCTGGCCACGCCGATCGGGCTCAAGATGTTCGATTCCTACACGCCCCAGAGCAATCCGCCGTCGCAGTACACGATCTCGCCCGCGCCCAATCCCTATACCACCACCCTGACCGTCACCACCACGGGGACCATCACGTACCAGAAGCCGCAGACGTTTCAGATCCTCTCGGCGGGGGTCGACGGGCTCTACGGCGTCGGCGGGCAGTTCCTGTCGTCGACGACGCCCGGCAGCGGGTCGACCACCAACCCCCTGCCCTTCGACGCCAACGACACCTACGCCGGATCGTCGGTGACCCAGGACCTGTCGATCCGCAACCGCGAACGCGACAATCTCACGAATTTCAAGACCAGCACGCTGGACTGATCCAGATCGGCCCGCCGCTCCGGGCGGGCCTCGAGGCGGCGGCGTGGGCGATCACATCCATTCATCGAAGGTCATTCTCATGAGCACGGCCGATAAAAGATCAAGGTTGAAAGGGGTCGCGCCGCCGCGGCGGCTCGCGTTCACCCTGATCGAGCTCCTCGCCGTGATGGTCATCGTGTCGATCCTGCTGTCGTTCATCCTGATCGCCGCCCTGGACGCCCAGCGCAGGGCCGAGGAACGCGCCACCCAGACCCTGATCGCCAAGCTCGACGCGGGAATCTCCGACCGCCTGGACGCCCTCATGCAGACGCTCCCCTCGGCCAATTACGCCCACGGCTATCTGGCGGCCATTTATATCGGCACGAACACAATTCCGCCAATTCAGACCCCGAGCGGCCAGCTCAACTCGCAGCTCCGGACCAGTCTGCGGGCCCAGACGATCGCGGCCTACGATTACATCAAGGGCGAGATGCCCGACGTGTTTTCAGTTGATCCCAATTTCACTCCCGGCGGGTCGTACAGCGGCCCCTATCCGTTCAATTTCGCCGGCATGGGGTTCCCGGGGACGCCGATCGATCCCAACGGCCTGGGCAATTACATGCTGCCCATGGGACACATGGTCGCGAATTCGCCGCCGCAAAGCTTCGGCGACGGCGGCGTCACGTTCCCGAATCTCGGCCTCACCGGCAGCGGCATCTACGGCGCGTCGTACAACGCGGCGGCGGGGATTTATCGCAACCTTGGCTACGGACCGAAGGGCTACGATGGGGTCGACAACGGCGGGATCACCGGGCTGGTCGACGATTGGCAAGAGGGGATGATCGAGCTCACCGGGCAGCAGGCGGGCCAGGTCCAGGCCAACATCGCGAACCACCTGCACAAGACGGCCCGGTCCGAGATGCTCTACGCGATCCTGGTCGAGGGGAGCGGGCCGTGGGGCTCGGTCTTCCGCAAGGACGACTTCACCGACCGCGAGGTCCGCGACACCGACGGCGACGGGCTCCCCGAGTTCATCGACGCCTGGGGCCAGCCCCTCCAGTTCTTCCGCTGGCCGCTCTTTTACCACTCGTCGTTCCAGATCGGCATGAACCAGGTCACGGCCGGCGGCAGCGCCTGGAACCTGACCAATCCCTACACCAACTGGCAAGAACGCGAGCGCGACCCCCTGGACCCGACCAATCAGCTCACGGCGCCCGGGTGGTGGTCGACCACCGGCGTGGGAGGGCTGGCGGCGAACGGCAACTCTCCGTTTCCGGCTGTCCTGCCCCAGCCTTGGGGGGCGCCGATGAGCCACGGCGCCCTGGCCTTCGCCGCGTTCTTCCATACCCTGGCCGAACCCCTGCAGTCCTCCAGCGGAGGCTCCACCACCGGCCTCGGCCAGGGCTCGTTCTGGGATCCGGTCGTGGGCTCGTCCCGCCGAGCTTACTACACCAAGCCGCTCATCCTCTCGGGCGGGCTCGATCAGACGCCCGGCGTCTTCCTGTACCCGGACTCCTTCACGCGCGGCGGCGGTGCGTCCCTGGGCCTCATCGCCAACGAAAACAGCGCCCGCGCGTTCGGCCTCGATCTGATCGACTTCACGCCGGGCCAGCCGACGTCGGCCGGGTTCATCCCCTGGACCAACTACAGCAACCCGCCCCAGATCTCGGCGATGAACTTCCCCTCGACCCTCATCCCCGACAAACCCTCGAGCTTCGACATCCAGCAGGCGAGCCAGGACGACATCACCAACCACAATCTCTCGACGACCGTCGGCGTGGGAGGATCCAATTGATGAAGGCCACCTCAGTCCATCCTGATCCGGGCCAAGCGGGGCGGCGATCGGGGGGGTTCACGCTGATCGAGCTTCTGGTCGTGATCACGATCATCCTGCTCGTGAGCGCCGTCGCGCTCCCGATGGTGATCCCCGCCGTCACCCACCGCCAGGTCAGCGAGGCCGCCCGGATCCTTCAGGGGGCGGTCGCGGGCGCCCGCGACGTCGCTATCCACACCGGCTCGCCCTCGGGAATCCGGCTGCTTCCCGACCCGACGTTTCTCTCGATCAACGCCACGAGCGCCCAGCTCGACCCCAGCCAACCCCTGGCCGCGAACCGCATCCTGACCCTCCAGCCCGCGCCTGATTACACCAGCGGGAGGGTCTCGATCATCAAGGATCTGGTCGTGCCGTTCCCAAATCCAACCAATATCCCGTTCCCGATCCAGCCCAATGGTCTCGGTGGGGGGGCGATGTATTACTATCCATACCCAGTCGGCCCCGGGACGACTGCGAGCGGCGCCACGACCACGGCCTCGGTCCTGATGGTCGAGGAGTGCCCGATCACGATCCAGACTACGGCGAGTGGTCAGCAAATCGCGGTCCCGAACGAGCCGACGTCCTGGTTCTGGAACGTCCGGGTCGGCGACAAGATCCAGATCGGCGGCGCGGGCCAGTATTATACCGTCATCGGCCCCATGACCGTGGGCCCCGGCAACGGCGTCGGCGTCGGCGTCGGCGGCGCCGGCAACGTCGACCTGCTGGTCAATGATGGCCCCGCCGGCCAGGCGCCCGGTCTCCAGCGGACCTACGTGGCCAACGGTCAGCCCGTTGGAACCTTCAATGTCGAGTATCTGTTCCTGGTCGACGGCATCGACAATAACCTCGACGGGTACGTCGACAACATCTGGAACGGGGTCGACGACAACGCCAACGGCACGGTCGACGACGCGGGCTATGAATTCGTCGAGACCGAGACCTGGCAGGGAGGCCTCGCCAACCTGCCGCTGATCCCGACCACCCAGCTCACGGGCTTCGCCGCCGGATTTCAGCCGACGGGGGCCTTGAACCTTCCCTACACGATCCAGCGGCGGCCGGTGCCGGGGTCGAATGGCAAGGAAATCGCTCTGCCGGCCAACGTGGTGATCGACCTCACCGGCTGGGGCAACACGGCCACGGCGAGCGTCCCGAACGCCGCCCCCGAGCGCTCGCGGATGCCGGCCCTGGCGTTCAACACGTTCAACGGCTACGTCGACATCCTGGTCTACCCCAACGGCCAGCTCGCGCCGTCGACCTATTATTCGTCGCCGGCTTCGATGGGGCTCTCGAGCAATTTCATCCATTTCTGGCTGGCCGAGCGCGGCGACGTGAATCCGCCGACGGGCGGCTTCCAGAACATCAACGGTGCCATGACGTGGGTCGCGGCCGCGCCCTCGCTGCCGATCGGCACGATTCAGCGCCTTCCGAACATGGCCAATACGCCCTACACCGGCCCGGTGATCAAGGGCGAGTACCGGCTGGTCTCGTTCTTCAGCCGGACGGGCCAGATCACGACCAACGCCGACCTGGCTTTCGACAACCCGGCGAATCCCCAGAACGGGGTGAGCTACAACCCGAACATTCCCTACCTGCAAGTCCAGCAGGGGATCAGTGGGGGGCGCTAGACATGATCATTTCACCACGCACCACGCGAGCCGGCCGCCGATCGGGGATCACCCTGACCGAGATCTTGATCTCGATCATGATCCTGGGTGTGGGGATGGTCTCGCTGGCGACCCTTTTCCCGCTGGGCCTGCTCAAGCTCCGCGACGCCACCCGTTATTCGCGGACGGCCTATCTCGTCCAATCGGCGGCCAGCGACATGGCCTCGCGAGGGCTGCTCAACAAGCAGACCTTCTTCTCGGCCGACATGCTCAATGGGGTGGGTGGTTATCCTTACTGGTACTACTATGTGTCGCCGAATCCCGTCGTCCCCACTCCCTACGCCCAGTACGATCCCTTCGTCCAGGACACCCCCAGCTACGGCGGGGCGCCCTACGCCCTGAACCCGAACGGAACGGTGTCCGCCTATTACGGCGCGGTCGCCAATCTGGGCTCGGGCCTGCCGGTCGCCTACGACCCGCTCTGGCGCTATCGCACCGGGGTCTACCTCGACCCGCTCAACCAGACGATGCCCGAGGCCCGGTTCGCCAGCGGTTCGAACTACGTCCGCGCCGTCGACCCCACCGACGGCAACCCTCCCTCCGCCTACGGCTTGCAGCGGCTCACGAACTTCAACCGGCCCATGAGCGGAGCGCTCAACCTCATGAACGCCGCCAACAACATCCCCGCGATCTTCGTCTCGCCCGAGGACGTCGTCTGGAACGAGGAGCAGACCACCACCAACCTGAGCCCGGTCATCCCCGATCTCGCGATCGCCTCGTCCCCCAATACGACCGCCAACGACTGGCGCTATTCCTGGATGTTCACCGGCCTGCAGACCAACACGCCCCCGGCCTCGGGCTTGCCCACGACCTCGCTGGGGGCGACCTTCGACGGCAACCTGGTCATCTGGGAGAACCGGCCCTTCGGCATCGAGGCCGTCGCGGGCGGCTCGGGTTACCAGGTCGACGGCGAGACGGTCGTCGAGGCCGTCTTTGGCTACAGCACCAACGTGAGCGGCCCGCCCGGCTACGGCCTGAGCTCGGACCGGTCGGTGCTCTTGCGCTGGCCGGCCACGCAGACCGACATCGTGGTCAAGGCCGGCGACTGGATCGCCGACGTGACCTACGAACGCAACTATCTGATCGCGAGCACCCGGTTCGTGGGCGTGCCCAACCCCGCCCACCAGGGTGAATGGGACAACATGCCCCCCCAGCGCTGCTATTGGTATCAGGTTCAGCGCTCGACCCCGCCCACCAACGACCTGAGCGTGGCGGGGATGCGGAGCATGGTGGTCTCGGTCGGTTCGAGCCTGCAAGCCAAGACATTGATGACCGCGAGCGGGCAGTGGCAGATCAACGCGGCCCTGATCGCGCGCAACGTGATCAACGTGATTCCCCAGACGTTCTTCGTAAGGTGAACCCCATGGCGGCGACCAGACGGCTTGGGCCCGCGGGGCCAGTGAGCGAGAGAGCGGCGGGGCGAGCACGCGCGCCGGTGATGAGCGAGGGGAGGCCGATCGTGAAGCGAATCGATTCCAGAGCCAACCGCGCGGGCAATCGGCGGGGCATCACGCTGGTCGAGATGCTGGTGACGGTGGCGATCCTGGTCCTGATCATGACGATCATCGTCCAGGTGTTCCAGGCGGCCACCGGGGCCGTCACCGGGGCGCGGATCGGCCAGGAGCTCGACGACGCCGCCCGGCTGCTCGATTCCACGATCCGCTCCGACCTGAACGGCGCCACCGCCCGGTTCACGCCCCCGCTCGATCCGAATAACAATCAAGGCTACTTCGAATACGGCGAAAACGAATTCGCCGACAACCAGGGCGAGGACGCCGACGATTATATCCGGTTCACCGCCAAGGCGCCCCCCGGCCGTCCGTTCCTGGGCCGGCTGTACGTGCCGCCCAACAACGTTCTGAACGTGAACTCGTACCTGGCCGCCCAGCCCATCACGGTGTCGAGCGAATACGCCGAGATCATCTATTTCTTGCGCAACGGCAACCTCTACCGCCGCGTGCTCCTGGTCGACCCCACCCGGAACCTGAGCACGAACGAGCTCTACCAGATGATGAACAATCACGACGCCAACGGCATCCAACCGACGCCCGGGGCGCTCGGCGGCGCGATCGTGAGCTGGCAGGGCATGAACGACATCTCGGCCCACCCGGTCGCGACCGGCAACGGCACGACGGTGATCGTGGCCAATTCGCTGGGGGATCTGTCGAATCGCGAGAACCGCTATGCCTCGCCCCGGTTCGGCAACGACTTCCTGTCGTTGCTCGCCAGCACGACCATCCCCCCGACCTGGAGTCCGGGCCAGGACGGCATCCCCGACGACCAGAACGCCGACAGCATCCCCGACGTCTACCCGACGCTCTATCCCAACATGGTGAACGCCGTCAACACGCTCATCTTCGTGCCGACATCGCCGAATCTCAATGCCAACTACTGGACCAGCAATCCCGGCCTGGGCATGACGGCGTTTCCTTACATCTTCCCTGGCGCGTACTCCGTGCCCCAGATCCTCTCGAACAGCACCACCCATGCCGGCTGGATCCATTCGCCAACACCCGAGGCCCAGATCGGCGGCTCGCCGTTCACGTTTGACGGCAACCCCCTCGGCTATCTGAACGCCCTGAATCACAACCCGCTCGACCTGGGCGACAACCTGCCGACGCCGCCCAATACCATCACCAGCGGGCAATACTATCTGCAAACGTACTGGGGCTTCCCCACCTGGCGCGAAACCCTCTCGCCCTTCTGGAACGACCCGACGTATCCAGTGTTTGGCAACTTCACCCAGTTCAACGCGAGTTTCCCGGCTTATCCGCCCGCGCAGCCCAAGGGGCTCGCGCCGCGGTCGACCCTGCCCAATGTCACCCCGATCCTCGACGATGGTAACACTCTACCCGCCATGAACCCGACCTGGCGGGTCACGCCCCAGCTCTTCACCGACGGGATCGGCGTGAACAACGGGTTTTTCAACACCGCGACGGCGATTCCCACGATGCCGCTCTGGAACAACCTGAGCTGGGAAGACGACCTGATCATGACCAACGTGCGGAGCTTTGACGTCAAGGCCTACGACTCGGCCTACGGCGGCTACGTCGACCTGGGCTGGGGCGACGACCTGCGGCTCTACATGCACTACGCAACGTATGCAAACCCGATTATTCCCGGCGCCCCCCCCGTGCTTTACGGCCTCCCGCAGAATGCGCAGGGGGCGCTCCCCCTTGTCTGGCCGCCGATCAACGAGCCGACGTCCCAGGCGTTCAACTGGATCTCCCAGACCCTAGCCCACGAGGGCCGGATGCCCCCCCTGGTCGAGGATCTGCGGTTCGACGCGCAATTCGGCGCGGTCGCCGCGGGCACTTACCTCATACCCAACGGCAACAACTATATCGGCAACGTCGGCGACGACACCCCGGGGATCGTGCGGATGCGGCGAATCTGGGATTCGTGGTCGACCAAATACTCGGTCGCGCCGGCGAACGGGGTGTACTACAACCCGAACGCGCCGGGGCCGGTCACGAACAACGGCGACCCCTTGAACGGCGCTCCCTGGGGTCCGCCGTTCACGCCGCCGGTCTATCCGTCGTATCCGCCGCCCTACCCCGCGCCGTTGCGCGGGCTCCAGATCCAGATTCGCGTCGCGGACCCGAGCGGCAAGCACGTCAAGTCGCTCACGATCCGTCAGGACTTCACGGATAAACTGTGACTAGTGGTCAGTGATGAGTGATTGGTGATCGGTCAGTCATGAGTCGAGTCGGTCGAACGAAGGGAGATCATGCCATGCTCGCCACGAGAAACAACGCGACCCAGCGCCGGGGGATCGTTCTGGTCCTGGTGCTGGCGATGCTGGGGCTGCTGGCCCTGATCGCGGTGACATTCGCCGCCTACGCCGCCCAGGCCAAGGTCAACACCCGCAATTTCGCGCTGGCGGTCTTCAAGCCCCAGGCCGACGAGCTCTTTGACTTCGCGATGTCGCAGCTCGTGGGCGACACGGCCGACGTTCGCTCGGTCATCCGCGGCCACAGCCTGGCCCGCGACATGTATGGCAACGACGCGGTCTTTAACGGCTACCTGACCCAGGGGCCCTCGACCGGCCAGCCGTTCCTGGTCACCAACATCGCCCCCACCGTCATCACCAGCAACGGGGTCAACTACACCTATTACACCCTGACCACCAACATCCTCTCGAATGATCCCGGGATGTACGGCTACAATTTCACCCGCTGGATCATCCGCATGACCTACACCGGCGGCCTCGCCCTCGGGATGATGAAGCCCGTCGATCAGACGTTCGAGATCCTGACCGACAACATGTCGGGGACGAACCGGACGTTTCTGGTCAGCCCGATCGACACCACGACCGGGCTTTATAACCCGACCCTGGGGAACACGGCCTACACGGTCCTGGGGCAGTTCAACAACCCCAACCCGCTCAACCCCAACACGGGCAATCTGAGTTATTACCCGTTCATTCTCGACGGCCGGTATCTCCATGCGTTCAACGGGACAGGTCTGTCGTCGTTCACGTCGCCCGCGACGTTCAACAATCTGGGCATCTCGGTGCCCGAGTCGTACTACGGCAATTTCCGCTTCAACCCCGACGGCCTGTCGCCGAACCAGATCGGGATGGACGAGGACTACGACGCCTGCGACCTCGACAACTGGTTCCTGGCGATCCAGAGCGCCGACGGGCAGGTGGTGATTCCGTCGTTCCACCGGCCGGGGATCATCCGCCACGACCCCAATGGCCTGGGCGGCGTGGTGATCGACGACTGGCTGCCCCTCAACCAATCGGCCGGCACGTTCTCGGCCGACTCGGCCGCGCGGATCTTGCGCCCGATCCAGAACCTGGGCAATGACGCGGCGACGTTTCCCGATCTGATCCCCGACTCCAACACGGGCAAGATCACCTACGACGTCGACAACGACGGCGACGGCCTGACCGATTCGGTCTGGCTCGACCTGGGCTATCCAGCCCGCCGCGACTCGCGGGGCAAACTCTACAAGCCCCTGTTCGCGTTCATGGTGATCGGCCTCAACGGGCGGATCCCGCTCAACACGGCGGGGAACCTGGCGGGGAACGTGGGGGGGGTTCCCAACCCGGTGCCTCCGCCCGCGACGTACTATGGCGGGCCCGCGCAGGCCACTCACCTGGGCAACTCGACCGGCGAGATCGACCCGACCTACGCCCTGCAAAACGCCCTGGACGCCTCGGCGAGCGATTCGGTGCTCGCCTTCATGCCGCCGCCGCCCGCGTCCGCGATCTTCCCGGCGAATTTCACCCCGCACAACCTCAATATGCCCTTCAACACCCAGGTCGACTCGACGGGCATCGACGTGCGACTCACCCAGCTTCGGAATCTACTCTCGGGCACGCGTCCGCAGCCGAACCCGACCCCCGGGATTTCTGGGATTCAGCCTTATCTCGCATCCCCCAACCCTCTTCCGAACGGCGATCTCGAGGTGGTGTTCTATTCGACCGCCCCCGGCGCCGGCGAGCAGCAGCCGTATCTCATGCCCAACGGCATCGCATCGCTCGTGAGCGACCAGATCGCCGGCACGAATCCCGATGGAACGCCCTACGTCTTTCGCAAGACGCCCCCGGTCGCCGGCCGGTGGGGCGAGGCGTCGTCGGTGCAGGGCGTGCCGTTCGCCAACCCCTACGCGGGTCCCACCAATCCCAATGCGCCCCCGTATGTCAACGTGGTTTCGAACCGTTACTCGAATCCACCCCGGGCGGGATATTCGCAAGACGTGGGCGACCTTTTGAACGGCGCTCCCCGCGATGCCGCCGACGACAACTTCAACGCCTTCGACCCCTTCCCCCTGGGCCACGCGGGCGAGGTGGGCGACCTGGACTTCTACGACCTCTCGGGCGCGCTCATGCTGCCGGTCGACCGCATCCGCCGGTTCGTGACCCCGATTGATATCAACGGCACGGGCAGCGTGAGCGCCTGGGGCCGCGGCGATACGGCGAACGCCACGAATACGCCCGCGCGCAACCGCGGCAGCGACAGCTTCGGCCGAGTGAAATACGCCAGCTACTTCCGGCCCGCCGGACTACCAGGCGTGATCACGCCGGGCGTGGACGGTGGCACTGGCGTCGGCGTGATCACCTACCCCTGGACTCAGAACCAGGCATACCAGCCGGACATCACCAACAACCCGCTCCACGGCTTCGAGACGTTCCGCTACCCAGGGATCGCGTCGTACACTTCCCCCACCTCCCCAGCTATGAGCCCTCAGGTTCTCGGCGGCGCGCCGTTCGATTTGCCCGCCCCGTGGTCCGCCACCAGCCCCGTACCGACATTGTTCCCGACCTACGACACGTCGGTCAATTCCACGGTCCGATCCGACGGCGTCAACGAAGCCGAGGAGATGAACCTCTACACCTTCAACCCCCTGATCGACTCGCCCTTCGGACCCAGCGACCTCGAATGGCTCTACCGCCAGCAAGACGTCGACGGGTCGTCCATGAGCAGCCGGCTGTCGCGGCTCGCGCCGATCAGTTTCACCAACGGCCTTGATGGCCTGCGCAGGCGGCGGATGTTCGCGCTCGACTCGTTCGAGTCGAATGGCTTCGTCTGGGCCTACGACAACCCGGGAGGGGCGTTCCCCTACAACAGCAGCTTCTACTTCGACCCTAACAGCACTTTTCCGCTGGGAAACAGCTTCTCTCAGAATGGCTCGGGCATCTTGCAGGGGCAAAACGCGAGCATGCTCCAGATCCAGCAGAACGTCAACCCGGGCGGGGTGCTCACCCTTCCTCTCTATCCCACGCCCATCCTGGCCCAGCGCGACCGCAAGATCAACCTCAACATGCCGTTCCCGGTCTCGAACAATCCCAACGAGCCGATCCGGCAGCGGTGGATCTCGGATGTTTATCAGCTCATGAAAGTGGTCTTGCCGCCACGCGCGGTGGACACGCCGGAGGAGCTCGCGCAGCTCAGCCAGTACATCATCAACATCGTTGACTTCCGTGACCCCGACGCGACGATGACGCACTGGGTGAACCCGGACGTGGTGCTGTATTCACCGATCCTCGCAACGGCCTCGGGCGGGACCGTGACTCAACCGGTGGCGGCGACTCCGCCGATGACTCTCATGTATCAATCGGTCACCCCTCCGGCTGGCACGATGCAGCTCGATCAATACGGCATGGAGTACAATCCAGTCGCGATCAACGAGGCGCTGATGTTCGCCTATAGTTACAGCGGCGGAACGGCGCCTTACGGCCGGTTCATGATCGAGCTCGTGAACACCCAGGTTCAAGCCGGCACGATGGCTCCCAACGGAGGCCAGCTCGATCTGGGGGGCGCATTCGCGAACCCGTCCGCGTTGACCCCCTATGACAGCGGCTGCTGGGATATCGTGTTCCTGGGCGACGACCCCTACAGCCGGCCCGATCCCTACGGCGGGCAGCTACCGGTCTATGGCAACGCCTTTGCGCTAACCCCGCTCAACATGCAATCGTTCGGCGGCACCGGCGCGCCCATGAGCGACGTGATCCTTCAGCCCCTGTCGGCCAACCCCACGAGCCCGCCGACCAACGTGGTCATCCCCCCGCCCTCTGTGCCGACCGCGGCATCGCTCGGATCGAACTACTTTTATGTCTTCGGCAACGCTCCCTCGACGGGGACCAGCGGCGCGGGCGGCGGGGGAGCGTCGTTCGTCTACGAGGCGGGCTCGCTTCAACCTGGGATGGTCTACTCTTCGACACCCATCGCGCCGAGCGGCGTGACGACATACGGTAACCCCTACGTCGTCCCCGCCTACGCGGGATCCACGGGGGCCCCCGCCGTGCTCCAGGCACTCAACGCCACGGCTGGCTTCGACCCCCTCAACGGCGCCACCTCTCCGACCTGGATGGCCAGCTCGCTTCCAGCGGGCGTCTTGCCCATGATGGCCCAGCCGGTCGGACCGGCCCCTCCTAACTATCAACCCAAGGTTCCGCTACCAGTCTACGCCTCGTCCGGCTCGCGCCCCTCCAGCTACGTGTGGGTGTGTCTGCGGCGGCCGGCCAACCCGTTCGCGCCGGTCTCGCTGGTCAACCCCATGCTGGTCGTGGACTCGATGCGCGTGCCCTACGTCGATGGGACGGGAGCGAGCACGTCGACCGATTCGCTGGGCAATCCGGCCGTGACGGGGCAGGCCAACACGATCTATTCGGCGCAGCGGCTCCAGCCCTACCGCGGCGGCCACGCCGTGCCGGCCTGGACGGCGACCCCCCCCATCGTACCGCCAACCGCTCCGCCAAACCCCATTGATCCCCGCTACGGTTACTCCGAGCAAATCGTCGCCCCCACGACCAACTCGCTCCAGAACCTGACCGACGTTAGCGCCCCCGGAACCGCGCTCGGAGGGATCACCCAGGGAATCTATTACGCGAACCCCACCGCCACGACGCCCGTGTACAACCCGGCCACGGGATACATCTATCACACTCTGGGGCTGGCCAACGAGAACGAGCTCGGCTCGACCCTGTCGACCAACCCCGGCAACCCCGAGAACTGGGACTTTTTCCCGTTCCACGACCGCGATTTCGCGAACATCGCCGAGCTCATGCTGGTTCCGGCGTCCCCGCCGGGCCTCTTTACCAAGCAGTTCGCCGAGTTCGCGCCGTCCTGGATGAACATCACCAACATCTTCAGCCAGGTGGCCGCGCTCACCTATCCCGGCCCCACGTTCAACTTCACCCTTCCCAGCTCGCAATACAGCACCAGCAACCCCGATCCCATCCAGGGGTCCGGCACCTACGCGGGGTTCGTGCCCACCTGGGCGGCCTCGAATTCTTCGGCCACGCCTGGATCGACCACCGCGCTGTACCCATCCGTTTATTCAACGGCCACCACGCCGTTCTGGTTCGGGTCGCAATACACGCCGGGGATGGCCATCACGACCTCGACCATCGTGTTTGCCCCACCGATCCAGCCCCATACCTTCCCGTACCTGAGCGACCGGTTCTTCTATACCGGCTACGGAGCCCTCCCGACGGCCCCGATTCCGAACTACGACACGGCCAACACCACCGTCGGCGGGCCCGCGGCGGACGGCTGGTTCAAGATGTTTGAATTCCTTGAAGTTCCCACCCCCATGATCGGCGGCATCGGACCGGTGATGAACGGAACCAATTTCGATTGGTCGCGGCAAGATTCCCGGCCCGGCCAGCTCAATCTGAACCTCATCATCGACGAAGAGGTGTTCTTGAGCCTGCTGGGTAAGCAGTCGATCAACCAGATCAACGGTCAGATGGGGATCGATCAATTCACGCAGTTGAACCTCAACTTCGACCAGATCGCGCCTCTGCCGCCAGGGAACTACGGCCCCAACGGAACCATTGGACTGCCGCTCGCGGCCGGCATGAGCCCCATTCCCCTCGTGGTCACCTCGGTCCTGTCCAACGGCTCGCCGGCGTCGTCGTATCCGATGGCGACGCAAGGGCTCACCTACGCAAACCCCGCCATGACCGCGTTCGACCCGATCTCGAACTCGGCCCTGGGCTTCACGGCGTACAACAGTCCGCCGAACGTCCAATATACCAACGGGCTCAAGGCATCCTGGGTGCAGTTCTTGTCGATGCGCCACGGCGGCTCGGGCTTCTTGTACGGCTTCGGCACCGGCGCGGTCGGGCAGAATCTCGCGATTACACCGCTCTCACCCCCCCTGACGCCCCCGGCGGGCTTCGGCGTCGGCATTCCCGCGGAGATCCCATTCCACTCGCTGTCGTATCCCGACATCAACTACACGGTCATGCGGCCGGCCGCGTTGCCGCCGACCCTGTTCACGACGCCGGCACTCAACACGGCGCCTGTCCTGACCGCGGCCGGCGTGGGCTCGACGTTTTATAGCGCCGACCCCGGCGTACGCAGCCCCGAGGTTCTGTTCCAAGGCGGCCTGACCGTGTCGGCCTATCAGGGATATCCCTCATCGGCCTCGATGACCAACACCTTCCAGACCCCGCTCGCGACCACCAATGAATCGGGCGTGTCCACGATTTATTATCCCTACTTGCCCCCGCCGATCCCGGCCCGGCGGTTGTTCCAGCTTCCCGACGGCTACACGGGCGCCTTGCCGCCAGGCGTGTCCGCCCCGGCGACCCTGGCAAGCGTCAACCTCACCACCACCCCCAGTCCCAGCAACGCCAGCGAGATCGGCGACCCGATCGTGAACAACACCCTGATCCCGGCCGCCAGTTACGCCGCGCCCGCGGGCGTGATTCCTCCGAGCACGTACACGACCGGGGTTACGGGAACGTATTACGCCAGCCTGACGGACAACGTTCCCAGCCTCTACTGGCCGACCGGCCTGGCCAATGGCACCGCCGCGAGCTACTATACGTTCACCGTCGGAACCGCGCCCAGCCCAACCGCGATCTATCAGGACGGAAATCAAGGCCCGCCCGCGGCCGCGCCCACGGTTCCTCCGTATAACAACCCCCCATCCCTGGGCTCGGCGTCCACGACGGCCTACTCCACCTACCGCGGCACGGACTTCCGCCAGCACCCCTTCTGGCGCAGTGAGGAAATGCAGCGGGTGCTCAACCTGACCACCGTCCGCACCCATCAGTACGCCGTCTGGGTCACGATCGGGTTTTTCGAGGTCATCCGCCAGGGCGACCTGGCCATGGCCACGAGCAACACCCCCTGGCTGGCCTACGACGTCATGGGCCCCGAGCTTCGCGCCAACGCCGGGGCCACCCAGCGGTTCCGCGAGTTCGTCCTGGTCGACCGCCTGCGGCTCACCGGCTTTAACCACACCGCCGCGGGGCAATTCCAACCGGCCATCGTGTACAAAAAGCGAATTCAATGACCCCCGCCGCCACGACCCGGAGGAACAGGCGTATGAATCCATGGCCTTGATATGATTCGAAGCGCGGACTTCCCTTTCCCTGGGAGCGCGGGCGTCCCGCCCGCGGTCCGCCCGCCCGTCCGCGGCTTGATCCGATGCGGGCGAGACGCCCGCGCTCCCAGGAACGCCTTGACGATGCGGGCGAGTCGCCCGCGCTCCCAGGAACGCCTTGATCCGTTCTCATCCTTGGTACGGTCCTTGCCTCGAAAACACCCGCGCTTGAAAGTCGGGGCGGGGTCGGGATAGAATTCACGATCGGCAACTCTTCTTCACGCGAAAGGACTGCTCATGACTCTCCGCCCTCGTCGAAAGGCTCGCAGCCTCGGCTTCACCTTGATCGAGTTGCTGGTCGTAATCAGCATCATCGGTATCTTGGTGGGCCTCCTGCTCCCCGCCATCAACGCGGCCCGCGAAGCCGGCCGCCGCACCCAGTGCCAAAGCAACATGCGCAACTCGGTGCTGGCGATCCTGGGCTACGCCAACAACAAACAAAGCTACCCCCCGTCGGGCGTGTTCGCCGAGGACGCGACCACCTTGAGCGCCCTGTCATCCATCCCGCCTAACACGCTGCCCACCAATTCGGTCGTGCCCACCTGGTTTCCCGGCGGCACCAGCCAGCGCGGCGTGCCGATGTATAGCTGGGTCGTCCCGATCCTCCCGTATCTGGACAACCAAGAGCTCTTCAACCAGTGGACGATGTACGCCCCGACGGCGAGCAGCACCGTCCCGGTCGGCGGGGCAGTCGCCTACAACGACCAATACAACTACATCCTCGGCCAGGCGAGCAACAACAAGATCGCCGAGACGGCGATCGGCGTGCTGCGCTGTCCCGATGACAACACGATTCAGCTCAACCAGGGCAACCTGAGCTACGTCGTCAACGGCGGTGGCGGGCTCTGGCACGCCTTGCCGGTCGGCTGGATCGGCGGCCAGATCGACGGCTCGCCGACGCCCACCTCGGGCCCGCTCATCTGGGCGCCCACCTCCCTTCCCTGGCCCTCGACCATCGGCGTCACCCAGAAACTGGGCGTGATGTTCATCGAGACCGTGTTCCCCCAGGGCGTGCCGAACTCGGTCCGGATCCCCTGGAACATCCGCTCGACCCCGACCAGCGTCGTCGACGGATCCAGCAGCACGATCCTGATGAGCGAAAACACCCTGACCGGCGTGAGCATCAGCCCCACGCCCTATTCCGATACCCTGCCCACGAACTGGGCCTGCCCGCTGCCGAACTTCACCTCGTTCTTCATGCCCTCGAACGTGTGCGGCAACGGCAATTTCCCGTCCTCGCTCGACTGCACCTCGGGCGGGCTGGCGCCCCAGGGCGACATCGACGGCTTGGCCTGGTCCTTCGCCAACAAGCTCGGCACCTTCACCAACATCAACTTTGGCCAGAACCTCACCATCGAAGGGTCGTTCCCCTTCACCAACAGCGCCCACCCGGGCGGCAGCAACATGGGGTTCTGCGACGGCGCTGTCCGGTTCATCTCGAACACGATCGACGGCACCGTCTACTCCAAGATCATCACCCCGGCCGGCAGCAAGCTGCCGATCTACTGCAAGCAGCTCCCCGTCGAGCAAGACGCGTTCACCAACTGAGCGCGGTCTCCCGCGAGGCGGCCCGGGTCCGACCGGGCCGGCCTCGCCAGCACTCGACCAGACCACCCCGCGAACGGCCCGAACCAGGGCCCTCGCGGGGTTGTCCATTTACCGCGACCGCGCTTCGGTTTCGTACAACCCGGGACGAGCCCCTACGAGCCCGAAGCGCCAGCGAGTGAGTTCCCGAAATCAACATCCTCGATACGCGCTCACGCTCTGAGCTCCGAGGCATCGAGCCTTCCAGTCCTCGAATCGTGCGAGACCGAACCTTCATGGCGACGACGCTCTTCCAAAAAATCTGGGATCGGCATCTGGTGGCGGCGACCGAGCAGGCGAACCTGCTTTACATCGACCGGCACCTGGTCCACGAGGTCACGAGCCCGCAGGCCTTTGACGGGCTGCGGCTGGCCGGGCGCACGGTGCGTAGGCCCGACCTCACCGTGGCGACCATCGACCACAACGTGCCCACCGACGATCAGCTCGTGATCCGCGACCCGCTCTCGAAAAAGCAGGTCGAGACCCTGCGGGCGAATTGCCGCGAGTTTGGCGTGACGCTGCACGACATTCAGAGCGGCCGGCAGGGGATCGTGCACGTGATCGGGCCCGAGCTCGGGCTCACGCTGCCGGGCGCGACCATCGTCTGCGGGGACAGCCACACCAGCACCCATGGCGCGTTCGGGGCGCTTGCCTTTGGCATCGGGACCAGCGAGGTCGAGCACGTGCTGGCGACCCAGACTCTCTGGCAGGGCCCGCGCCCGGGTTCGCTGGGGGTCGAGATCACGGGCCGGTTGGCTGCTGGGCTCGAGCCCAAGGACGTGATTCTGGCGGTCATCCGCGCGATCGGCACGGGCGGGGCGACGGGCTGCGTCATCGAATACCACGGCGCGGGCGTGCGGGCACTTTCGATGGAAGGGCGGCTGACGATCTGCAACATGTCGATCGAGGCCGGGGCACGGGCCGGCCTGATCGCTCCTGATGAGACGACGTTTGCCTATTTCACCGACCAGGAACGCCCCTTTGCCCCCAAGGGCCAGGCCCTCGAAAACGCGATCAACGACTGGCGGACGCTCGTCACCGACGATCCGTCAGCCTTCGACCGCAACGTCTCGATCGACGCCTCCACACTCGCCCCCCAGGTGACGTGGGGCACCAACCCGGCGATGACCGTTGATGTGACCGGGGTCGTTCCCGGCCCCGACGAAACGCCGTTCGCCGCCCCCGCCGACGCCCGCCGGGCGCTCGAGTACATGGGGCTCGTTCCCGGCACTCCGATCGCCAAGGTCGCCGTCGACATCGTCTTCATCGGGTCGTGCACGAACGGACGAATCGAGGACTTGCGCTCGGCCGCCCGCGTGATGAAGGGCCGGCGGGTCGCGTCGGGCGTACGGACCCTGGTCGTGCCGGGGAGCGAGGCGGTCCGCAAGCAGGCCGAGGCCGAGGGGCTCGACCAGGTCTTCCTACACGCGGGCGCTGAGTGGCGACAGGCCGGGTGCAGCATGTGCCTGGCGATGAACCCCGACCGGCTCGAGCCCGGCCAGCGGTCGGCGAGCACCAGCAACCGCAATTTCGAGGGCCGCCAGGGCCCCATGGGCCGCACCCACCTGGTGAGCCCCTCCATGGCCGCCGCGGCCGCCGTCACCGGCCGGTTCACCGACGTCCGCGAACTCCTCGACCCCCGAGCCTGACCCACGCGCAAGCAAGGAATCACCACAACCATGGAACCGTTCCAGACCCACCGCGGCCGCCTGGCCCTGCTCGACTGGCGCGACGTCAACACCGACCTCATCATCCCGGCGCGCTACCTGAAGCGGATCGAGCGGACCGGCTTCGGCCCGCTCCTTTTCGCCGACAAGCGCTACGGCCAGGGAGGCGCTCCCGAGGCCGACGCGCCCGAAAAGCACGGCCCGCCCGATCCCGCGTTTCCCCTGAACGCGGCCGAATGTCAGGGCGCGAGCATCCTGGTCGTGGGCCGGAACTTCGGCTGCGGCTCGAGCCGCGAGCACGCCGTCTGGGCCGTCATGCAAGGCGGCTATCGAGCCGTGGTCGCGCCCGGCAAGGGCGAGGGGTTCGCCGATATCTTCGAATCCAACGCCTACAACAACGGCCTGCTCCCGATCGAGCTCGACCCCGCGGACTGGGCGATTCTGGCCCAGGCCGTCCGCGACCACCCCGGCGCCGCCGAGGCGACCATCGACCTGAGAGCGCAAACGATCACCATCCATGGCGGGGCCGGCGAATCGCCCGTTTTCACCTTTGAAACCCCCGAAAGCCAGCGCCACCGGCTGATCCACGGCCTGGACGCGATCTCCGAGACCCTGGCCCACGACGCCGCCATCCGCCATCATGAACAGTCCGCGCCCGCGTGGCTGGCGCCGCAAACGCGCTGACGGCGCGGAAAACCGATTCATAACGCCTCTGGAGCCAATCAGAAGCCACAGCCATGTTCACGTGAAAGGACCGGTCATGACGCTTCGTCGCGGTCGGGCTCGTTCGAGGAGGATCCACTTGATCGAGTGGATGGTGGTGATCGTCCTCGTGTCGGTTGTGATGGCGATCGTGGTGGCCGTGCTCAACCGGTCTCGTGAAAAGCAGCGATTGTTGCTCTGCCAGAACAACCTTCGCAACGTCGTGCTCTCGTACTTGGGCTACAACAACAACAAGCAACTCCTTCCGCCCTCCGGCGTCTTCGCCGAGGACGAGATCACTTTTGAGAACCTCAAACGAGGAAACACCGACCCCAGCCTTTCGGTCGTGCCGAGCTATTTCCCGGGCGCGACGGGCACTCCCCGCGGCGTCCCGATGTCTAGCTGGGTCGTGCCGGTTTCGCCCTACCTCGACTACCAGGGTCTCTGCGACTCCTGGACGATGGAAGCCGACGGAAAAGCCGTTCCCTTCCATGACGCGACGTCGCGCGTCCCGGGCCAGCCGAGCAACCTTCAGATTGGCGAAACCGGGATCGCCGTGTTGCGCTGTCCTGACGATCCGACCGCGCTGGCGAATCGCGGCAACCTGAGCTACGTGGTGAACGGCGGCTTCGCGCTCTGGCACGCCGATCCCGTGGGCTGGGTCGGCGGCGCGACCGACGGAACGCCCGCTCCGACCGCAAAACCGCTCGCGTGGTCGACCACCCCTTCGGATTGGACCAAGACGGTCGACGTCACCCGGCGGCTGGGTGTGATGTTCATCGAGACCAGGTTCCCGGAGGGTTCGCATCCCGAGGTGACGATTCCCTGGAACGTCCACGCGGGGCTGAACGACGTCGCGGACGGGCAGGCCCAGACGCTCTTGGTGAGCGAAAACACCCTCGCCGGCGCGAGCGCGAAACCGTCCCGCTATTCGGCCGGCCTGCCCACGAACTGGGCGACACCGCTGCCCAACTTTACCTCGTTTTTCGGCCCGTCCGACGTGTGTGGCAACGGGAAGTTTCCCAGCTCGCTCGACTGTACGTCGGGAGGCTTGGCGCCGAACGGGGCCAGCGACGGGCCCGGCTGGGCCTTTGCCAACAAGGGAGGAACTTATACCAACATCAATTTCGGCCAGTATCTGACGATCGAGGGCTCGTTCCCCTTTACCAACAGCGCCCATTCGGGGGGCTTCAACGCCGGTTTTTGCGACGGGGCGGTCCGGTTCGTTTCGAGCTCGATCAACGGAACCGTCTATTCCAAGCTCATCACTCCGGCCGGCGAGAAGCTCCCGATCCACTGCAAGCAGCTTCCGTTCGACGCGAAAGAGATTTACGACTGAGCCCACGAGCGAACCGCCCCTGGCGCGCCAGCTTTCCGGTTCAACGGTCGGGCTCTCGCCTCTGTGAAAGACGGCGCGAGTCGAGCGTCCGCGCGACCCCAGGGCTGCGCCCTGGGCTATAGCCTCACACCCCGTTGGGGTGAAAACCAACCCATCGTGCCAGCGACCCGTTTTCAGTCCGAAGGACTGAGAGATGATAGCCTTGGGCTATGGCCTCACACTCCGTTGGGGTGAAAACGATTCCATCGCGCCAGCGACCCGTTTTCAGTCCGAAGGACTGAGAGGTCGTCTAGAAAGCCATGGCAAAAGATGTTATGGCGGCGTCATGGACGCCAGAAACAGGTACGACACGGACGTTTCCGATGCCGAGTGGGCTCAGCTCGTGCGGGTGATT
>DAIDHE010000357.1 GCA_027459775.1 Planctomycetales bacterium | reverse complement strand
CCCCCCCCCCCCCGCGCTTTGCGTCGCAAAGTCGCCCACGTTCAATACAACGTCATGGCGACGTCGAAACGGCCAGTGCTTGAGGAGAAGAGATCCGATCCGCACGAAGCACCTCAGTAATCGGGTACGACGAAGCGACCGAACTTGGCAAGTGACGAGCTTGAGGAATATGAACAGTCGAGAGTATAGATCGGGCGCCGTGCTTATTGCAAGGGTGCCGAAGGATTTCTTTTCGTACCGCTCGAATTGAGCCCCCACGGTAGCGTCGGGAGTCGGGGCGTGAGGGCTGCCGGGAGTCTCGGCCAGAAGCTCTTGGAACCCCCCCGCATTGGAAGCGTGGGTTTCTCAGTCCGTCCTTTCTATTGCCGCACAAGTGCGTAGCTCGTGCTTCGGCCCCCAGCGGGGTTCTTGGTCAGGATAGTGCGGTCCACCAGGTCCAAGATGTCGCGGTGGGCCGTGTCTTGCGAACACTTGGCGAGCCTCGCCCATTTTGACGAGGTGAGCTTGCCCTCGAAGCCGTCCAGCAACCGGTTGACGAGCTTCCGCTGGCAGTCGTTGAAGGGCTCGCCCGCGTGGACGTCCCAGAACCGGGCTTTCTCGAGGACGCTCGCGAGCACGGCCTCAGCGCCAGCGAAGGCGCGGTTCAGACTGCCGAGGAGCCATTGCATCCAGGGTATGACGTCGAGCGAGCCACGCTGGGTCCGTTCCAGGATCGCGTAAGAATCGCCGCGCTCGAGTCGGATCTGAGCCGACATGCTGTGGAAACGGTTCGGGCTCTACTCGGAACGCGCGAGCGCCAGGTCGGAGATCGCGCGGGCGATCCGCCCGTTGCCGTCGTCGAACGGATGGATCGTCACGAACCAGAGATGCGCCAGGGCGGCTTTCATCGATGAATGGACACGGCTATTCTCCGCATGGCATGCGGAAGTGAGAGCGGCGATTCTCCGCAGGGACAAGCGATCGAGGGTATCGAACGGCTGGGAGCGATTCGCGCGCCCGCGCGTGGCGTTCTCCCTTTACAATCGGGAGTGGGGAGGGTGAGAATGTCTCTTTGCTTTCGGACCAGCCCGTGATTCCGGGCAAGAGGGCCAGACCAACGTGCATGAAGAAGCCATCCGCAAGGCGGACGTTTTGATCGAGGCGCTGGGGTTTATACGCAAGTTTCACGGGCGGTTCACCGTGATCAAGCTGGGCGGCTCGGTGATGGAAGATCCGGAATCGCTCCGCGCGCTTCTGGTCGACATCGTGTTCATGCAGACTGTCGGGATGCGCCCCGTGGTCGTGCACGGCGGGGGCAAGGCGATCACGGCGGCGATGGAGAGGGCCGGGCTCGAGCCTCGCTTTGTCAAGGGCCGGCGCTACACCGACGCGGCCACGCTCGAGATCGTCGCCCGCGTACTGGCCGAGGAGATCAACGCCGACATCGAGCGCCATATCAACAAGTTCGGCGGCCGGGCGTCGGGGCTCCATCACAAGACCCATCAGTGCCTGTACGGGCGGAAGCTCGCGCTCGACGATGGAACCGGCGTGCCGATCGACCTGGGGCGGGTCGGCGACGTGGTCGAGGTCGATGCTCTGCCGATCGAGAATCTCTGCCTGGCTGGCGTCGTGCCGGTGCTGCCCTCGGTCGCCGAGGACGAAGACGAGGAAGGCCAGCTCTTGAACGTCAACGCCGACACCGCCGCGGCGGCCGTCGCGCAGGCGATCAAGGCCGACAAGCTGGTTTTTCTGACCGATACCCCCGGGATCCTGCGCGATAAAAACGAACCATCGAGTCTCATCCGGGGTCTCACCCCGGCCGACTGCCAGGCATTGATCGCCGACGGCGTGATCGATCGCGGCATGATCCCCAAGGTCGAGGCCTGCCTGGCGAGCCTCGAGGCCGGGGTCAAGAAGACCCACATCATCGACGGCCGCCTGAGACATTCGCTGTTGCTCGAGATTTTCACGCAGACCGGCATCGGTACCGAAATCGCCCTTGACGACGGACCTGGCGACGAACGGCCGGGCGCGCGCAGGCCAGTGCTGGCGCGGGCCTGAGCCCGGGATCTGGAACCAACACCTGCGAACCTGGCCTCGATCCGACCGATCATCCTTCTAGAACATCGCTGGAGACCCCCATCGTGCCCCCGCTAGCCCAAGACATGGCGACCACCCAGGAGACGATGGCTCAATTCGAGCGCTTCGTGATCGGGAACTATCGCCGCTTCCCGGTCTGCCTGGTTCGAGGCGAGGGCTCGGAAATCTGGGACGCCGAGGGCAACCGGTATCTCGATTTCTTCCCCGGCTGGGGCTGTAATCTGCTCGGCCACTGCCCGCCGCGGATCGTCGAGGCGGTCCGCGAACAGCTGGGGCTGCTCATCCACGTCCCCAACACCTGGTACATGGCGCCCCAGGGCGAGCTGGCGCAGGCGCTTTCGGAGCGGTCGTTCGGCGGCCAGTGCTTCTTTTGCAACAGCGGGGCCGAGGCCAACGAGGCCGCCATCAAGCTGGCCCGCGTTCACGGGCACGAGCGCGGCCGGTTCAAGATCATCACGATGGAGGGCGGGTTTCACGGGCGGACCTACGCCGCCCTCACCGCGACGGCCCAGCCCAAGTACCACGCCGGCTTCGAGCCGATGGTGCCGGGTTTCACGTACGTGCCCTATGACGATCTGGCGGCGGTCGAGCGGGCGATTGACGAGCACACGGCGGCGGTGATGGTCGAGCCGATCCAGGGCGAGGGGGGCGTCCGGATGCCGAGCCCGGGATATCTCACGGGCCTGCGGCGGATCTGCGATGAACACGGCGTCTTGCTGATCCTGGACGAGGTGCAAACCGGCCTGGGTCGGACGGGGACGTGGTTCGCCTATGAACACGAAGGGGCGACGCCCGACATTCTGACCTGCGCCAAGGCCCTTGCGGGCGGAGTGGCGGCGGGGGTCATGATGGCTCGCCCCGCGGTGGCCAGGGTCTTCAAGCCGGGCATGCACGCCTCGACCTTTGGCGGCAACCCCATCGCCTGCCGGGCGGCCCTGGCGGCTATCGAAACCATTGAGGCCGATGGCCTGCTCGAGCGCGCGGGCGCGATCGGAGCGCGGTTCCGCGGCCACTTCGAACGCATCAAGACCCAGCGCCCCGAGCTCGTCCGCGACATTCGCATCCAGGGCGTCATGATTGGCCTCGAGCTCACCCGGGACGCGACCTTCGTGGTTGACGGCTGCCTGGCGCGGGGGCTCTTGGTCAATGCAACCCATGGCAGCGTCGTCCGGCTGCTTCCCGCGCTCACGATTCGTGACGACCAGATCGATCACGGGTGCTCGATCCTGGCCGAGGTCATCCAGTCCGCCTCCCTCCCAGATTGATTTCGAACAATGCCCCGACATTTTGTCGATCTTTTCGGCGTCGATCCTGAATTAGCGAACCGGCTCATCGATCGCGCGCTCGAGCTCAAGCAGCGCCCGGCGGGCGAGCGCCCGCTCTTGCTACAGGGGCGGTGCCTGGGCCTGCTCTTCGAGAAGCCCTCGATGCGCACCCGGGTGAGCTTCGAGGCTGCGATCACCCGGCTGGGGGGGTCGGCGATCTTCCTGCGCGGCGACGACGTCGGGCTGGGCGTGCGCGAGAGCGTGGTCGATTTCGCCCGGGTGATCAGCCAGTATGTGGATGCGCTCGCGGTGAGAACCTATTCGCACAAGACGGTCGAGGTGCTGGCGGCCGCGGCCTCGGTGCCGGTGATCAATGCGCTTTCGGACGCCGCCCACCCCTGCCAGGCGATGGCCGATTTGATGACGATCAGGGAGCTCAGGGGAGCGCTCGGGGGCCAGACGCTGGTCTTCGTGGGCGACGGCAACAACGTGGCCCGGTCGTTGGCGGTGGGAGCTGCGCTTTTTGGGCTCAAGTTCGTGCTGGCGTGCCCCGAGGGTTATGCGTTCCCCGGCGACTATCGGGCGCGGTACGCCGCGGCGTTTCCGGGCTCGCCGCTCACGCTCGAGCACGATCCGGCCACGGCCGTCCGAGGGGCCGACGTGGTTTACACCGACGTCTGGGCGAGCATGGGCCAGGAGCACGAGGCCGAGAGCAGGCGCAACGATTTCACGCCGTTCCAGGTGAACGAGACGCTGCTGGGCCTGGCCGCCCCCGACGCGCTCTTTTTGCATTGCCTGCCGGCTCGTCGCGGGGAAGAGGTCGTGTCCAAGGTTCTGGACGGGCCTCAGAGCCAGGTGATCTTGCAAGCGGCCAATCGGCTCCATTTCCAGGTCGCGCTCCTGGAGTGGCTCCTCGCCGGCGAATCCAGCGCGGGGGACAGGCCATGAACATCGCGAGCGACCGCCCGCGTCCGGTGAGGATCGAGCGGGGATATTTGCCCAACAGCCCTGGCAGCGTCTTGTACCGGGCGGGGCAGACCGTGGTGCTTTGCACGGCCCAGATTTCCGAGACCGTCCCGCCGTTCCTCGAGGGGAAGGGGCTGGGCTGGTTGACGGCCGAGTATGCGATGCTGCCGGGGAGCACGCCGGGCCGGACGAGGCGGGGCGGCGACGGTCGCTCGACCGAGATCCAGCGGCTGATCGGCCGCGGCCTGCGCGCGATCGTCGATCGCCGGGCTCTCGGGCCGTTCACGATCCACATCGACGCGGATGTCTTGAACGCCGACGGCGGCACGCGCACGGCGGCGATCACCGGCGCGTTCGTCGCGGCCGCCGACGCCCTCCGGGCCAAGTTAGGCGACCGCGCGCCCGAAATCCTTACTGATAGCATCGCCGCCATGAGCGTCGGCATCGTCGCCGGCGAGCTCGTGCTCGACCTCGACTATAAGCACGATTCCCAGGCCGAGGTCGACCTGAACGTGGTCCGCCTGGGCCGCGGCGGGCTGGTCGAGGTCCAGGGCACGGGCGAGGCGGGCTCGTTCACCCGCGCCCAGCTCGACGCCATGCTCGATCTGGCCGGGCGCGGAATCGACGAGCTCATGGCGATCCAGCGGAGGTGCCTGGGAACCGATTGGCCGATCCGAGAATAGCCCCCATACACGCGCGTGACGCCCTCTCGAGTCAAGTCAACGGAGAAGGCCGATCCTGTGAAGCAAGGGGTCGGTTTCACGATTCCCTCGCCGCGGATGGAGCACGGATGGAACGCGGATGGAACACGGATCAGCCGCATGAGTGTCGAGCCGTGGCCGAGCCTGCCGACGAGAGCCCGATCGTTCCCAATCTATAAAACATATCTTAATATCACAATATAGACGTACCAACCAATTTCCCTATCGGTTCCTATCCGTGTTTCATTCGTGTTTCATCCGTGGCCAAAGAATCCTGAGAATTCGATCCGTGGCTCCAAGGGATCGCGCATTTTGGCCCCGAACGCTTGACTCGATCGGTGGCTCGGGCTAGGATCGTGGTTTCCCTGGCGATTTCGCCCGTTCCGTGGCGGTGCGTCGGGATTTGGCTCTCCCCGCGAGCGCGGCTCGTTCCGTGAATGGCCGAGGAATACAGGGTTATGCCCCGGAAGAAGTTTGGTCGCAACCGTAAGAATCGTTGCCGGTTTTGCACCCGTGAGGGGTGCCCGCGTCCTGCCTACGTCGATTACAAGGATGTCGGGCTGCTCAAGAAGCTCTGCACCAACCAAAACAAGATGTTCTCGCGGAAGCGCAGCGGCAATTGCGCGGCCTTTCAGCGGGCGTCGAGCGCGGCCGTCAAGCGGGCGCGGTTCATGGCCCTCATGCCGTACGTCGGCGAATAAGCGCGGCCTGGTCGCGGGCATCGCGTGAACGCCCCGCGCTGGCCGGCCTCACTGGCTTGGGACGGTGCGGATGCCGGCTTCGGCCGCCTGGGCGGGCGACGGCTGTGTGGGTCCGCCGCCCGGACGCCGCGCTTTCAGGTAGGCGAGATACTGGCTCTCGAGGCTGGAATAGGTCTCGCCCAGCCGGTCGTCGAGCCGGCGGCCGGTCGCGCGTTTGATCCGGCCGTGGTAGGCGTCGCGCGCATAGTCCAGAAAAGGCGCTCTGCGCAGGCCGTGGTTCGACTGCATGAGGAAAAGTGTGAAGGCCATCGCCTGCTGATAGTGCAGGTAGATCGCGTGGTCGCGGTTGAAGTCGTCGCGATCGAATTCGACGAACTGGCCGAGCGGAACTCCGCGGCCTTCGTCGATGAGCGATTTCGCCGCCTCGAGGGCTCTGCGGCCGGCCACGCCGCCGTATTCCAGCCAGCCGCCCGACAGCTCGACGATCGATTCAAAGTAGGTGCCCAGCCCCTCGTAGACCCAGAAGTTTCCCTTGTTCTTCAGGTAGGCGTTTGGTCCGGCGTTCTCGAAGAGGAGCTGGTGCGAGACCTCGTGGTAGAGGGTGGCCGTGACCGGGAGCTGGCCGCCCGGGTCGTGGAAGAAATAAGCAGGCGCCCGGCCTCCCTTGCCGGGCTTGGGTGGGTCGTAGAAGCCGATTGTGCGCGCGATCTTCTCGCCCTGGCGTGGGAGCAGGTGATCGACATATTCGTCCTTGGACGCGAAATAGAGGACGAGGTGGGGTTTGGCGGCGGGGATGTTGGTCTCGCCGGGGTTCTTGAGCCTGCGTGCGAGCGGGGTGTTGTCGCCCAGGACGTCGGCCATGACGCAGGTGAAGAGGTCGTGAAAGGACTCGAGCCGGCGTCCGAAGCTGATGGCGAGGGCGAGCGGCACGTCGGTCTGGATCTCGAAGTGCTCGGTGAAGATTTGCCAGGGGGGGTTCCAGCCTGATCGAAGCTGGTTCGCCTGATCGGCGGGGAGCCAGCGGATGGCCTTTTGGCCGGCCTTGGACGGGGCTGGCAGCTCGCCGCGGTCGAGGTGCACGACCCAGTCCTTGCCGACCCAGCCGAAGATGGGGTGGTCGACGAAGCCCTTGGCGAGCTGGCTGGCGGCGAAGGGGCGCGCCCAGCCCCCCTGGTGGGGCGTGTATCCGAGCACACGCCTGGCTTCGCGGTCGTCGGGGTCGCGCTCGAGAACCTCGCGCAGGCAGAGGCCGGCCAAGGCGTAGCGCGGCGGATTGACGCGGGCCGCGCGGTTGGCGAGATCGTGGAGCGCGGTCGTGGTGCGCGATTCGATCGCCCCGGCCGCCTTTTGCCAGGGTGCCTGGGGATCGGGCTTCGCGGCCGGGACGACCTCGGGCAAAACGTGAAAGCGGCTCGCCCCATCGGCGGGCTCGGGAGGCGCGATCCGCTCGCGGATCTCCGCGGCCGCCGCGCGGTCGCCTTGTTTCTCGAATTGCGCGGCGAGCACGCCGAGTTCCTGCTTCTCGCGTTCGAGCAGGCTCAGCCGCGCCTGCTCGAGCTCGTGGCCGGGATCCGCCAGCGCGGGGGCGGGAACCTGAAGAACAAGCGCAGTCGCGGCCACGATCGCCGACGCCAGAACCATCGCGGCACCCCCGGGAAACGCATCCATGGCCAGCCCGCCGTCCGAGCCGACGTTCAATCTATCACAAATCCATCGTGCTCGTGAAACCGGCTCGCGTCGAGACCCTGGGATGGGGATGGTTCCCTGGTTACGATGGCTGGCATGCCCACGATCATCGACATCTCGCCGCGGCTGGATCCCAGCCTGGCCGTCTGGCCTGGCGATGCGCCCCTCTCGCGCGAGGTCTTGCTGGATCAGACCTGGGGCGACTCGGTCACGCTGTCGACCCTGAAGGCGACGGTCCACCTGGGAGCGCACGCCGACGCCCCCTTGCATTACGGCGTCCACGGGTCCGACATCGCCGATCGCCCGCTTGAGCTCTATCTCGGGAATTGCCAGGTGATGCGCATCCCGGCCGCGCGGGGGTCGCGGATCGGACCTGGCGACCTGACGAGCCCGATTCGCGCTGCGCGGGTCTTGTTCGCCACCGGCACGTATCCCGACCCCAGCCGGTTCACGGGCGATTTCGCCGCGCTCGATCCCAGCCTGATCGCCTTTCTGCACGAACGGGGCGTCCGGCTCGTCGGAATCGACACCCCGAGCGTCGACCTCTTCTCGTCGCGCGAGCTCGAGACCCACCGCGCGATCCTCGCCCGCGATATGGCGATTCTCGAGGGGCTGGTGCTGGATCACGTATCAGAGGGTCTTTATGAATTGATCGCGCTGCCGCTCGCGCTCGTCGGCTTTGACGCGAGCCCCGTGCGCGCGATCCTGCGGAGCTTGATGCCGTGACCGACTCGACCGCCGATTCGCTGCTCGCCTACCGCCCGCGGTTCCCGATCCTGGCGCGGACGAATTACCTGATCAGCAACTCGCTCGGTGCGGTTCCCGAGGCAGCGGCCCAGCGGCTGCGCGAGTATTACGATCTCTGGGCCGGCCGGGGCGTGCGCGCCTGGGAAGACGCCTGGTGGACCATGGCCGATTAGGGGTGACTTTTGTTGGGGGAAACGTTATCGATCCGACCGGGACAACCGAGAATCACTTGAATCGGTCTTGTCATCGCTTTCGCTGCGTTGTTACCGCCCATTCCTTAAATGCGTCGTGGGATTCGGCGCTTGAGAAGCAGCTCTCGAATGAGCGCGAGCCCTGTGAGACACAGGAGGAAGATCAGCGACCCTCGGGGCCAGTGGGCTCGCCTCGGAGCGAGAGCAAGCCCTGTCCAATCGCTGGAAGCGTTTAGCAGCTTTTTCTCGACGACCGCTGGCGGTTCAACGCCGTTCAGCACCTGCGCCAACTTGCCGGTTTGACCCACCGGACGAATGACCACGAAATGCCCGCGTTTCAGGAACACGATCATGGGTCGGTCCAATTCATTCGTGGGGTCGACGAGTCGAATGCCGTCGAGCGATACGCCGGATTCGGATGCCGCGTCGCGTAACTCCTTCATTGAGTACCCTGTGCGCGCCGGAGCGGGAAGTCGGGCAGCGATCTCCGCGAGGACGATTGGATGACCTTCAAGCCGAAGAAGCTGGTACAAGGACAACGTCCCACAGTCCGCCGTGCTCTCATCAGGGTCCGAGCGAGGCGCGGCTTCAACACCTTGCGACAAGCTGAGTACAAAGCCGAGAAATAGGGGGCGGACGAGCCACGCCTGCAATGATTGCTTCCGGTTCATCGAGCTGACCGGCTCCACGCGAGAGCGATGAGAAGTAAGACCAGTCCGACCACGGCCATAAGGTATGAAAAAATGGCGCCAGAGCCCCAAGCATTCGAACTCGCGACGGAAGCTTGTAGCCGTGCCGCATCTCGATCCGCCTCTTCCAAGCGATCGTCCAAGCGTTTTTGCGCTTCCTTCGGGTTGTTGCGGACATCGAGACGTTTGGGCTTCTGAAAGCCTTTGAAGCTCTTGAATTCGCCATACCGCCCCGCATTTGGGCCGATTGTCAAATCAGGATCTGTCAGACCCTGGTTAAGCAGGACGGAACCCGTGACGACATGGTAAGATTCGACGAGTACGGGTTCGGTGAAGAACTGCAGTTCTTTCGCTGTTCTTGGCATCCAGACGAACGACTCAAAGATACCCGCGACCGGCAACCACCGCGCGACGCCCTTGGGGTCGCGGTACTGGGTGAGTTGAATATCTCTTGACCTTGCGAAAACACGGCCTTTCTTGAGAAGGTCCACCCGAAGCGGGTGCCCGCCGCGGTCGAGGTCGATCCACATTCGAAATCGGTCTCTGCTCTCGGGCGGGAGTCCGAGGTCGCAGTCGAGTTCGACGACGATGCAAGCGTGACCCCCGACCGACTCCCATCCTTTGAACTCATAACGCAGATTCCGAGGGTCGGTCAAACCCTGAAAAAACCACAGGAAGAGAATGCGCGCCGGTGAGCCGGTCTGACTCAGTGGGCCGGGCCTGACAGGAGTTGTCGACTTCGTTCTTTCGGGAGGGGGTCGAGCCGTCAAGAGTCCCCGGTCGGGAACGGCGGATATCGAGGAGATTCCTCCCAGGCTCTGCAAAAGCTGGTGTTTCTGTCGGTCGTCGTCTCGAGTCCCCTGCTCATAGAAATCGAGAAACGTCGCGCCGTCGGAGCGATAGCTGTACCGACCTTGGAAACTCTCTTCTGCTCGCGACACCTCGGGGCCGGCCGCCCCCGCTCCATCGCCGACCCGAACGTTCCCTTCAAAAAGGAGAGTCACATCCCGCGTTTCCGAGTGCAATCCCCCGATCAGTCGCTGGAATCGATCCGCGTCCAGATCGGGTTCGAGAACGATCGAAATCATGCCGAGTCCGAGAACAAATATAGACATCGCATGAAACCGCCGAATGAGGACTTTCGAAACTCGCGACAACCAACGACACCCGCGAACGCATCAGGGTCGAGAAATGGTCAGAAACTTCCGCCGACCAACCTTGAGTCGTGACGATGGAGGAGCTGTACCCTGAGGCTCCTTCTAGAAATCGCAGAAGATAACAGTTCGCCTTGTGGGACGCGGAATATGTACCACCGGTCCGTTCCCTCACCGGCGCGAGGCGTTAACTCGCGCGGGCGCTCGCCTCGAGTAATCCCAGACGAGTCGGAAACGAGCGCACGCTCCACATTCGATCTGATCGGAACACAACTATCGTTCGCATGTCGCGAAATCAGCCCCCCACTTCTTCGGCGTATTCCTGCAGGCCGTCCCAGCATGCGCCGATGACGACCACGATGCCCCCACAGGAACCGTCAGCCTGGCATTTCCCCGCGGACTTGTTGTTTTGGTCCCCGTAGAGACAAGATACATAGTTAGTGGAGACCCACCCGGGTCCGCCGTTCCCCGGATTCTGACCCAAGTTCTGGGAAGATCCGGATGTGTTGCTGCAAATGATGCATGTACTATTTACGTTGTTGGCACATGAGCATTCGTCGACGTCACCGCCCGGTGGTAGATTCGCCGAGGCGCACGTAGCGCACCCGAAGCTCCAAAGCATGGGGTTCAGTCCACGAATCTCCGAGAGGTCGTGGTCGGAAAGTGGTGCATGCCGCGACGAAGTCGTGAGATAAACGACCGCGCCGCAGGCGAGACACGCGACGAGAGTGATGGTCTTGGCGGACAGTATCTGCCAGATACCTCCATTGAAGGGTTGCCTGCAAGATCGTGACATCAGCAATAAAACCCACTCGTCTGAATGGAATCTTACGGATAATCACTCGACGAGCTCGCCCCCATTACGGGTTCCCAGCCCACGCCATACGGCTTGATCGATACTCGACCCGACCCAGCGGCACGAGCCGTCTCCCATGAGCAGGTTGACTCCTCCCGGGTGCGAACTGCGCGCCGTGGTCATGCCCAGGGCCGTGACGATATTCAAGTCAAGACAGTCGGGAACTCGCCCATTCGGCGACTGACCGTGACAATAGAGCGTCCGTTCGCGACCCGACCAAAGCCAGTGATCTCCGGCCGATGTGAATCCTCCTTTCGAACCGCCGCGCGCCTCGATCGAGCACAACTTCAACTGGCCGTCCGCCGTTGCGACATAACCGTGGGACGGCCAGAAGTCACGATCGGGATCAAGCGCCTCGTCGCCCGCCGATCCCCGGAGCCGTTCACTCAGGGCAGCCGTGTGGCTGAGACCATCCGGAACATAGGCCGCTCGAACCAGTCCCGACTCCGGAAACAGACCATTGTTGCTGTCGGGAAACTCGACGGAGTTCCAGTTGATCGGACCGACGCCGACATTTCCCCTGTAGTTCACGCCAGACCCGGTGAATGGACCACCGTCAGTTGGACAAAGAAACAGAGAAATACTCGTATTGAGAGCGGTCAGGTTGGCGGCGTTGCCGGCTTCCTCGATTGGGGAAAACGGTCGAGGCGATGCGCCGAGCGCGAAGTTGATGGAGTTGTAAATCGCCGTCTGATCGAGATACGGAAGCATCCGGGAGTGGATCGAGTAAAAGCCTAGGTAGAGATAAGCAGGTCTAAAGACTCCTCCCATGAATCCCTTTGGGAAACAGAGATAGGAGTCGTGGTAGCCTTGGAGCGCCACACCGATCTGATGGAGGTTGCTCA
>DAIDHE010000345.1 GCA_027459775.1 Planctomycetales bacterium | reverse complement strand
TGCGGGGGGCGCTGAAACGCAAGGCGGCTTGCGAGTTGCTCGAAGGGCGGGCGCTGCTCTCGGGGGGGCTGGGGATGTTGCCCGGGATGGGCGGGGGGGCAACCTCGGGGCATGTCGACGTCGGCGGCCCGATCATGATGTACCCAGGCCTGGCGGGGCCTGGGGGCGGGATGATGCGGGGTGGCATGGACAAGTTTGCCAGGCGCATCGTCGACTCGTCGTCGGTCGCCGGTGGCTGGCACGCGTTTCAAGGTCATGGACCCGTGGTGTCGGCGGCGGCCAAGACGGCCATGCGGAAGCTCCAAACCGACCTCAAGGCCGACGTGCCTGCCGGCGCGAAGCCCAGCCAGGCCGCGATCTCGGCCCTGCAGGCCGACATGAACGCGATCCGCCAGGGAACGCTCACGGGTACCACCGCCCAGACCCAGATCGCCGCCGATCAGGCGGCCGTACTCGCGAGCATGGGCCTCACGCCGAGCCAGGTGGCTCAGATCACGGCCGACCAGCAAGCCGTGCAAACCGCCATGCATGCGAACGGCGTCGCGCCGATCATGCTCGGCACCGGCATGGGTCAGCCGCCGTCGGGCGCGCCTTGGGGTGGGTCGACGGCGGTCTCGGCGGCCATGAAGACGGTCCAGGCCGATCTCAAGGCCGACATCCCCAGCGGCGCGACCCCGTCCCAGACCGCCCTGGCCACGCTTCATACCGACCTGAGCTCGGTTCGCTCAGGCGCGTTCACCGGCGTAGCCGCTGACGCTCAGATCAAGACCGACGCGGCCGCCGTCCTGGCCAGCATGGGCGTGACCGCGGCCCATACGGCCCAGATCCAGACCGACGAGCAGGCCCTGCAAACGGCCATGGCAGCCGCCAAACCGGCCGGCGCCACGGCCCAGGCCGGCGCGGACGCGGCGGTGGGCGTTTATCTCATGGGCCTGCAAGGGCCAGGCGGATTCGGCCGGTTCCACCCGTAAGGGTGCGCGGGCTCGCAAGAGGTTTTCCATCAACTCGAGAGGCGGTCCGGCGATGGTGAGCATTGGAGACAGGAACCGATCGAGCGCCGCCGGACCGCCTGGACTTGTCACGAACCGCGTTTTGCCCGGTGGCGCCGAGTACCCTACGTCGATGACGAACACGAATGGCGCACAGCTCGCGACCCGTGCCGAGGCCAGCCCAAGTCTGCTTTTGATCGACGACGACGCCGAGCTGTGCGGGCTGATGCAAGAGTATTTCGACGGGCAGGGCATCGAGCTCGACACAGCGCTCGACGGCCAGCGCGGGCTGGGCCGGGCTCTCGACGGGCGGTATGACCTGATCTTGCTCGACGTGATGCTCCCCGCGCTCGAGGGGTTCGAGGTCTTGCGGCAGATTCGCCGCCGCAGCGTGGTGCCGGTCATCATGCTCACGGCCCGCGCCAGTCGCGACGACCGGATCGCCGGTCTCGACGCCGGCGCCGACGATTACCTGCCCAAGCCCTTCGATCCCGAGGAGCTCATCGCCCGCATTCGCGCAGTCCTCAGACGCTCGAACCGCGCGGGGGCGCTCGTGAGCGAGATCGTGGAAGCCGGCCCGCTGAAGCTCACCCCAGCCTCGCACGAGGCCTGGATCGACGACGCCAGGCTCGAGCTCACCACCATCGAATTCGAGATCCTCCTCATCCTGGCGCGGTCGGCGGGGCGGATCATCTCACGCGGCGAGCTCACCGCGGCCATCCATCAGCGACCCGCTTCGCCGCTGGAACGCTCGCTCGACGTCCACGTCAGCCACTTGCGAAGGAAGCTCGGCGAACTGGGCGCGCTCATCCGCACCATCCGCGGCGTCGGATACCTGTTCCAATCGCACGCCGCGAACGAGGACGAGACGACCGAATGAAGCTCAAGCTCAACTCCATTTTCGCCAAGATCGTGCTCTGGTTGACGGCAACGGTCTGCCTGTCGCTGATCGGCTTCGTGGCGACTTCGTACCTGGTGTTCGAGCGCATCCGGGGCCGCGACAACGTCATCTCGCGGCTGCACGACTTCCTGCTCGACGAGGCCCGGCGGGCCTACGAACAAGAGGGGGTTCCGGGGCTGGACGCGTATCTGAGTCGACTCAACTCTTATTCACGATCACGATTCTATTTGACCGACCAATCGGGAAATGACCTGGTCACCGGCGAGGACCGGTCCGCGCTTCTGTCGCGGGGCTGGGAGTTCTGGCGATCGTCGCGATGGCGCTCGCGTGCGAGCGGCGACCAGACCGTGCGGCTCCGCCGGTCCGACGACCGGCGGTATCGCCTGGTGGCGGTGCTGCCGCGACGCTTCGGGATCTGGGACTCGATCTGGTATTTCGCCTGGCTGCCCGTCCTCTTCGGGATTCTCTCTTACGTGCTGGCGGTTCACCTGGCGTCGCCGCTGGGCACCTTGCGGCGGGTCGTCGACCGCTTCGGCCGCGGCGAGCTCGGGGTGCGCGTTCATTTCGAGCGTCACGACGAGATCGGCGATCTGGCCGAGTCGTTCAATCGCATGGCGGGCCAGATCGAGACCTTGCTCTCGGCCGAGCGCAGGTTGCTCCAGGACGTCTCGCACGAGCTGCGCTCGCCGCTGGCGCGGCTGGGGTTCGCCATCGAGCTGGCGCGCTCCGCGCCCGACCTCGAGACGTCGCTCCAGCGCATCCGCAACGAGGCCGGCCGATTGAACCAGCTGGTCGACGAGCTGCTCGAGCTCACGCGCACCGAGGGGGATCCCGCCACACGCCAGTTTGAAGAGATCGATCTATGCATCCTCGTCTCCGATCTGGTCTCGTCGGCCCAGATGGAGGCGGCCGCGGCCGGCTGCCGCCTCGCGCCGCGGCTGGGAGGCTCGGCGATCGTGATGGGCTCGCGCGAGCTGCTCTGGCGCGCCTGTGAAAACGTCGTGCGCAACGCGATCCGCCATGCCCCGCCGGACACCACGATCGACGTCGAGCTCGAGCACCTGGGCGGCCGCGCGACGATCACGACTCGCGACCAGGGTCCGGGCGTGCCCCCACATCTCCTTGGCGAGATCTTCCGTCCGTTTTATCGAGTCGACGACGCCCGCGACCGCGCCCACGGCGGCGTGGGCCTGGGACTGGCGATCGCGCGCAGGGCCGTTCTGCTGCACAGCGGCCGGATCAGCGCCCGCAACCTCGAGACCGGATTCGAGGTCCAGATCGACCTGCCGCTCGCCAGCCCTGGCGCCCCGGCCCGTCTCGAACTCCTCGCGCCACCGTCGCTCCCAGACTCACCCTGAACCGCCCTTGAATCCGGCCGATCCGCTCGACACGTATTCAAACCATTTCACTCGAGCGCGGCCACGGTCGGAGGCGCTGTCCCGATCCGTGAGTCCGCGCACGCCCGGCACCGAAAGCGGTTCATCCTTGACGCGGCGGCCGGGCCCGAGTCGACTGTGTGAAGCCCATCTCATCGTGGTCGCTCGAGCCCTGAAGGTTTCCCATGACGCATGCATCAAGCCTGACGCGAACCCGCGCCGTCGTTCTGGGTCTACTCATTTGTGGGATCGGCCGGGTGGGAACGGCCCAGGAGATCGATCCCGCCCGGCTCAAGACGTTCGGCACAATGGGCAAGGAAGTCCGTCCGCTCAAGGGGGACTCGGAGGCCGAGCTGTTTCGTCACCAGGGCAAGGGTTGTCTGACCCACATGTGGTTCGGCGGTGGCTGGAAGGATTGCGACAAGACGCGAATTCGCGTTTATGTGGACGGCGAGATCAAGGCGTCGATCGACATGGAACTGTATCTCGGCCATGGAATCGGCTTTGGCGACGAACATTCGCCGTGGGGGACGGCGCGGATCGGAAAAATCGGGACCGGGACGAGCGTTTACAACACGTACCGGATCCCGTTTGGCAAGAGCGTGCGAGTCACGGCCCAGCGGTCGCCGGGCGCCCCCGACGCGCCTGAGTTCTGGTGGATCATCCGCGGGACCGAGGGCTTGCGCGCCTCGGTCGGCGGGGTCGTCTTGCCCGAATCCGCCCGGCTCAGACTCTATAAACTTGAAAACCATACCGCCCAGCCCCTCGAGGAATTCCCACTCTGCGACGTTCCCGGCTCGGGCGCGCTCTATCAGGTGACGATCGCCGCCAAGGGCCTGCGCAAAAGTGCCAAGGACCAGGGGCAAAACCTGGGATATCTGGAAGCCTGCATGCGGGCCTATCGGAACGGAGCTCATGAACCGCTCATGCTCTCCTCGGGCCTCGAGGATTATTTCCTGGGAACCTATTATTTCAACAAGGGTCGATACGCGACGCCGGTCGCGGGGCTGACGCATTTCAACCCGGCCGAGAACGAGTTCTCGGCCTACCGGTTTCACGACGACGATCCGGTCTTCTTTCAGAAGGGATTACGCCTGACTTGCCGTTGCGGCGAGAAGATCGGCGACAAGGTGTTTCACGACCCGCCCCCGACCCGTTACACGACCTACGTCTGGCTCTATCAGTGGTAGCCGTCTCGTACGCGTCGAGCAGTTCGCCGGAATGGATTGTGGCCCGGCCCGCTTGTTCGCCCGTTCGCCACGGTCGCGCCCGGTCGCGTCGTCTCATATCCGAGGCAAGGTCGTGGATGCCAATCGTTCTTATGCGTTTGAGTCGGCCGGCGAGGTCTGGCGCGACGACGCGGTTTACGGCTTGATCGTCGCCTCGCCGATGCGCCCCGGTCGCGGCCGAAAGGCGAGTCCTCCCAAGGGACGACGCCAGGAGACTCACACGGGCGACGAGAATTTCCGCACGCTGGTGGACAGGTTGACGACGGGATTGGATGCCGGCGCGAAGACCGTGGACGCGGCCCAGCGCGAGATCCTCCAGGCGGCTCGAGAGAAAGACATCCGCGTCGTCGAGACCAAGGAGCAGATGATCGAGGCGTTCGAGATGTTCCACGCGCGTGGCTTGTGGATCGCCGAGGTGGACTATTTCGCCCAGATCGTCCGGGTCGAGTTCTGGACTCTCAAACAGTTAAGGCGTCAGTGACGAGAGTGGTTCTGGGTCTGGGACCGTCGGGTCCGGGTCGGCGCGACGAGCGGGGTCGATCACGAGGCCCAAGCGTCTCCTCGGCTCAAGGGGAGTCCGATCGACGGGTCACGGCTTGGTGAATTCGCTCTCGGCCGGCGAAGTCGCGCTCTTGGCGCTCTTGAGCGATTTGGTCGCGCCGGCCCGCTTCCGTTTGGCGGCCGCGACCGGGCTGGGGCTCTTGATCTCGTGCTCGAACTTCTCCAGCACCTTGACCTGCGTCGCGAAACCCCGCGATGGACCCAGCTTGGGCTTCATCTTGAGCCCCGCGCCCAACTGCTCGAGCGCCTTCTTGACCTCGGCGTTGCTCGCCAATTCCTCGTATTTCTTGACCGTCGCGTCGACAGCCTCACGCGCGTCCTTGACGGCCTTCTCGAAAGTGTCGCGCATGTCCTTGGCCTCGGCCTCGGCACGCTGCTTCTCTTGAGGCGTCACCGGATGGTTCTTGAGCTGCGCGACCGTCTGTGACACCTGGTTCATCTCGAACTGAAGCTGATTACGATACGCCGTCAGCTCGGCCCTGGCCTCGGCGACCATGCTGTTCGAGAACCCTCGACGACCGCGAGGCGCGGCGTTGATCTGGCGGTTGACCGCGTTGATCTCATTCTTGTACTGGGCGATTTCCGCGTTCAGTTGCTTGAGATAGTTCTGATAGTCCTGGACGCTGGCGGTGCTGGCTTTCTTCTGCTCGGCGACCCGGGCGAGCTTGTAGGCCCTGCGAGCCTCCTCGATCTTGGTCCGCGCGTCGGCGTCGCCGGCGACCAGATAGTAATCGCCGGCCTTTTCCAGGCCGAGCTTCTTGAGGGCGGCCTCGAGCGCGGTCGCGTCGGCGAGCACCGACCCGGCCCCGATGATCCACAGACCCGCGGCAAGCGCGGCCAGCCGCACCCTGGGCGTCGAACCAGTCAGTCTCGTGAACATGGGGGTCTGGCCTTTCTCCTCTCAGGTGAGTCTGTTCCCCGGCCGTTATCGCCGGCCCGTTCGGACGCGGTGGGGCGCCCCGGGGCGCGCGGCCGCGTCGTGGATCGCCCCGTCGCCAGACTTCTTGTTGGACGGTTCGCCGCAGAGCCGCGTCACCATGTACGTCCCGCTTTTAGGATTGCGCTCGATATCGACAAGGGCCAGATTGTCGGCCGCCTCGAGCAAATGCGTGAAGCTCCGATATCCATAATAGCTCTCATCAAACGACGGCTTCTTGCGTTTCATCGTGTCCTTGATCATCGAGGCGTAGAGAACCTCGTGATTCTCGCGCCGAAGCGCGTTGCACGCCTCGATCAAGAGGCTGAACATCTCACGCTGCTTCTCCGGCAGGCTCGGCGGCAGGTAGGCGTTCAGATCGGTCGCGATCTGCTGCTCGTTTTGCTCCTGGCGCTCGAGATCCTCGTAATAGATGAACTCGTCGCAATTGTCTCGCAGCAGGTCCGATGTCGACCCCTTCATGCCCAGCCCGATCACGTGCTTGCCGTTTTCCTTGAGCTTGGATACCAGCGGCGAAAAATCGGAATCGCCCGACACGATCACGAACGTATCGACGTGGGGCTTGCTCCACGCCAGGTCCATCGCGTCGACCACCAGCCGGATGTCCGCCGAGTTTTTCCCCGTCTGCGACCGCTTGGGGATCTCGATCAGCTCGATCGCCGACTCATGAAACGGCGACGTGTAGCTGGGATATCGGCTCCAGTCGGCGTAAGCCTTCTTGACGATCAGCTTCCCCTTCTCGACCAGTCGCTCGAGGACTTTCTGAACCTCGAAACGAATCTTGCGCTGATTCTGGAACCCCATCGCGAGATTCTCGAGGTCGATGAAAACCGCCAGGCTGCGTTCGCGTTCAGTCTTGGTCATGGAAACTCGATCCCGAGCCTCGACGTATCAGGGCGATCCCGCGGGGGCGTACACGCCGCCCGCCGATGTACCGCTCTTCCGTCCTTTACCTTACGCGAAATCATCGCCCGCCGCGACGCGAGTCCCGGAACGTTTTTTTCGCCACGGACACGGCTCGAGTCCTGGGATGGCACGACGCTTCGTGAGGCACGATGCTGTACGTTGAACCGCTGTACGCTCTCACTCATGGGGCTCATGAAGGAACGCCATGGCAACCGCTTCTAAACGCGTCGCCAGACTCAACTTCCGCCTCCCCGCCGAGCTCAAGCGCGTGATTGAGGAAGCGGCATCCTCGCTTGGTCAGACCGTCGGCGATTTCGCGGTCTCGACTCTGGTGCGCCAGGCTCGATCGGTCATCCACGAGAGGAATGTCACGGTACTCTCCGATCGAGATCGGGATCGCATTCTCGCCTTGCTTGACGACCAGGATGCCGCGCCAAACGCCGCTCTGACCGCGGCTGCCGAGAGGTACAAGAAGCGTCTTGGCTGAACCGATCAAGGACGACTGTGTCATCGAGCGATTGGCATCTCGCCACGACCGGTCGCTGTTCGACTGTGGAAACCCGATGCTCAGCGACTGGCTCAAGCAGCGTGCCAGCCAGTTCGAGAAGCGCGATCTTTCCCGAACAGACGTCGCGGTCCGACCTGGGTCGTCCATTGTCCTTGGCTACGACGCGATCTCGAACCACCGCGTCGACTACCAGGATCTTCCGGCCGATCAAGCAAAGGGCCTCCCAAGAATCGACGTCCCAGTCATACTCCTGGGACGTCTGGCTGTTGACAGAACAGCCCAAGGCGCCGGGCTGGGCTCGCTGCTCCTCGTCGACGTCCTGCGACGTTCAACGCTTCTCTCCGAAATCGTCGGCGTCAGGGCCGTCGAGGTCGAGGCCGTCGATGACGCCGCCCGCGGCTTCTATCTGAAGTACGGCTTCACCCCCTTGCTCGACGATCCGCTTCACCTCATCCTTCCGATCCAAGTCATCCGCAAGTTAGGCTTGTCCCTCACGAACCGATAATCTCCCACGCTCGAGTCCGCGCCGGCCGGGGTGACAACGGGATTCTCGACCTCCCTCGGCATCCAAAACGCACTCTCCCGCGCGAACTCCCAACTCTTAAACACCACCCACCCTCAAACCGATCGCGCCTTCCACCCCCAAGAATTCGGATTCTAGGGATTCTGACGAAAATGCGATGTTTGTTTGGAATGCGACGACTTGATGGGTTGCAAGGTCTTTTCATGGGTTTGACGATTGGGTAGGTTCGATGGTTGATTCCAACTGGTTTCGCACCTTGAATGGACTGGGAGAACACAAATGATGAAACCTCGAACAGGATGGCGACACGCGCCCGCGCTGGGATTGTCCGTGCTGGCGGCGCTGGGATCGTGGAATGTCCGCGCTCAAACGGCCGCACCCTCGGCGCAAGCGCCGACGCCTCAAGCGACCGAGTGCGTGCAGGTTCCCGTCACCACGATGGTCACGCAGTATCGCACCGAGATGCAGACCGTGAAGGTTCCGGTCACCCGCATGGTCTCGGAGGTGGTGAATACGCCCCGGACGATCACCTACTGCGAGCTGGTGCAAGAGACGGTCAACCAGAAAGTCACCCGCTACGTCTGCGAGCCGACCACCGTCGTCGAACGGCGCTATCGGCCGGTCCCGACGACCAAGATGGTCGAGCGGACGCTCTACCATGCGTCGTGCTCGACGGAGATCGTCGACAAGATCGTGACCTGCATGGTCCCGCAGTGCGTGACCGAAACCGTCCCGGTCACCAAGATGCACGTGGTGATGGAACCCAAGGTCTGCTATGTGAACCAGAAGGTTCCCGTGACAACCACGGTCCCGGTCGTCACCTGCGCCCACTCGTGCGGTCACAAGTGCGGCGGCGGGGGTTGCGGAGCGTGCGGCGGGGTCACGACATGCGTCTCGTACCGCCAGGTCGTCACGTGCGTCAACCAGCAGGTCGCCGTGACCCGGCCCGTCAAGAGCTACCGGCCCGAGACCGTCAACGTCACGATGACCCGGACCAAGTTCGTCCCGGTCTCCCATACGGTCCAGGTTCCCCGGGTCAAGGTCGACATGATCCCCTACAAGGTCACCCGCTGCGAGACCGAGATCACGATGGAGCCCTACGACGTGACCGTTTGCCGGATCGTCCGCAAGCCGATCGAGGAGACGGTGCCCGTCTGCGTGACCAAGATGGTGCCGCACACCAAGACCGAGACGGTCCAGCAGGTCGTCTGCCGGCCCGTCACGGAAACCGTGGAACGGCAGGTCGCGGTCTGCGTGCCCTACCAGACGCCGGTGACGGTGATGACCACGCAGCAGCGCCCCGTCGCCCAGCCCACGGGCTCGCCCCAGACGCACTGAGCGGCGACCGAGGCTCGAGTCTCACATTGGAATCGGGTCGTCCCGCCGAACGAGGCGGGACGACCCGTCTTCGTTTACCAAACCAGCCGTTGTTCGGTCCATCAACCGAAATGCGCCGTCATTTGGAGCGACAAAAAACCCCGGCCGGAGAACCGGTCGGGGTCAATTGTTTCGCGGATTGTTCGTGCGGCCGAGAGCGCTCAGGCCGCGACCGAGATCAGGTCTTCTTCGCACCCGGAACCTGGGGAGCAGGAGGCGCGGGGGGCGCTTCCTGGGGCGTCGGGGGCGCGGGCACGGCAT
>DAIDHE010000339.1 GCA_027459775.1 Planctomycetales bacterium | reverse complement strand
GCCTTCTCCACATCGATTCCAGCGGGCGGGACGCCCGCGCTGGGGTCGTGAAGAATTGATCTTGACCATGGTTTTCGTGGGCACGCCGTCTCGTGGGTCTTGTTTCGCGAATGGGTCGAGATCAAGAGCGCCGTCGCGTATCGGGCTTCGTGGCGGCCGGGTTCCCTGCCACGGCCTCCCTCATCCGCCGCTGCGCGGCACCTTCTCCCGCGGGGAGAAGGATCAACACATGACCCTCTCCCTCCGGGAGAGGGTGGCCGAAGGCCGGGTGAGGGTCCGGACCCGGCCAACGGATACGGGTCGATCCGCGGCCTGACAATCGCAACCAAACCGCCATCAAGGAAAACGCCCGTCAAAAGCAACTTTTCACCACCCCACGCCCGCGCTCCCAGGTCGGTCGCGGCCCGCGTTCGCGAAGAATCGTCAAACGGCAAGCTCCCGACATCGGAGCGCATGGCCTGGAAGCGTGGGCGTCTCGCCCGCTTGGATTCGTGCGGGCGGGACGCACACGCTCCCAGGGGGGACAGGCGCCGCGGGGTACACCCAGAAGGGAGGGCTCCGCTCGCGCCAGACCACTATCGCTCGTGCGCGGGGGGGGCTGACGACTTCGTTGCCGGGGTCGATCCGGCGGGCGCTGGCTTGACGAGCTTCACCATGACGTCGTCCCATTCGACCGTGCCGGCGGGCCAGTAACCGTAAAGCATCACGCGGCCCCAACGCGGGGTGAACCGGGGATGGGCCGGGGTGAAGTCCTCGGTCTGTACGTTCCAGACGCCAGGGCTTCCCGAAAGATTCTGCTGGCTGCGATAGACCTCGCGGCGTGCGAGGCCCTCCTTGATGCCGGCGGGGATCTCGTCGTAACACTTGATGAACACCTTCGCCGCCGAGCCGGTGCTCTTCCAGCGACACTGAAACCGATAGGTCGCGCCGGGCTGGAGAGGGAAATCGTCGCTGTAATAAAGCACGCCGGTCGTGCCGGCGACCTCCTCGCCAAAGGTGAACCGGAGCACGCGCGAGCCGGACCCTTTCACGCCCTTGACCTTCGCCGCGGCAAGCCAAAAGACGCCGGCCGGCAAGGGATCCCAGCCGTCGGGATGGCCGCGGCCGGTCTCGAAATCGCCCTTCACCAGGTTCGGACCGCCCTTCCAGCGAACGGCGACCGCCGGATCGACCACCGCGGGGGCGGCGGGTGCGCTCGATCTCCCGTACAGGGCGTCAAGCGCTTCCTTGATGTAGATATGAGGAATCTCACTGACCGTCTTGGTGCGGACCTGCTTCTTGTAGAGCACCCTGATCGGCCTGGCGGAGAAATCGGCGACGGTGATCCAGAGGTCGTAGACGTCGGTGTCAAACCCTTGCACGCGCTCGATCTTGCCCCAGACGCCGATGTCGCCGGCCTGCTCGTCGACGACGATCTTTTTCATCGCCTCCAGCGACGTCTCCGGGTTTGGCCGCGTCTTCGTGCGCTCGCACCAGTCGCGGACGTCTTGCATCGACTCAGGCAGCACGAAGCGGCCCTCGCGCTTGATCTTGGTCCAGAGCATGTCGCCCAGGGTCTGGCCGTAAGCGCCGTCGTCGAACCGGGACTCGAAATCGAACGGGACGACCAGCTTGGCGCCCGAGGGCTCTTGGGCCGCGACGAGGAGGCAAGACAATGCGAGGATCAAGGAATGGAACATGGGGGTTGGGCTCGCGGTCAGGAACGACTCAGAGGTCGTCTAGAAAGCCATGGCAAAAGATGTTATGGCGGCGTCATGGACGCCAGAAACAGGTACGACACGGACGTTTCCGATGCCGAGTGGGCTCAGC
>DAIDHE010000305.1 GCA_027459775.1 Planctomycetales bacterium | reverse complement strand
CGAGCACGCGCTCGAAGAACGAGCGGTCTCCCTGAACCACCGCACGCTCGAGCCGGCCCTCGAGCGCGCGGATCGCACGCTCCGCGCCGGCGTCTTGGCCGGCTTCCGACCACCCCCAGCCGACGGAGGCCGCCGTCAGTCCCACCGCCAGAACCATAACCACGCGCCGCATGATGAACTGCCTTTCTCGAGAGTCGTCCGCCCGCGGGCGGAGGGTTTAGCAAGGGGTCGTCTGGGGTTCAGGGCCGCTCCGGCAGCGAAAGGATGGCGCGGGCACCCGCGCCGGGTGGACTCTCGATCTCGATCGTTCCGCCATGGGCCAGCGCGATCGACCGGGCGATCGCCAGACCCAGGCCCGCGCCGTCGGCGTCCAGGCCGCGCGACGGGTCGACGCGATAGAACCGCTCGAAAACGTGGGGTAGATGTTCGGGTGGGATGCCGGCGCCGGTGTCGGCGACGACGATCCGCGCCTGCCCGGCCGAGCAGGCGGTCTCGATGGACACCACGCCCCGCGCGGGAGTGAACTTGATCGCGTTGTCGACCAGGTTGTAGAGCAACCTGCGAAGCTGGTCCTCGTCGCCGTGGACCTGGCACGGAATGAGCGGATCGGCCTCGAGCGTCACTCCCTTTTCCTCGGCGACGACCCGCATGTGCTCGGCGACGTCCTGGACGACCTCCTCGAGCGCCACCGGGGCGCGCGCCCGGGGCGCCAGCCCGGCGTCCTCGCGGCACAGAAAGAGCAACCGCTCGGCCAGCCGCGAGAGCCGCGCCAGCTCTTCCAGTTGGTCCTCGAGCACGCGGCGATAGTGCTCGGGCGGGCGGGGTGATCGCAGGGCGACCTCGGCTTCGTTGCGCAGGACGGCGATGGGCGTTCGCAGCTCGTGGGCGGCGTCGGCGGTGAACCGGCGGATCTCCTCGAACGACCGCTCGAGCCGCTCGATCATGCCGTTGAGCGTCCGTGCCAGCCTGCCGATCTCGTCGTTCGTGCGCGGGGCGTCGATGCGTTCGTCGAGCCGGGTCGCGGTGATACGCTCGGCGGTCTGGACCATGCGGTCGACGGGCGAGAGCGCCTTGCGGGCGAGCAGATAGCCGCCGCCCAGGGCGCAACCCAGCGCGAGCGGGCCGGCGAGCAACAAGACCTCGAGCAACTGGGCCAGCTCGCCCTCGATCGACGCCAGCCTTGTCGCCGCCTGCGCCACCAGCGGGCCGTCGGGCCCCGGCGCGAGCCCGGTCGTGATCCGCATGGAACCCAGCCCTTTCACGACGATGTTTGTGGTTCCGAGCGTCACGCTCTCGAAGTCCAGCCGTCTCAGCGAGTCGGGGATCGCGGGGATCGGGAAATGGAAGGGCTTGACGCCGGCGCTCACGAACAGCGGCTTGCCGTCCAGGCGGCTAAGCTGAAACTCGTAGACGTCATGGCGGGCGAACCGTCGCTCGAGCTGTCGGAAGAGCCTCGGCCAGTCCTGGGCCGCCTGCACGTCCTCGCTGAGCTCGTCGAGCTCGGCGCCCAAGCCCAGGTCGATCCGGGCCAGCAATCCATGCCGCATCGCGACGTAGACGGCGGTCCCAAAAACGCCGAGCACGATCGCGAGCACCAGCCCGTACCAGATCGTCAGTCGCCAGCGAATGGATATGCCCCTCATGCGCCGTCCCTCACGGCGTAACCGACGCCTCGAACCGTGTGGATGAGCTGCTTCTTCTCAGGCTGCTCCACCTTTTTCCGCAGCACGCTCATGTAAACGTCGATCGTGTTCGTGAGCGCCCCAGAGAGTTCTTTCCAGACCTCGCGGCTGATCATTTCGCGGGTCACGGTCGTGTTCTTGTGACGGACCATGTATTCGAGCAACTCGTACTCGCGACGGGTGAGCTCGATTTCCACGCCCCCCCGCACGACGCGGCGGCCGAGCAGATCGATCTCGAGGTCGTCGGCCCGAAGGAACATCTCGCGGCCGGCCGCGTCGCGGCGTAACAGCGCCCTGAGCCGCGCCACCAGCTCGGCGAAGGCAAACGGCTTGACCATATAGTCGTCCGCGCCGCCGTCCAGCCCCGCGACCCGATCCTCGATCGTGTCGCGAGCGGTGAGGATCAGGACGGGCTTGGCGAACCCACCGCTCCGCAGGTCGCGAAGAACCCGCGGCCCCCCCCGGCCCGGCAGCATCAGGTCCAGGATCATGACGTCGGGCGATTCGGTCGTCGCCAGGTAATACCCCTCCTCGCCCGTCGACGCGGCGATGATCTCATAGCCCTCCTCCTCAAGTCCCCGCCGGAGACTCTGAAGCAGCTTCTTGTGATCTTCAACGACGAGGATGCGCGCCATGATGGTCGTGACCTTTCTCGCGCCATTGTCCAGACCGAGGACCGAGGGTCACCTTAAGAGATTATTAAAAGGCGCTGATCTCGTCCTCGCCCCCGCGCGCGGACAATCAAGCCGCCATGGTGTGTTCTCACGAACCCAGGGCGCTGGAGTCACCAGTATTCTCAAGAGCCCCGGCGGTCAGAGCGTTGGCGCGGGCTTGGCGTCCTTCGCGTCCTTCGCGGCCCCCGACTTTCTTTACGCCCGGGCGCCGAAGATCAGCGACATGACCTCGGATCGCGTCGCCAGCCGGTCCTTGAAGACGCCCCGCATCGCGCTTGTCACAAAGGTGCTGTCGGGCTTGCTCACGCCCCGGATCGTCATGCAACTGTGGCTGGCCTCGATCACGACGGCGACCCCCTTGGCGTCGAGCTCGCGCACGAGCAGGTCGGCCAGATCCTCGGTGAGCCGCTCTTGCAACTGAGGCCGCTTGGCCAGCACGTCGACCACGCGGGGGATCTTGGAAAGCCCCACCACCTTGCCGTTGGGCACATAGGCGACGTGCGCTCGTCCCACCACCGGCAAGAGATGATGCTCGCAAAAGCTCACGAGCCGGATGTCCTTGACCAGGACCATCTCGTCGTATTTCTGCGTGAACAGCTTGGCAAGGTGGGTCTTGGGGTCTTGATGGAGCCCCTGAAAAACCTCGGCGTACATCCGCGCGACGCGGTCCGGGGTGTCGCGCAGGCCCTCGCGCTCGGGATCCTCGCCGACGGCCAGCAGGATCTCGCGGACCGCCCGGCGAATCCGTTCGTGATCCACGGGCGACCTCCGGGGCGGCGAGACGGCCTCGTCCAGCTCGTCCACGACCGGGGAACCGACGACGAGCGACTGTCGGCCAAGACCGACATGGTGATCAAGCGGTGAATTCGTGGGCATGCGTTCGATCATTCCTGCCACAAGCCAAAACTCGCCACGCCCCACGAACCCTTTCGACAACCGAACTTAAGGGGACGATCACGGCCGAGGAGCACGCGCCCTCTAACCGCCGAGAGCTCGCTTGCGGAAAGTGTAAGTCTATACAAAGCATTGACTTCCGCCCTAATTGCTCGTTTATTGTATGCCTTGCCGTCCGCAAAATCAAGCGGTCCGAACCGCGAAACCGGCGGGGTCGAATCACCCCAGCACGATCCGCGAGCCGTTCGATTCACGGCCGAGAACGGTTCAGTTGAGGCTAAATGGGGGGGGAAAATCGGGGGGTGATGGCGGTTTCTCGACCAGTCGCTCGAGGACCGATTCCAGGACCGTCAAACGGGCGGCGACGGAGGGCTCGGCCAGGAGGCCCTGCTTGAGCATGGGCGGCAGGCCAAGCGCATGGGCGATCACGTCGGCGAGAGAGCCCAGGCGGATCGGCGACTCCAGCAGTTGGACCAGATCCACGTCGAGCGGCTGTCGTCGTTCACAGACCGCGCGAAATCGCTCGATCAGCACCCTCCGCCGGGCTGGCGTGGGCTCCGGCGTCTCCACATCCTCGATGATACGCGCCTCCGCGACCCGGTAGTCCTTGTCGGTCGGAAACTCGCGGACGAGCCCAAGGCGCTTGCAGCCGAGCAACAGAATATTGAATCGACCATCCGGAAGGCGTTCATGGCGGACGATCCTACCCAGGCAGGCGACGTCCATGATCGGAACCGGCTCGGTCCAGGGTGAATCCGGGCGGGCTGGGCGAATCTGCACCATCGCGATCAGTTGATCGCCGTCCAGGGCGTCGCGTGTCATCTGGCGATAACGGGACTCGAAAATGTGCAAGGGAAGCAGAGCGTGGGGGAGCAAGACCAACCCTGGCAGAGGAAATAATCGGCAACGGTTTGAGAAGTTGGGGATGTCGAGATGATAATCCATCGAGCCGCCCGGCGATTGCGCCGCGAGAGTGAAAGCCCACCACCATGCCCAGTAACCGACCGACCACCGCCGCGGGGCGGCGAAGGCGATTCCAAGCGATCGGGCGGTCGCCGGAAGATCCCTACGCCGGTTGTCAGGATCGCCGTACTCTGGCACATTGTAGTATCGATTCCAGGGTCGACAAGCCGCCCCGGCCTCGGACCCCCCCTGGCACGACCGCGCGACCGACCCCATGAAACAACCAGACCCGGCCTCGACCGATCCCAGGAAGCACGCGAAGCGCGTCCTCGCGGGGCTCAAACGCGCGTACCCCGAAGTCCGCTGCGCGCTCGAGCATCGGAATCCCTACGAACTCCTGGTCGCGACCATCCTGTCGGCCCAGTGCACCGACGCGCGAGTCAACCTGACCACGCCCGAGCTCTTCCGCCGCTATCCGGACGCGAACCGACTGGCCCAGGCGAACCCGTCCGAACTCGAGGAGCTCATCCGCTCGACCGGTTTCTTTCGAGCCAAGGCCCGCAATTTGCTCGCGATGGCCCAGCGCGTGGTCGAGCGGCACCGCGGCGAGATCCCGCGGCGGCTTGAGGATCTGGTCGCGCTCGGGGGGGTCGGGCGCAAGACGGCCAACGTCGTGCTCGGGACGGCTTTTGGAATCCCCTCGGGGGTCGTGGTCGACACCCACGTCAAGCGCCTGGCCAGGCGCCTGGGCCTTTCAACGAACACGACGCCGGAACGGATCGAGGTCGACCTCCAGGCCGTGGTTCCCCAGCGTGAGTGGATCAACCTCAGCCACCGCCTGATTCAGCACGGTCGCCGCGTTTGCCTGGCGCGCCGCCCGCGCTGCCAGGCGTGCGCGCTCGAGACCATCTGCCCAAAAATCGGCGTCACCGCCGCGAAACCAACCGCCAAACGAACGGCGAAGCGCCGGTCGCAGGCCCCACTCGACGTCTAGATCCCAGCCCAAGGCCCAAGCGGCGAGGGCTCGTTCTCAGCTTTCATCCCATGAGGAGTCTCAAGACTCGATGCACATCCAGGACATCTTTCGCGAGCGGGCCACGACGTTCAGCTTCGAGTTCTTCCCGCCCAAAAGCGACAAGGCCTCGAACGACCTGTTCACCACGATCGCGCAGCTTCAGACCCTGGCGCCCTCTTTCGTCTCCGTCACCTATGGCGCGGGGGGCTCGACGCGGGAGCGGACCTTTGACCTGACCGTGCGGATTCAGCGCGAGACGTCGCTCACCGCGATTTCGCACCTGACCTGCGTATGCCACACCCGCGCCGACATCGAGGGCATTCTCGACCGCTACCAGGCGGCCGGGATCGAGAACATCCTGGCTCTGGCCGGCGACCCGCCCCGCGGCATGGAAGCCTACGACCGTGCGCAAGACGCCTTCCAGCACGCATCAGACCTGGTGCGCTTCATCCGCGAGCGCGACGCCGGCCGCCCCCGTGGGTTCGGCATCGGCGTCGCCGGCTTCCCCGAGGGACATCCCGCCACCCCCAACAGGCTCAAGGAGATGGACCACCTCAAGCAAAAGGTCGACGCCGGCGCGGATTATCTCTGCACCCAGCTCTTCTTTAACAACGCCGACTTCTACGATTTCCGCGAGCGCTGCGATCTCGCCGGGGTGCGCGTTCCGATCATCGCCGGGATCATGCCGATCACCTCGATCGAGAACCTCGCCCGGATCGCCGAGCTCGCCCTGGGCGCCCGTGTGCCGGCGCGACTTTTGCGCGCGATCGACCGCTGCGACAAAGACCCCGCCGCCGTCGCCAAGGTCGGCGTTCACTGGGCCACCGAGCAATGCCGCGACCTGCTTGATAATCAAGTGCGCGGTATTCATTTTTATACGCTCAATCGCTCGGACGCGACCCGGCAAATCTACGAAAACCTGGGGGTCAAGGACTCGTCGGCCCTCGAGCGGCGGCCCGCCTGAGGGCCCAGGAGCGCTCGATGTCGCCCGTGGAACTGACCGACCGGCTGCGAACCGAGGGCGCGCGAATCGGGCTGGACGCCGTGGGCGTCGCGCCGGCCGCGCAGCCGGCGGGGCACGAGAACTATCTGCACTGGCTCAAACAAGGCCGCGCCGCCGGCATGGCCTACATGGAGCGCGAGCCCGCCAATCGCGCCGACCCCGGGCGCGTGCTCGAGGGCGCTCGCTCCGTCGTGGTCGCGAGCCTGGTCTATCGCGCAAAGGACGAGCCGCCAACCAGGGCCGGATCCGAGCCTGCGCGCGGCAAGATCGCCCGCTACGCACAAGGCCGCGATTATCACCAGGTGCTGCGCGAAAAGCTCGGGCGGCTGCTCGACTGGCTCAAGAGCGAGGCGCCCCAGCTCCGCGGCCGCGTCGTCGTCGACACCGCCCCGCTCCTCGAGCGCGACTTCGCCCAGGCGGCCGGCCTGGGCTGGATCGCCAAGAACACGATGCTCATCAATCGCCGGCTGGGCAGTTATACCTTCCTGGGCGCGATCCTGGTCGATCTCGAGCTCGCCTACGACGCGCCTCACCACGTCAACCACTGCGGCACCTGCACGCGCTGTCTCGACGCCTGCCCGACCCAGGCGTTCGCCGGCCCCTACGAGCTCGACGCCCGGCGGTGCATCAGCTACTGGACCATCGAGCACAAGGGAGTGATCCCCGACCAGGCGGCGGAGGCCCTCCACGGCTGGGCGTTCGGCTGCGACATCTGCCAGGAGGTCTGCCCCTGGAATCGCAAGGCCGCCCGGCTGCGCGAACCCGAGCTCGAGCCCAGGCCCGAATGGATCGAGCCCGATCTGATCGAATGGCTAACGCTTGACCCCGCCCGCTGGCGCTCGCTGCTGGCCGATTCGGCCCTCGAGCGCACCAGGCGCAGGGGCCTCGTGCGAAACGCGGCCCTGATCCTGGGCCAAGCCCGGGTGGCGGAAGCCGCCCGCCCACTCGCGGAGCTGCTCGATTCAACAAGCGAGCACCCCACGATCCGGGCCTCGGCCGCCTGGGCCCTCGGCCGGATCGCCACGCCCGAGGCGCTCGCCGCCCTGCGCGCGCATCGCAACGACCCCGACCCCGTGGTCAACACGGCCGTCCTTCACGCCGTGGCCCACCTTCGGGCGCGCGAACAAAACGAAAAAAAGGGGCCGGCAAGCCCATCGGACGCGCCGGCCCCTCGCGAAAACACAATCCGCGATCACGACGCCGGGGGCGAGTAAACCACCGGCGAAATCGCACCCGAAATCGACTGGCCAAACCCGTCGTGGGTCGTCACCTGGAAGGTGTTCGAACCGGAGACCAGCGGGACCATGATCGAGTAGTCGCCGTTCGCGCCCGCGGTGGTCGAGACGCTCGCCCCGCCGCTCTGATCGACGAACGTGATCGCGGCCCCAGGCGTCGCCTGGCCCGCGAAGTGGACGACGCTCAGGCTCGTCTGGCGATTGAGCCCCGGATCGGACGCCGGGTCGAGATTCACCGAGATCACCGGGCTGACCTTGGTCGACGCACCCAGGTTTTGCTTGGCGATCGAGAGGTCCGCGCCGTTGATCACGCCGTTGCGGTTGACGTCGGCGTCAAAACTGTAGTTGGGACTGCTCGCCGTCATCCCCCGGTCGCTCTTGATCGTTTGCATGTCGCTCTTGGTGACCGTCCCGGTTCCCGCGACATCGCCGGGAAGATAAAACCCGACCAGGTACTGGCCGACCGTCCCCTGCAAGCCCTTGATCTGAACTGAATAGTTCGCGGCCGGCATGCCCGCCTTGGGCACCTTCAAGTCGACGATCACCGCCGATGTGGGTGCTTTACCCAGATGGTTGGTCTTGGCGATTTTGTGGTCGTACTGGGTGTGCTGAACCCGGATCAGGTGGCCGTTCGCACTCGCCAGAGACATGATCTCCGGCTTCACGATCGACGCCGGCATCGAACCCGTGGAGTTGGTCGGCGTGGCCGAAGCCACGTCGATGCCGATCTCGATCTTGCCGTGCCGGGTTCCGGTGAACAGCGTGGGATTGATGCTGAAATCGAGCGTCGAGACCTGCCCGGCCGTGGTGACCGCGCCGGGCATGATCGCGAACGTGCTCCCCTGGCCAGCGCTCATCACCACGCGTTCTTCCAGCAACTCGGGAACGGGGTTCAATCGACGCCGAACAGGGCGAGAGGTGTGGGACGTTTTCATTGGCCCTCCTTGGCCATCGACCGGGCGAGATGGAGCGAATCGGCCGATCACCAGGATCGACCCCCGAATTTCCACCAGGAACGGACGACCCTCCTGGTCGCCCCGATCCAGCACTTCACTATTATCGTTAAAACCGGTTAACCCACGCCAGAAAACAAATGGCCCAGACCGATTTCCTCGGGATCGAGGCCGGCGATTCGGCCCCCAGGGCGGATCGGTCCGACAAAAAACCATCACTCAGCCGAGACAGAACGACATGACGGGAAAACACGCGCCTCCGAGACCTGGACGCATGCTAGCGTGCGATCGCGCCGCGCGCGATTTCGAGATGATGCGGCCCGCGCAAGACCGCGAGCGGCTCGTCGAGAGTCTGGGGCTCGTTTCGGCGCGCCCAGACCCGCCAGGCGACCACCCCGTAAAGCACCAGGCCGGCCCAGAGAAACGCCCCATAGCCCTGGGCGATCTCGTGCGCCTGACCTTCGCCAAAGAGCCCCCCGATGTCGGTCGAGGTCGAAGCCATCAAGAGAAACGAGACGGCCCACGAACCGGCCATGAAGGCCCGGCCCCGCGACCCCAGCCGCGTCGAGAAAAACTCGCCGACCAGATACGTATACGGGATCAGCACCGTCACGTAATGGTGCTTCCAGCTCCTCTCGGACACGAACAGCATGGTCAGCACCACGAGCGCGATCTCGCCCAGAATCCGCGGATCCTTGCGATTGGCGGTGGGCGTCCGGCAAAAGAGGGCCAGCATGCCGACCATCACGACGGCGAGCCCCTTGATCAGCCAGCTCACCACCCAGGGCGGCCACGACGCGACGTTCAAGTCGAAATGCACCTGATACCGCCCCGGCCCCGGCGTGAGCTCGGTGAACAGCCGCGAGATCACCCCCGAGAACGACTGGTTCATCTCCTGCGAGCTGGTCGCCCCCTTGAGCACAAATGGTGTGATCATATGATTCCACCACGTGCCCAGGCACTCGCCGTTGAACGCCGGCCCGATCACCATGCTGGGGGCGATCAAGAGAAAGATCCCCAGGCCCAACAGCCCATATCCCAGCGTGCGCCACTGGCGCTTGTACGCGAAATAGACGAAAAAGAGCGCCGGGGTCACCTTGTAGGCCGTCGCCAGCGCGAGCAACATCCCGGCGGTCCGGTCGCGGCCGTAGCGCCAGGCCGCGAACATGCCCATGACCAGGAACAGGATCACCAGGTTGTTGTTGCCGTGATGAAGATCGCCCAGAATCGGCCGCAAACTGAGGAGCAACACCAGCGAGCGAAAGACCGGCGGAAACGGCCGGCCCGGCGGCTTGACGATTTCCAGGCAGAGGAGCAGCGTGAGCGAGGTGAGCGCGACCTTGATCGCGAACCAGCACATGGCCCCTGTCAAGGTGGGCAGCTTCATGAGCGGGTAGAGCGTGATCGGCATGATGGGAGGCGTGGGAAAATTCATCTTGTCATAGATGTTCACGCCCTTCCAGAACTTGAGCACCTGCGGGCGCCAGCGCACGAAGGCGCTCCGCTCCTCGGCGGCCTTGCCGTAATAGAACAGGGCGGCGATCACCACGATGATCGACCATAGGATCCAGAAGGATCGGCCCGAAAGACGTTCGAGCTTGGAGAGCTCGCTGGGTTCGGCGTCGATCGCGGCCACGACTTACCCCTTCCCTGGAGAGAGCCAAACTGGCGCGGTTCATCCACGCCGGCGATCGTGGCCCTCTCGGCCAGGCGCGATCGCGGATCCCTTATCGCCAGCCGACGCCGCTCGAGCTGATCTCCAGCTCTCGCGCACCAGCCGGTGGTCGCACTCGAAGAAAGGGCGCTGGATCGTCCTCTTGACGCTCCGACGTCCATGCGACCGACGGTCGGGTGGTTAAACCCGGGGCGGAGTGATACCGCAGCAGAATCGTTCCGTCAAGTCCGGGGACGATCTCATGCAAGAGAATCCGCCCAGGCCTGGCCTCGATGACCGCCGTCCCCTCAATGCATTTACCCTGAAAGCCCAGCACCCGCCCGATCATGAGTCGTCCGTCGTCGTCCAGGACTTGAATCAAGTCGGGATTGTCCTTGCAGAAACGGCGGGCGCGGGGGCTATGGCACAGGATCGCCTCGGGCCCATAGATCCGGGCATAACGCTCAAAATCCGCGCGAGTCCAGTCGCGCTTGCCAAACAGCTTGCCCTCCCCGAACTGGGTGAAGTTGGTCGTGAGCGAGGCGTGCAGATACGGCCCGCCCAGAACCTCGACGCCAGTTCGATCGGGCAACAGGCCGCTGAAACGCCCCCGCTGGAACGGGTCCGGGGCATCCGGCGAATCGAACCCGCTCTCCTCGTAAAGCACTCGCTCCCCGGGCTTTACATGCTTTTTCACTCGTTCCACGACCCACGTCAAGCGGGTCGAAGGCCGGCTCGAGAGAAACGGCTCTGGCGTCAGGACGCGGATCCGGACCGACTCCACGAGCGGGTAACCGACCACCCTCGCCAAGAGGATCACCCCCCCGGCGAGCACCCAGCGATCGAGCCGGTCAACGCCCCAGGGAGCGCCCGCGGTACGCCTGAGAACCTGGTCGACGGCCACGCCCCCGGCGATCGCCAGCCCCGTGAAGAACGCATAGGTGTGCCGCCCAGGCTGCAAAAAATCGAGCCCGCGCGTGGATCCCGCCAGATAGCCCCAGCAAAACCCCGCCGCCACGAACCCCACCAATCCCAGCCCCCGAGCGCCCAGCCGCCGGACCAGCAAGAAGAGCCCTGGAACCCCGACGGCCAGGAGCACCGCCTCGATGGGCGACTCGCTGGTCATGATCTGCCCGATCCGCCGCACGGCGCCCTCGGGATGGACAAAGGCGAAATCGCTCGCCCCCTTGGTCGAGGCCAGCATCACCCCCGGCAGCCACCAGAACGCATTGGCCGCGAGCACCACCACGGGAATCAGCCCGATCGAGAGATGCCAGGCGATTCTCCCGTGCTTCGACCCCCGTCGCCCCGGACCCCGGCCCCACCCGCGCCACGCGGCCAGATACGCCAGCGCCGCCGCCGGCGCGACCACCATCGCCGAGGTCAGGTGCACCAGGAACGCCGCCGCAAGGGCGACGACCGCCAGCAGCCAGCGCCCGAATCCTCCACCCTCGAGATAGACAACGAACGCTCCCAGTCCGAACAGTCCCAGCGGGATGCCCAGAAAATAGGGGATCATCCCGAAGCCGACGTAGTTGATGGGGAAGTCGGACCAGACGTAAATCAAATAGAGGGCCGTCGCGAAGCCCGCGCCCCGCGCGGGCACGCGCCAAAAGCCGCACGCCGCCGCGACCAGTAAGGGCGCGAGGGCCGCGGAGATGAGAACATACAGCTTATAGACGAGCGCCGGCCGGGCATCGGGAAAGAGGGCGAACACCACCTCGGGCAAGGTCGACGACGACGGAAAGACCGCGCTTTTCATATACCCCGCCATGAAGGCGGGGTCGTAGCCGGCCGTGGTCCACGATTCGTGCAGGAAGGTCCGGGTGACGAGCGCGCTGTGGTAATAAAGGGGATGGTCGTCGCGCCATGGCGGGTATTCACCCTGGATGCCGTGCAAGCCGCCGAGCCCCTGCCAGATCAAGAATCCATGGAGCGCCGCCAGCGCCAGTGCCAGGACGACGCCGGCGACCTTGCCCTCGCCAGGAGCGCGGGCGGGGCTCTCGCCCGTTTGCCCCGGTTCCACCAGGGGCAAGCGCAGGGCGTCCCCATGCGCCGGCTCGTCAAGGGAATCGGCGAAGGGGATGGGATCGAGGTCGGACATCGGCGGTGGACTCCGGCTGGACTGGGCGGCCGGGCGATCAAGGGCCCACGCCGTTCGCTCTGGCTCGGGCTCGATCGAAAGCAAGCAATCAGTGCGGCCCGCAGGATTCGAACCTGCAACCAAGGGATTCAAGAGCCCTCGCGTTTCCGCGAGGCTTGGACTATCTCACCCTCCCCGGGGCGTTCCTCGTCGGCCGTGTTCATAGGAACACAGCTCGCCGTCTCCCGCTCGCGTGGAGGCCGGGCGCTCGCGGCGGGGGTTATTGTTGGGACTCACCCCGCTAGTCTCTGAACCGTCCTGGCGACCTCTGCCCAGCCAGGCTAGGCTGCGGATTGCCGTGTCGAGGCAAAGACCGTCCGCGAACCGCGACCGCCATGATTGGCGGCCTGGGCTCTCGATCGTCTCGGCCCTCGATTTAGGTTTCCCGCAATTCACCCGGATCGCGATCGAGGGTCGCCCCTCGCCGCCACCTTTTCGTGATGAGTCCCCTGCTCTGCCGTTGAGCTAGGGCCGCTCGACAAAGCACACCCTCATGTTCGCCGTTCCCGTGCGGAAAAGCCAGATCGACTTCGGCCCCGTGTGGGATCGAAGACGGCCGATTCGAGGAACCACCAAGCGGTTCCCGCCCGCCACTTCTTGACGGCGATGTTCCGACCCCTCATCATTAGACCATGACGTTGAATGACAGACAGCCGCGCTTCGATCTCACGCTCACCGCTCTGGCTCACCCGGTGCGCCGGGCGATACTCGAGCGCGTGATGCACGCGGAGTCGCGCGTCACGGAGCTCGCCGAGCCCTTCGCCATGTCGCTGAGCGCGGTGTCCAGGCACATCCGCGTCCTCGAGCGAGCCGGCCTGGTGAGTCGCCGTCGGATCTGGCGCGAACACCTCGTGTCGTTCAATGCGAAACCCCTCAAGGAAGTCTCGGAGTGGATCGACAAGTCGCGTGCCTTCTGGACCACAAGCCTTGACGCACTCGACGAACTGCTCAAGGCCGAGGATGCCGCGGCGACTCAAGAACCCGATCACAAAGGAAAACCGCGATGACCGCCGAGAACCCCGGAACGCTGATCATCACACGCCGTTTCGATTTCGCGATCGAGCGTGTTTTTGACGCCTGGCTCGATCCCGCCAAGGCGGGCGAATTCCTGTTCGTCACGCCGACGGGAACGATGGTGCGCGTGACGATCGACGCCCGCGTCGGCGGCACCTTCAGCATCATTCGCCGCGAGCGCGAGGATGTCGAGCACGTGGGCACGTACCTCGAGATCGACCGCCCGCGGCGGCTGGTCTTCACTTTTGGAGTGCCGAAGTTCTCGGCCGAGATGACGCGGGTCACGATCGAGCTCAAACCCCTGCCCACGGGATGCGAATTGACGCTGACCAACGACGGCGTTCCCGCCGAGTGGCTCGAGAGCACGCGTGAAGGCTGGGGTAACATTCTCGACGGCCTGGCCGCGCACCTGGCCAAGGACGCCGCGGCCTGGCCGAGCCTAGCGCCAGATCGTTCGAGCTGACATTCCCCTGCCCGGTCCAACCCACCTTTCAAGCCTCCCTCGAATCCAACCGGTGATTCTTCCGCGGCGCGGGTCAGGATGGCGCGGAGGAACAGGTCGAATCGTGCCGCGGCTCGGAGGTCAAGCGCGGAGGCGATCGGAAGAACCACTGGCACGGGGCCGGGAGCGGATGCGAGGATGTCATGGCTCGGTCCGGGTCGATTATCAATTCGGAGGCCTGGGCGCCTACCGTCCCGTGCTTTCAGGGGCCTTTGCGATGGATCAGACCTACCTCGGCCCGATGCTCGCTCAAGTCGAACGAGCGTTGGCCAAGATGATATGACAGTCGGCCGGGATTGGAGCCGGCCAGTCCAGACCCTCGTCAACAACCCGTATTCATCAAGGCGCGAAAAGCGCGGTCAAGACCGAGAGAAACTCACTTGACACCGCGGAGTCCATCGTCGCGGTTTTACCTTCTTTTCTTCTTCTGGGCCGTCCGAGCCCGCCTCTTGGCCCAGTTTGGAAAGCCCGGGGTCGCTCGCGAGTGCTTTGTCACAGCTCGGAATTGGGGTTCGGCCTTGGATCAGAATCGCCCTGATCGAGCAGTCTCGCACACTCGTGCATACGACGAGCGCGAGCGAGCAAATCGCTTTCCCCCGGAACGCACTCGCGGGCGCGTCGAGCTTGTATTTCGAGCCGTCGCGGTTGTCGGAATACGAGCCCGAAGCGCGAGCGAGGGTCACGCCTGCGTTGCCCTGACCCCTCGCTCGCGCATCGGGCTTGTCTGAGGATTTGCCCTGACCCCTCGCTCGCGCATCGGGCTTGTATTCCGGCACCGTGCGGCGCGTCATCATACAAGCCCGAAGCGCAAGCGAGGGTAGAAACCATTCTTCCTTCGACCACCCGCGACGGATGGTTGACAAACCACATTTGACCAATGACCTCCAGCCGACCGTTTAACACCGGTGATCCGTTGGCCTTCTTCCTGACCTGGACCACCTATGGAACCTGGCTTCCAGGCGACCAACGCGGATCGCGGCGAAAGCGCGACCGTCGAGTGCATCCTCCAAACCAGGCCCTCGAGGAGCTCGCGAGATCCCGCATGAACGAGGCCGAATTCCACCTTGCCGTCGAACAACGCCCGCTCGTCGAGGAAACAATCCGCCGCCACTGCCTCGTTCGCGGCTGGGCACTACACGCCGTTAATGCACGGAGCAATCATGTTCACGTCATTGTGACAGCCACCGGCCGAGATCCCAACCGGGTTCGCAACGAGTTCAAGGCCTGGTGCACTCGCGTCTTGCATGCCTCGGACGAGAGTCGTACGGAATTCTGGACGGAAGGCGGGAGCTGTCGATGGATCAACAATGAGGACGACCTGGAAGCAGCCGTGGTCTACGTGCTCGACGTCCAGGATCGCAAAGGGCTCGACGATCAGGAGCGTGAAACGTAAGAATCAC
>DAIDHE010000300.1 GCA_027459775.1 Planctomycetales bacterium | reverse complement strand
GTGCCCCGCACGGTACTTGGCCGTCGCTTCATCCAAGAGAGGCGCGGCTGCGCACCCTGAAGGATCGCCCCCGCCCTGGACCGGCGCGGGGCGTTCGCGTTTACGCGGCTCTGAAGCCGAATCCAGACCGCGCCCCGACATGATCGCACACCGACCGGCCGGCTTGAAGATGGGGTTCACCGGACGGACACTCCGTATTCGCGGTCAATAGTTTCGGAAACCTTTACGACATCTTGGAGACAGGCGCCTCAATGTCCGTGATCGCGGGAACTGGTAGTTCAACAACCAGTGGCTTCGTCACCGCGATTTCAGGGGTGCCCCCCTCAAGCCAGACGGGCGGCTATCCGTCGGTGTTCGCGTTAAACGCAGGGGGAGCGATCTACGACCTTCTTTACGCGGGCGGGGGGTTCAATTCCATCGCGCAGTCTTCGACCGGGGACGTGTACACGGGCATCGCCGGGGCCGCGGAATCGACGAACACCAACAGCTACCCTTCCGTTTTCGCCCTGGAACCGACGGGGGTCGTCACCGCCTTTGAGTACAGCTTCTCGACCACGCTCGCCCCGATAGGGCCCTCCTTTGGCGCCGCGATCATCGCGATCTCCTCGGCGGAACCAGCGCAGAGCACGAACAACTACCCCTCGCTTTACGTGATCAACTCCGCTGGAAACATCACGGATCTGGCGTACTCGGGCTCATCATGGTCAGGCATTGTGAGCTCGTTCGGCAGCGATATCGTTTCGATCGCCGCGATCTCGAGTACTTGGGTCATTGCGATCGATGCCTTCGGGAACACTCACTACTTTGAGTACTCAGGCGGGTCGTGGAGCGAGCCTCTCTGAGACTGGACCGTCCCGTCTCTTGATAGACCTCGAATATGTTCGACCAATCCAATTACATATATAAGGGAGCATAAGGGAGCAACGTAGGCCACGCACACCTTTGCGTACACGGCCGTGCATTGCCCGACCCCGCGGCGACGCTGGCGGCCCCGGCCGAAACCCGACGGACATCACGACCCCGACCCTGGTCGGCAGCGAAGGGTCGGGCGGCGGCGCGGTGCTGGCCGCAGTCCTGGGGCTGGCCGCGGGAACCGCGTCGAGCACCGAACCCACAACATCCTCGGGAATCGACTCCCGCTCGCGCGGCGCCACCCACAGCGCGATCGGCCATGGCAACCAACCCCCGACCTCCAGTGGCGCTTCGCCTCCCACATCGGGCGGCAGTTCGCCTCCCAAGACTGACTGGCACGGGCACACAACTACCGACCGCGCATCCCATGGCCGGCGAGCGGAGATCGTTGCGTTGTCCTTTCGACTCCACGTGCAGGCATCGATCTTTGGCAGCCCTTTCCCCCCGCTCGGCGCTTCTGAATGGCTGAAATGAGCGAATCCCGCGTACTCTGGCTCTTTTTTTCGCCCCCTCCGCGCGCAACGCGATTGCCGTCGAAGCCTCTGAAGGCCGATTTCGGGCCCTCGGACCGCGATCGCCTTTGGGGTCGCCCTGGCCTGAGGCGCCAGGGTCTCGGGAGTCGCCCTGGCATGAAGCGCCTCGGCGATCGGTCTGAGCGACGCCTTGCTGAGCGTCCCCTCATGGGCGAGGCGTAGAGGCAAGCGTCGCGAGGGCCGCCTGCACGACCAGCACCACTCCCGTTTGGGCCACGAACCGCCGTGAGCCCGACAAATTGCCGTCATCCACACCCCAAAACAGCTTGAAACGCGCGTTAACACGCTCTACCGAAGTACGCCCCTTGGACTCCCGTGCGAACTTCCTGGTCGCCCGCGGCTGGGCCGGAAACCGACGCGGATCGATCGCGCGCTTCGCGCGCACCGTCTAGCCGTACGACTTGCCCGCGTCGCAGTCCTTCGACATCGGGCGTTTCCTTGCGCACAGGGCAACCGTCGCCAGCGAGCCCGCCTCGATTTGACGCGCAGGCTCGCTTCCGCTAGCTTATGGACTCGTGGTTCCGGGTTCCAAGATCCCAATCAAGGTTTAACAAAGCCGCTTCGGGCCTTTCGCTCGAAGATTGCGGCTGGATTCGTCGCGAGATTTCCCGAGGGGAGTTTGCCTGTGTCGCTTGTCGTCAAGGATCTGATCGACGCTGGAGTGCACTATGGTCACCGGGCCAGCCGGTGGAACCCGAAGATGAAGCCGTACATCTACGGCAAACGCAATTTGATTCACATCATCGACCTCAAGGAAACGGTCCGCGGCCTCCTGCGTGGGATCAAGTTCTTCCAGCGGGTCGCATCCTCGAACGGGCTGATCCTGTTCGTCGGCACCAAGCGGCAGGCGGCCGAGACCATCGTTGAAAACTGCGCCAAGTCGGGCATGCCCTATGTCACGGAACGCTGGCTGGGCGGCACCCTCACCAATTTCCGGACCATCCGCAGCCGGCTGCAGCGGCTCGAAGAGCTCGAGGCGACCCTGGACGGCGAGCAGGCGCTCAGCTACTCGAAAAAGATGATCTCGACGCTCAATCGCGAGCGGCGGAAGATGGAGCGCAACCTGAGCGGCATCCGGCACATGACCCGGCTGCCCGAGGCGCTTTTCGTGATCGATCCCCGCCGCGAGCATATCGCCGTGGCCGAAGCCCGCAAGCTGGGCATCAAGGTCGTCGCGCTCCTGGACACGGATTGCGATCCCGACGTGGTCGACCTGCCGATCCCCGGCAACGACGACAGCATGCGGTCGATCGAGCTCTTGCTCGCGAAGCTGACGGACGCGATCATCGAGGGCAAGGCGTCCGCGCCGGCCGAGCCTCCCCCATCAGCCGAGCCCGCCCCCGGGCGAGGCGGCGACCGCCGTCGCGGCGGCGGCCAGGGCCCCGGGCCCGCACGGTCGGACGGCATTCGAGGCGCGGTCAAGGCACGCCCCGCGCCCGGCCCAGCGCCCGCCGAACCCGAAGCCGCCGCCGAACCCGAAGCGGCCCCCGAGCCCGTGGCCGAGCTCGCACCCGAAGCCGAGGCCGCGGCGCCAGAAGCCGCCCCGGCCGCCGCGGAGTAGGCCCGGTCAAACCTGGGTGATCGCCCCGCGATCGACCAGCGCGTCAACCAGCGCACGCGGACAAGGGCTCAACCGCCCCATCCGAGCGCTCGTGTCGACGCTGTCCACCGGTTCCGATTAGAATCAATTCCCGCGGCGAGCAATCGCCGCGCCGACTTTCGCCCCAGGAACCTCAGGTTCGTCAGAATCAACGGGTCTATTTCGCCGCGAGTGGGGACGCGAGTCCCCCGCTCATCCCAGGCCGCGGCGGCCCCAACGGGCCGACCCATGTTCGATGTCAAGGATTTCGTGGCAGACAAAAGAGGAGTCGAATCCGATGGCCGAGATCTCGGCGAGCGTCGTGAATGAATTCCGTAAGAAAACCGGGCTGGCGCTCATGGAGTGCAAGAAGCTCCTGATCGAAGCCGACGGCGATCTCAAGAAGGCCGAAACCCTCGCCAAGGAACGGGGCCTCAAGAACGCCGAGCTCCGCGCAGGCCGCGTCGCCAAGGCCGGCCGCGTCGAGGTCTATATCCATCACGACGCCAAATCAGGCGTCCTCATCGAGCTCAACTGCGAAACCGATTTCGTCGCCCGCAACGACGAATTCAAACAGCTCGCCAAGGATCTGGCCGTCCACGTCATGGCCGCCAACCCGCTCTACGTCCGCAGGGAAGACGTCCCCGCCGACGTCGTCCAGGAGCAAAAACGCATCTTCATGTCCCAGGTCGCCGACAAGCCGGCCAACATCCAGGAAAAGATCGCCGACGGCAAGTTGAACGCCTGGTACGCCGAGATCGCGCTCCTCGACCAGAACTACGTCAAGGACGACGCACGCTCGGTCAAGGAGGTCATCCTGGCCGTCAACGCGCGGACCGGCGAGAATATCTCGGTCGCCCGCTTCGCCCGGTTCATCGTCGGCGAAAATCGCTAGGAATACGCTCCCGAGGGGGGCCTTCGCGTCGAGCTTTCAAGGCGCGAGCCCCCAAACGAATCCAGCGCTCCACAAGGGCTCGCTTCACATGGACAACACCAGCACGATCGGGAAGCCCGTCTTTCGCCGGGTCTTGCTCAAGCTCTCGGGCGAGAGCTTTTGCCGGCCCGGCGAGGGGGGCATCAGCGTCGACGAGGTCAGTCGGATCGCCCGCCAGACGGCCCGGATCGCCAGGCAGGGCGTCCAGCTCGCGATCGTGGTCGGCGGCGGCAACATCCTGCGGGGGGCGCAGCTCAGCCGGGGCTCGGACGTCATCAAGGAAGCGACGGCCCATTATATGGGCATGACCGCCACGGTCATCAACGGCCTGGCGCTCACCAACGCCCTCGAGAGCATGGGCTGCGAGGCCCGGCTCTTGACCAGCATCCGCATGGACGAAATCGCCGAGCCGTTCATCCGCCGCCGCGCCATGTCGCACCTCGACAAGGGCCGAATCGTGGTCCTGGCCACCGGCACCGGAAGCCCCTTCGTCACCACCGACACCGCCGCCGCCATGCGCGGCAAGGAGCTCGGCGCCGACGTCCTCATGAAGGCCACCCGCGTCGACGGCGTCTACTCGGCCGACCCCGAGAAAAACCCCCACGCGCTCCTCTATGAACACCTGACCTACGAACAGGTCATGAAAGACCAGCTCAAGGTCATGGACATGACCGCCATCGGCATGTGCCTCGACAACAAACTGCCGATCCTGGTGTTTAACTTCAAAAAAGAGGGCAACATCGAGCGCGCCGTCGCCGGCGAGCTGATCGGCACCTGGATCAGCGGCTCGACCCGCCCCCGGCCGTCGGACTGACTCGCCTTGCTAGCCCCGCCGGCGAACGGGTTCGCCGGCATTCTGTCAACCGTTCACGATCCGGCTTTGATTCCGTGGTCTCTCCGGGAATCCGCCAATCTTTCGCGGGAGGTGGGTGATGAGCATCGAGGACATCGCGCTCGAAGCCGAGGAGCGCATGGAAAAAAGCGTCTCGCTCTTGACCGACCAGATGCGCGGCATCAGGACGGGCCGGGCCAACACGGGGCTGGTCGAGTCGATCCGGGTCGACTACTACGGCTCGTCGACGCCGCTCAAGCAAATGGCCAACCTGAGCACGCCCGAGCCCCAGCAAATCTTGATTCGCCCGTTCGACCCCTCGGTGATCGGCGAGATCGTGCGTGCGATCCAGACGAGCGACCTGGGCCTTTCGCCCAATTCCGACGGCAAGGTGGTGCGGCTCAACGTGCCTCCTCTGTCCGTCGAGCAGCGCAAGAAACTCGCCAATCGCGTGAAGGAGCTGGCTGAGGAGGCCCGGGTGTCAATCCGCAACATCCGCCGCGACGCCAACAAGCAGGCCGACGTCGAGCAATCCGACAAGATCCTCACCGAGGACGACGTGGCCACCTGCAAGGACGAAATCCAGTCGCTCACCAAACAATACGAGTCCAAGGTCAACGACCTGGCCGATAAGAAGACCGCGGAGATCATGGAAGCGTGACGTGTCTTGACCGCGCGCGACCGCGTCCCCTATAAAGGATCTCTCAGGGCGATTAGCTCAGTTGGCTAGAGCACCAGCTCGACACGCTGGGGGTCACAGGTTCAAGTCCTGTATCGCCCATTTCAACACCTCTCGATCTCTCTGGACCTGCGTGCATCAAATCCCGCGCGTATTGGTCCAGCCGGGCGTCACGCCCGCGGGGGCGACTCAAGTCATTTGGTGAGCCCGCGTTACCGTGGCCTCGCTTTTACCGTGGCGGCCTCGATCAAGCATCGACCTCGACATGCTCGACCTGGGAACAGGAGCCAGGGAACAGGAGAGACCGGCATCGAAGTCTTGACTCCTCGGGGTGGTTCTAGGCGGGCTCGTTCATGGAGAGTCATGATTGGCGCGGAGGCGCTCGGGTCGCCTTCTTCTTGCATGGTCTTCTGGCCCCTCAATCGAGTTCTTCGCCGCGGAGGCGAGCCTGCACACGACGTCGTGGCGGAATCCGGCCAGGCGACAACCAAACGGGAACCACCCCATGGACCACCAGCCGTTCGACACCGCCGCGAAGGAACTGATCTGGGAAGACCCCGCGGCCTGGCTGGCGCGGTTCGGAATTGGCCCGCCGGGACCGGTCCAGATCATCGAATCCGAAGCCACCACCATGGCCGCGAGCGCGGACAAGGTCATCAAGGTCTCGAGCAACCCGCCCTATCTCGTCAACATCGAGCTGCAATCCAGCCACGAAACCAATCTGGTCCGCACCATGTGGATGAGGCAGACGCTCCTGGATTATCGCCACGACCTGCCGGTTCTGACGGTGCTCGTGCTGTTGAGAAAGGAAGCGAACTCGCCGCGTCTTTCGGGCGAATACGTGCGAAAGCTGCCAGACGGAACCCTGACGAATCGTTATGCTTATAAGGTCGTGAGGCTGTGGCGGGAGAAGCCCGAGGCGTTTCTGGAGGCGGGCCCTGCCCTGACGCCGCTGGCCCCGCTCGCGGCCGTGACCGAGGCCGAATTGCCGGATCTCGT
>DAIDHE010000299.1 GCA_027459775.1 Planctomycetales bacterium | reverse complement strand
GGCCGACGCCGACCCTGGGTTCACACTCGACGATTTCCTGATCCTGCGCGAGATTGGCCGTGGCGGAATGGGGATCGTCTACGAGGCCGAACAGCGCTCTCTGGGACGACGGGTCGCGCTCAAGGTCTTGCCGGCCGCGGCCGCGCTCGATCCACGGCAGCGGGCGCGGTTCCTGGTCGAGGCTCAGGCGGCGGCGGCGCTCTCCCACCCCAGCATCGTGCCCATCTTCGCGGTCGGCCATGATCGGGGCGTCGACTATTTCGCGATGCAGCTGATCGAAGGCCGATCACTGGCCGAGATCATTCGAGACCAGGCCGGCCCGGGCGATGATCGAGGCGAGCGCACCAGCCCGCGCGAGGCCGCCCGCATGGCGCTTGAGGCGGCGAGCGCCCTCGAACACGCCCATTCGCTGGGAGTCCTGCATCGCGACGTCAAGCCGGCGAATCTGCTCCTCGACCAGCAAGGCCGCATCTGGGTCGCGGATTTCGGCCTCGCCCGCCTGTGCTCGGGCGGCGACCTGACCCAGACCGGCGACCTGCCGGGCACTCCCCGCTACATGAGCCCCGAACAAGCCGCCGGTGGCCGCGTGCTCGATCAGCGCACCGACGTGTACTCACTCGGCGCGACCCTCTACGAGCTCCTTTCCCTCAGGCCAGCATACGAGGGGAATGACCGCCAGGACCTGCTCCGCCGGATTCTCGAGGTCGAGCCGGCCGACCTCCGCGCGATCGATCCATGCATCCCCCGCGAGCTGGCGACGATCGTGGCCAAGGCCATGGAGAAAGCACCCGACGACCGGTACCAATCCGCCCAGGCGCTCGCCGACGACCTCGACCGGTTCCTCGCCGACCAGCCCATCCAGGCGAGGGCGATCGGGATCATCGACCGGGGAGCGCGCTGGTCCCGACGACACCGGCGGGCGACCGCGGGGGCGATCGCGGCGCTCGTCCTCGGCGCACTCCTCTCGACGCTGGGAATGGTCCTGCTCTGGCGCGAACAACGGAAAACCCACGCGGCCCTGATCGAGGCTCGCGCGTCGAAACGCGCGGAACGCGAGGCTCTCTTGTTCACCTTCGCCGCGTCCGACCAGGTCGCGCAGAACGCCCTCGCCGTCATCGCCGAATCTCGAGCGGCCCGGGCTCGAACGGATCTCGAACGCGACCGCGGCTTCCTGCGCAAGGCGCTCGGGTATTACGAACAAATCGCCGAGCGCTACGATCGAGACCCCGACATGGGCCTGGTCGTGGCCGCCGCCCTCCATCGAATCGGGTTCCTGCGCGGCAGCCTGGAACTGCCGGCGGCAGAGGACGCCTTACGCAAGTCGATCCGGATTTACACGACGCTGCTCGAGTCCGAGGACGACCCCAGGCCGGCGCGCGAACAACTGGCCTTCGCCCATGGCGACCTGGTCACCCTGCTTCGCTCGAGCGGACGGCTCGCCGCGAACATCCAGTGTCTCGAGTCGCTCGAGACGATCCGCCAGTCCCTGGTCGAGACCGCGCCCGACGACCCGTTCCCGCTCACCAGCCTCACCTACAATCAGGCCGAGCTGGCCGAGCTGCTCGATGAGCTCGGTCGCAACCGGGATGCGGAGTCCGCCAGAGCCCGGCTGGCGAACAGCTTCGCCAGGCTGATCGAGCTGAAACCAGACGATGCGCGCGCTTGCAACGGGCTCGCCTGGCTGCTCGCAACCCGCGCTGAGGCGTCACCCCACGACGCGGCGCGTGCAATCGATCTCGCCCGCCGCGCGATCGCGACCAACCCCGCGGCCGGCGCTTACTGGAATACCCTGGGCGCGGCCCTTTATCAGGCCGGCGATCTGAAGGCGGCCTCGACCGCGCTCGAGGAATCGATGAAGCGCCGCTCGGGCGGCGATGCCTACGATTGGCTGTTCCTCGCGATGGCGCGACGCGGCCTGGGCGATCGCGACGGATCCCGCCGGCTCGTCGACCAGGCGGACGCGTGGATCGCCGCTCACCCCGATCACGAGCGGACCCTCAAGCGGCTGCGCGACGAGGCGGCCCGCTCGCAAGCCGCCCGCTCCCAAGGAGAAGCGGCTGCTCGATGAGCCCTCCCCGCACCCGATCGACGCCGTCCGCCGCGAAAAAATCGCCGCGGTCCCAGCGCGAGCTAGAGTTCTTGAGGGAATAGTCCCGGTCGACATGAAGTTTCGAGGGGCGTGCAACATGTCCGATGAGAAACCGTCATGGGCGGAGACGATGGCCGTCGCGCTCATTCTGATAAGCCTTGCGTTCCTGGCCTTCTTTCCCAGGCTCAACCCTCGGCTGCGCCCTCCTGGCGACGACGCCTCGGCCTATGTGGCCCAGGCTCGGCCAGGTCTCGCCACCGGCACGCATCCCGTGGACAGAGCCTCGCGAGTCGCCCGGCAAGCCCGCCTGGCGGACTTGCCATTCCGCAATCTCGACCCGCCCGCGGTCGCGTCGATGACCGAGGGGTCGTGAGCAGAGCAGCCTGCGCACAACCCAGTCCAAGCCGGCTCGCCCTGGGAAAGCGCGGACCGCCCGACTATATTCGGGTCAGGTCGAACCGTGCACCAAGCGAGTGGATGTTCCGCGATGTCGAGGCTTGATGTGATCCGTCGGATGAGATCGAGGCAGCGCGGGTTACCGGCATTCCTGCTGGTGATCGCGTGTCTTTCGGCCGGCTCGACGCAAGCTCGGCCCGCGACCAGCGCCCCGCGACGCCCGAACATCGTCCTGATCATGGCCGACGATCAGGGCTACGGCGACCTGGGCGTACACGGCAATCCCAAGATCAAGACGCCAAGGCTCGACCGATTCGCCCACGAGAGCGTACGCCTGAAATCGTTTCACGTCTCGCCCGTGTGCGCCCCCACCCGCGCCAGCCTGCTCACCGGGCGCTACAACTATCGCACGGGCGTGGTCGACACCTACCAGGGCCGGGCGATCATGCACCCCGACGAGACCACCCTGGCCGAGATGCTGGCCAAGGAAGGGTATCGCACGGGCATCTTCGGCAAGTGGCACCTGGGCGACAACGCGCCCTGCCGGCCCATCGACCAGGGATTCCAGGAAGCGCTCGTGATCAAGGGCGGCGGCCTCGGCCAACCCTCCGACCCCGCCGGCGGCGGCCATTATCTCGACCCGATCTTGCAGCACAACGGCCGGCCCGAGCGCGCGAAAGGCTATTGCAGCGACGTCTTCACGACCGCGGCCATCGGCTTTGCCACGACCCCCAGCGACCGACCCTTCTTCGTGTATCTGCCCTTCAACTGCGTCCACGACCCCCTGGAAGCGCCCGAGCGCGAGCTCAAAAGTTACGCAAACGTTGATCTCTCGTACGCGACGTTTCCCCAGCTCGGCCTGCCGATCCCGAAAGAGCTCGCTCAAAAGCCCGAGGACGTGGCCAAGGTCTATGCGATGGCGACCAACATCGACACGAACGTCGGCCGGCTGCTCGATGCACTCGAGGCTCATGGTCTGGCGAACGACACGATCGTCATTTTCCTCACCGACAACGGACCCGCCCAATTCCGTTACAACGCGGGCCTGCGCGGGCGGAAGACGAGCGTTTACGACGGTGGGATCCACGTACCGTGCTACATCCGCTGGCCAGGTCATTTCCGCGCGGGGCTCGAAATCGACCGGATCGCGGCCCATATCGACCTGGCGCCGACGTTGCTGGCGGCCTGCGGCGTACCCGCGCCCGCGGGCGTCGCCTTTGACGGCGTGAGCCTGTTGCCGCTGTTGCTCGGTGAGCGGGCGGCGACCTGGCCGGATCGGATGCTCTTTTTCCAGTGGCATCGCGGCGACGCGCCCGAGCGCGGCCGCGCCTTCGCCGCGCGATCCCAGCGCTACAAGCTGGTGCGTCCCGAGCCCCCCGCCGGCGCGCGGCCGCCGGCCCTGGCCCTCTTCGACATGGAGCACGACCCGCTCGAGCAGCACGACATCGCCGGCGAAAAACCCGCCCTGGTCGCCCGGATGCAGGCCGACTATCTCGCCTGGTTCGAGGACGTCTCGTCGACTCGCGGCTACGGCCCGATCCGGATCCACCTGGGCGGCCCGCGCGAAAACCCGACCGTCCTGACGCCGCAAGACTGGCGAGGGGCGACCACCAAACCGGGAGGAACCTCCGTCGGCGGCTGGGAGGTCCAGGTGATGCGGCCAGGTCGCTACCAGGTCAAAACGCGGCTCAAACCACGGCCGTTTCCCACCGTCGCGCGGCTTTCGCTGGGTGGCATGAAGGACGAGCGCAAGCTGGAACCAGGGGCGAGCGAGTGCATATTCAACAGACTCACTCTCGCCGCCGGCCCCGCTCGACTCGAGGCGTTCATCGAGGGAAACGACACGACGTTCGGGGTTCTGGACGCGACGGTGTCAAGTCTGGGCGATTGATCCCGGGCTGAATCGACCGGCAACGCGAACGGCCGCGACCCCACGCTCATCGGGCATTCGCTCGCGCCCATCGGACGTTCACTCGCTGGCGCGTCGGGCTCGTACTACTGGGAACAACACCATACAAGCCCGAAGCGCAAGCGAGTGCATCGGCGAATCGCACGTCGATGCGTATATATTATTCTACACGTAACATCATTCTACCTAGGAATACCCATGTCCACATCGCCCAGCACGCGGGAGAACCCTGGGTTTTTCTTGATCGAAGTGGACGCATCGCGAGCCGCGCGCACTCAGGCGATGTCGGTCTGGGGAGGGATGAGAGCGGCTCGTCGTGTTTTCCGCCGCGCGATCCAGGCTAACAGGGCCAGGACGGCGGCCGCCTGAATCTCGGCCATCGAGACGCCCTTGCCCGACGGATCGACCAGCTCGCGGCCGAGATCGACCAGGCTGGTCCGCCGGCCCATCAGGCGGAGCAGAAAAGAGAGTGAATTGGTACCGCAATCGGATGCGAATGAAGGCACATCCTCATCGGCACGCGCGGCGGGGAGAGGCGCGAGGCTGATGGCCAGGG
>DAIDHE010000280.1 GCA_027459775.1 Planctomycetales bacterium | reverse complement strand
CTCGTCATGACCGTGGTCGGCCTGATCGTGCCCGGCATCCCGACGGTCCCGTTCTTGCTGGCCACCAGCTATTACCTGGCCCGATCGTCGCCCGCCATGAACGAGCGGCTTCATCGCGCGGCCTTCATCGGGCCGATCCTTGAGGAATGGGAGGCCCACGCCGCCCTCAGCCCGACATCCAAGCGCAAGCTGATCGGGCTCACCGGGGTGATCATCGTCGTGACGCTCTTGCTCACGCCGCTCTCGCTCTTCGCGCTCTTCATGATCTTCATCATCGGAACGCTCAGCGTCCAGGGTATCTTGAAGACGCCGACGCTGGGCGAAGCCGCGATCGCGGCGGCGCCCAGAACGCGCGCGCTGCCCGCCGCATGACCCATTAGCACCATAAAAGCAACTTCACAAAGGAAAGCGTTCATGACGACTCGGATCCACCTGACGGTGGTGGCGATTCTGGTTTTCGCACCCGCGCTCGCGGTGGCCGGCCCGGCGGATCGATTCGTCGCGAGCGAGGCCATGATCCCGATGCGCGACGGGGTCAAGCTGCACACGCGGATCTTCATACCCAAGGACCAAACCGCGTCGCCGCCGCCAATCATCCTGGTGCGAACGCCGTACGGCACGGGGAGCGCAGCCGACAATTTCACGACCTATCTGAAGGCGATGGCCGACGACGGCTACATCTTCGCGTTTCAGGATTTGCGCGGGAAATTCGAATCGCAGGGCGTGTTCGTCATGCAGCGCCCCGCGCGCGAGCCATCACAAACGGACGCCCTGGACGAGGGGACGGATACTTATGACACGATCGAATGGCTGCTCAAGAACACTCCCAGGAACAACGGACGAGTGGGAATGCTCGGTGTGTCGTACCTGGGCTGGACCACGATCATGGGCGCGATCGAGCCCCATCCCGCGCTGAAGGCGATCTCGCCCCAGGCGTCGCCCGCCGACATGTGGTTGGGCGACGACTTTCACCACAACGGCGCGTTCCGGCTGAGCTACGGGTTTGAATACGCCTACGAGCTCGAAAGCGGCAAGAACCTCACCCATTTCGACTTCGACCGCCACGATACGTTCGACTGGTATTTGACGCTCGGCCCGCTTGCAAACGTGAACACAAAATACTTTCACGGCAAGGTGCCGACGTGGAACGATTTCGTCGCCCACCCCGACTACGACGCATTCTGGAAGAAGCAGACGATGATCCCGCACATCAAGGACGTCAAGGTGCCGACCTTGAACGTCGCCGGCTGGTGGGATCAGGAAGATTTCTACGGCCCCGTGCGGATCTACGACGCCCTCGAGCGGCACGACCGCGACCACAAGAACTTCCTGGTCGTCGGCCCCTGGAATCACGGCGGCTGGGGCCGGCAGACCGGCGATCGTCTGGGTCCGATCACGTTTGACAGCGCGACCGCCAAGTACTTTCGCGACGAGATCCAGGCGCCCTGGTTCGCGTATTTTCTCAAGGACAAGGGGAAGCTCGATCAGCCCGAGGCCCTGACCTTCGAGGCGGGCGCCAATAAGTGGAGACGGTGGGATTCGTGGCCGCCCAGGAACGGCGCCGCGGACAAGGCGCTTTATTTCGGACCCGGCCAGACGCTCTCGTTCGAGCCGCCCAGGGGCGAGGGCGACTCCCTGCACGACCAGTACGTCTCGGACCCCGCGCACCCCGTGCCCTATCGCCATCGGCCGATCCAGCCGACCTATTTTCCCGGCGGATCGAAGTGGACGACCTGGCTGGTCGAGGATCAGCGCTTCGTCGACAACCGTGCCGACGTGCTCGCCTGGGAAACCCCGCCGCTCGACCACGACCTGAGCATCGCCGGCGAGGTCGCGGCCGACCTCTTCGCGTCCACCACCGGCGGCGACGCCGACTGGATCGTCAAGCTGATCGACGTCTACCCCGAGGACTATCCCGAGGACTGGGATATGGCCGGTTACCAGCTCATGGTGGCGAACGAGGTCTTCCGCGGGCGCTATCGCGAGGGATTCGAAAAGCCCAAACCAATCGAGCCGGGGGCCGTCCTCGAGTACACGTTCAGCCTGCATACGCAGAATTATACGTTTCTCAAGGGGCACAAGATCATGGTCCAGGTTCAGAGCACCTGGTTCCCGATCATCGACCGCAACCCTCAGACGTTCACGCCCAACATTTTCGAAGCCAAGGAAGCCGATTTTCGCGCCGCCACGCATCGCATTCATCGGTCCGAGCGTCATCCGTCGCACGTGAAAATCCCAGTGGTCGCCAAGCCCCGTTCGTGAGCCCGCGGCGGAGTCCCTCTCATGGAGCGCCGACGGATCGCGATTCGCGGGATCGTGCAAGGCGTGGGCTTCCGCCCGTTCGTCCATGGATTGGCCGCGCGGCACGGGCTCGGTGGCTTCGTCAGGAACGAAACCGGCGGCGTGTTGATCGAGGTCGAGGGCGAGACCGGGGCTGTCGAGGCGTTTCTGCGATCGCTCGAAGCGAGCCCGCCGCCGCTGGCGCGGATCGACGAGCTGAGCTGGCGGCCGAGCACGCCGCGGGGCGACGCGTGGTTCACGATCGAGCCCAGCGAAATCGCCGCGAGCGATCGGATCGTCCTCACGCCCGACGCGGCCACGTGCGCGGATTGTCTGGCCGAGCTGTTCGATCCGGCCGATCGGCGCTACCGTTATCCCTTCCTGAACTGCACCAATTGTGGGCCGCGGTTCACGATCGTGACGGGCGCGCCTTACGATCGCGCGCGGACGACGATGGCCTCGTTCGTGATGTGCGCGGAATGCCTGCGCGAGTATCAAGATCCCCGCGACCGCCGGTTCCACGCCGAGCCGATCGCCTGTCCGGCGTGTGGGCCGCGGCTGGTGTTTCTCGATGCGCGAGGAATCGCCGTCGAGGCCCGCGACCCTCTGGCCGAGGCGATCGCCGCTCTCCATGAAGGCTGGATCCTCGCTCTCAAGGGACTCGGGGGCTACCACCTGGCGTGCGCGGCCGGCGACGAGGCCGCGGTCGCGACGCTGCGAGCTTGCAAACACCGCGAGGAACGCCCGTTCGCCGTGATGACGGCCGATGTCGAGGCGGCTCGAAGGCTCGTCGCGATCTCGCCCGACGAAGAGACGCTCTTGACGTCGCGCGGCCGTCCGATCGTGCTCTTGCAAAAGCGCGCGAAGCCGCGGGTCGCCCACTCGGTCGCGCCCGGAAACCCTCGCCTGGGCGTGATGCTGCCCTACACTCCGCTTCATTATTTGCTCGCCCGCGCCATGAACGGCGAGCCGCTCGTGATGACCAGCGGCAATCGGTCGGACGAGCCAATCGTCTATGACGACGCCGACGCGATCAAACGCCTGTCCGGGATCGCCGATCGGTTTCTCACGCACGACCGGCCGATCCACATGCGCTGCGACGACTCGGTGACGCGGGTGACGGCGGGCGCGGAAGCGCCGATCAGGCGCTCTCGAGGCTCCGCGCCACGACCCCTGCCGCTGCCCATCGCCTGCCCGCGGCCGATCCTGGCCGTGGGAGCGCACCAGAAGGCGACCTTCGCACTCGGTCGCCAGCGCGAGGCCCTGATCAGCCATCACATCGGAGACCTCGACCATTACGAGGCCTATCGATCGTTCACCCTGGCCGTCGCGCATTACGAGCGGCTCTTCGCCTGTACCCCGGAGCTCATCGTTCACGATATGCACCCGGACTATGCCTCGACGCGCTACGCGCTTGAGCGCTCGAACGAGATCCCGCTCATGGCCGTTCAGCATCATCATGCACATGTTGCTTCGTGCATGGCCGAGCATGGGCTCGCCGAACCGGTGATCGGCGTGGCGTTTGACGGCTCGGGATACGGACTCGACGGGACGATCTGGGGGGGCGAGTTTTTGGTCGGCGACTATCGGGGGTTTTGCCGGCGGGCGCATTTTCGACCGGTCGCCTTGCCGGGCGGGGAGCAGGCGATCCGCGAGCCGTGGCGGATCGCGGCCGCCCATTTGCTCGACGCAGGACTCGATTTCGAGCTCTTGCGAGCCCGCGTTTCCGAACAGGCTCTCGCGGCCCTGACGCGGCAGATCGAGCGCCGACTGAATGCGCCGCTGGCCTCGAGCGTTGGGCGTCTGTTTGACGCGGTCGCGGCCCTGGCGGGCGTGCGCGACCGGGTCGCTTACGAGGGTCAGGCGGCCGTCGAGCTCGAATGGGCCGCCGAAAATGAGATGGCATCGGAACCCTATCCGTTCGCGCTTTCCGGCGACCCGATCGTGGTCGACACTCGACCGATCATCGCCGCCGTCGCGGCATACGCACGTCTGAATCGGGGCGCTCGGGTGATCGGGCGGCGGTTTCATGCGACAATGGCCGAAGTCGTGGCCCAGGTCTGCGCCCGGATGGCGGACGCGACCGGGCTCGAGAAGGTCGTGCTCTCGGGGGGCGTCTTCCTGAACGCCTTGCTCGCCCGCGACGTGCTGTCCCGGCTCGATCGCGGCGGCTTTCAGGTCTTCAGGCATCGGCTCGTGCCACCCAGCGACGCGGGCCTGTGCCTGGGCCAGCTCGCGATCGCGGCCGCCGCGGATGAGTCTCGGCGGATCAATCGATAAGGAGGCGTCGTGATGTGTCTCGCGGTCCCGGGTCGAGTGGTCGAGACCTACACCGAGCACGACATGCTCATGGGCAGGGTCGACTTTGGCGGCGTCGTGAAGCGGGTCTGCCTGGCGCACACGCCGGAGGCCCAGGTCGACGACTACGTGCTGGTGCACGTCGGCTTCGCGCTTTCACGAATCGACGAGGCCGAGGCCAGGCGCGTGTTCGAGTTCCTCGAGGGGATGGATCAGCTCGAGGAGCTGAAGACGGATTCTCCATGAGCGACTCCATCGCCACGATCGGCGCATCGGCTCTGGGCGCGTGCCCGCTGCCGGCTTCGCGGTACGACCGGGTCGTTCTCGGCCATGGCTCGGGCGGGATGCTCTCGGTCGACCTGATTCTGCGCCTGTTTTTGCCCGCCTTCCAGAACGACGTCCTGGCCGCTCTCGAGGACCAGGCGACTGTGCGGATCGAGTGTGACGACGGCCGCCGTGCGCCGCGGATCGCGATCACGACCGACGCCTTCGTCGTGCGTCCGATCTTCTTCCCAGGCGGCGACATCGGCAAGCTGGCGGTCTGCGGAACGGTCAACGACCTGGCGGTCGGGGGCGCTCGCCCGCTCTATCTGGCGGCGGCGTTCATTCTGGAAGAGGGGCTCGCGCTCGCGGATCTCGAACGCATCGCTCGCTCGATGCGGTCAGCCTGCGACCAGGCGGGCGTCACGCTCGTCACCGGCGACACCAAGGTCGTCGACCATGGCAAGGGCGACCAGGTCTTCATCACGACCACGGGCGTCGGCATTGTGCCTGACGACCGAACCCTCTCGATCGCGTCCGCCCGGCCTGGCGATCGCGTGGTCGTCTCCGGGACGATCGGCGACCACGGAATTGCGATTATGTCGGTGCGCGAAGGGATCGAGTTCGAGACCGTCCTCGAAAGCGACTGCGCGTCCTTGAACGACCTGGTCGAGGCGATGCTCGCGGCATGCCCTGGCATCCGCGCCATGCGCGACCCGACCCGCGGCGGCTTGTCGAGCGCGTTGAACGAGCTGGCGGTCGCGTCGCGGGTGGGGGTGCGGCTCGACGAAGCCGCGATCCCCGTCCGCCGCGAGGTCCGGGCCGCGTGCGAGATGCTCGGCCTCGACCCGCTTTACGTCGCCAACGAGGGCAAGCTGATGGCCATCGTGCCACCCGCCGACGCCGATCGACTCGTGGCCGCCATGCGCACCCACCCCCTCGGCCAGAGCGCTGCCGTTGTGGGCACGATCACAGCCGAGCATCCGGGGATGGTCGTCCTCGATTCGCTGGTCGGCGGCGACCGTCTGGTGCCGCTACTCTCGGGCGAGCAGTTGCCGCGGATCTGTTAGAGGATGTTTCAAAAGGGGGACAGGCACCTCGAGGACTCGGAACCAGTCCCCGTTTTGAAACGGCCCGCTAGCTCAAAGTTTGAGATTCCGCAGCCGCAGGGCGTTGAGGATGACCGAGACCGAGCTCATGGTCATGGCAGCGCTCGCGAACATGGGGCTGAGCAAAAGGCTTGTGAAGGGATAGGCGATTCCGGCGGCGATGGGGACGCCCAGGAGGTTGTAGAAGAAGGCGAAAGCGAGGTTTTGGCGGATGTTTCGCATGGTCGCGTGGCTGAGCGCTCGGGCCTTGACGATGCCGCGGAGGTCGCCCTTGACCAGGGTCACGCCTGCGCTCTCCATCGCGACGTCGGCGCCCGCGCCCATGGCGATTCCGACGTGGGCGCGGGCGAGCGCGGGGGCGTCGTTGACGCCGTCGCCAGCCATCGCGACGATCCGCCCCTGGTCCTGGAGCGCGCGGATCACCCCCTCCTTTTGATCGGGCAAGGTCTCGGCGTGGACTTCATCGACCCCGAGCCTGGCCGCGACCGCGTGGGCCGTCGTCTTGCTGTCGCCGGTCAGCATCACCACCCGCAGCCCCTGTTCACGAAGCTGCGAAATCGCTTGATACGTCGATTCCTTGATCGGATCGACCACCCCTACGAGCCCGGCGAGCCGCCCCTCGATCGCCACGAACACGACGGTCTGGCCGTCCCTTCTGAGCGCCTCCGAACGCTCGGCGAGATCGCCGGATGAGGCGCCGAGCCCCTCCAGGAAGAAAGCGCTTCCGATCACCATCGCCTGGCCCTCGACCACGCCCCTCAGGCCCTGACCAGGAAGCGCCTGGAATCCATCCACCGCGGGAAGCGAGAGCCCCCGCTCGCGCGCGCCGGCGACCACCGCGCCCGCCAGCGGATGCTCGCTCGCCTGTTCGAGCCCGGCGGCCAGCCGCAAAAGCTCGTTTTCCGCGACCGCGCCGCTGGTCACGACGGTTGCCAGCCTGGGTTTGCCCTCGGTGAGCGTGTCGGTCTTGTCGACCACCAGCGTGTCGA
>DAIDHE010000276.1 GCA_027459775.1 Planctomycetales bacterium | reverse complement strand
GTCTCTGTGGTTCAATCTCCCCCCGTGCAGCGGCCTTCGCTCGCTCTCTCTCTCTCCTTCTCCCTTTCTCTCTTCTCTGTGATCTCTGTGTCTCTGTGGTTCAACCTCCCCGTGTCGTGGCCTCTGCTTGCTTCTTGCTTTCCTCTCCGTGGTTCAACCTCCCCAGATCTCGGCCGATGACACGGACACTTTCCCCAGCTTCCGCGAAGGCCCCGGAGCACCCGGATTGCCTGTGCGGAAAATATTCTCCTTTTTATGCAACTTGATTCCCGTAAACGGGGATCTTATCTGGTTGAGCGGTCGGCGAGGGTGAGCGGGACTGGTGCGGCCCTTTCCGTGATGCGTGTCGGCTTGACTCTGACGGTTCCCTTTTTCAGGCAAGGACTGGTGACGCATGCGTAAGAGGTATCCACGTTTCGCGCTCGAGTTGCTCGAGCTGAAGGCCGCGCCTTCGACGTTCCTGGCGGCGGTTCAGCCGGCGGCTCAGGTGACGGTCGCGGTGGCGCTTGACGACGATCCCGAGGATCCCGATTATCCGCCCCCCTGCCCCGAGCCTCCGCCGCCCAATCCGCCCCAGTGCCCGCCGCCGATTCCGCCCTACTACCCCCCGTCGGGGCCGGTTGGTCCGGCCTGACGACGGCTCGGGGTCGGTGTTTCCCTTCGGGTTTGAAAAGGCGAGCGCGGGGCGTCGGCGACGGCGCCCCGCGTCGCCCGTTTGCGGCTGAGGAGCTTGATCATGGCCTGTTTCGCGATCATGGAACGAAAGACCGGCAACGTGATCCTGGTGGTCGAAGGGGGTTCGCTTCCCCGGGCGCTCGAACGCGCGGCCCGGAGCGGCGTTTTGCTGGCCGGGGCCAACCTGGTCGGGGCCGCGCTCGGCAGCGCATTCCTGTACCGGGCCAGGATGGCGGGCGCGGACCTGGCGGGCGCGAATCTCGCGGGGGCCTATCTCCGCGAGGCCGACCTCCGCGAGGCCGACCTCACCAGCGCAGCCCTCCAGGGGGCCTTCCTCAAGGGGGCCGACCTCCGGGGCGCGGATCTGCGCGGGGCGAATCTGGCACGGGCCGATCTCCGCTCCGCCGCCCTCACGGGAGCGCTTCTGGCCGGGGCCAATCTCGATCGCGCCCAACTGGATGGCGCACTCCTCGACTGGCGGCAAGCCCCGGTCGCCATCGAGCTCTTGAGACGCGATCTCCCGGTCCTCCAGGGAGGATCCCGGCTCGTCTTCGACCTGGCCTTTCACGACGACGACCGCCCCTACGCCTGGCTCACGCGGCTTCTGGCCCACGACCCGCCGGAGCGGGTCTTGACCACCCTGGCCCGGCGGGTGCGGAAGGGCGACAACGCCCCCGAGATCCTTCGCCGCCTGGCCGCGACGCGACCGAGCCCGGAGAAGACCTCCAGCGCGAGCTCTCTCAGGGCCGCGCCAGCCGCCTGAAAAGACAGGCACTCGATTAACCAGCCGTCTCCTCGTGGACCTCGCGCGCCCCGCCGCGAAGCTTGGGCGCTCGTGCGCGCGCCTTGGGATCACTCGCCCCCTTTTCTGGAGCCCCCGATCATGGCCGCTTGCTCCTCGAACTTGCCCGACCCCCTCGGCCCCGGCGGCGAATCCGCCGACCGCGACGGATCATCCCGTATACGCAGGACTCGCCTCGGCCAGATTCCGATTGATCCGGGATCGGCGCATGCGCTCGTGTCTTCGCGGCGGGCGATTCCGGGCTGGGCGCCCCGGATCCATCTGGGCCGCCGGGCCGCCGACGGCTCGATCGCGGCTCTCGACCGCGCGACCGGCGAGCGGTTCGTGGTCTACACCCCGCGGTTCTCCGCCCAGTTCGCGGCGGGGGCGCGGCCGTTTTCGTGGTATGTGCGGGCGCTCGCGGCCGCGGGCGAGGCCAGCCTCGCGTTTCCGACGGCCCGGGCCGCCCTCGAAGCCCTCGAGCGCGGAACCTGGCGCGCGCGGCCGATCGCGCCCCCGCGAAAGCAGACCCGGCCGCTCCGGGTCGTCTGGTCCAGGTCGTGATTCCTCCGTGAACCTTCATCTTCAAAGGAAGCGAGTTTCCTCATGAATTGGGATCCATCCAAACGCTCGGCCGCGCCCGCGAGGGCGGCCGGGCTCACGATTCGCAAGGACCGGCCGAAGGCCCCGGGCGACCTGGCGCGGCGCGGGGCCGCGCTCGTGAGCGAGCCCTGGAACCGGCGGCGGCGGCCGGCGGGCTCGACCCCGTCGCAGCGGGGTGCTCATTTGCTCAAGCCTCACGAGGAATGGGATCTCGCCCTCCGCATCAAGGCCGGCGACTCGGCCGCCCGCGACGATCTCGTGCTCGCCAATCTGCGGCTCGTGCACCACATCGTCCGCGACTATCCCAAAAGCGCGGTCCCCCACGAGGATCTGGTCCAGGAAGGGAACATCGGGCTCATCCGGGCCGCCCAGAATTTCGACCCCGAATCGCACCCGGTTCGGTTCGCGACGTATGCCACGTTCTGGATCCGGGCCTACATTCAGCGCTCCCTGGGCGAGGGATGTTCGCTGATCCGCTTTCCCGAGTACGCCCGGCTGCTCCGAGCCCGCTATCTGAAGCTGGCGCGCGAGCTGAGGCGCGGCCAGCGTGCCAACCCCACGAGCGAGCTGACCCCCGAGCTCGACACCGAGGATCTCGCCAGACGCCTCGGCGTCCCCAAAAAACGCCTGGAACGCGCCCGACTCACCCTCATCGAACGGGTCGCCCAGGGCGAATTCGTCGAGGCGCTCGCCGACCGCGGCCCCGCGGCGGAGGCCCAGTACATCGAGCATGAGAGCCGAAAGGCGATGCACGCGGCCATCGAATCGCTGAACCCCTTCGAGGCCTGGATCATCCGCAACCGCTACGGGCTCGATCAACCCGACCAGGATCCGACCCAGACCGAGCGCGATCGCGACGATGAACCGCTCCGCGCAGGCCCCGCCGGCCAGCCCCGGTCGTACCACCGCCTGGGCCTCGATTGCGGCCTCCCCGGCCACCGCGTTCGCACCATCGAAAAGGCCGCCCTGGAAAAGCTGCGGCTGATCCTCGCCCGCGACGAAAACGCCACGTCACGCCGCCAAACCCAGATCCCACGCACGCGCAGGCTCCGCGCCGACGCCGCCGCCGGATCCGATGTTGCATAAACGGGATACCACTCGTCGTGGTGATCCCGCATACTGGAACGGAGCGTTCGATCATGACCGAGCTCGTTTCACCGGCCGTCTGGACCGCCCCCCCGGGCGACGCGGGGGGCGATCCTGCGCTGGATCGCGCCCTCGCGTTTGACGCGGCGACGGCCCGGCGGTTTCTCGAGATCCTGACCGGGCCCAAGCCGGGCTGCGTCGAGCTCAGGGTCTTGAAGGCCGCCTGCGACCGCCGCGGCCGCATTCGCCGCGGCCGCGACCTGGCGTTCGGGCCCGCGTTCGAGGGGGCGACCCTGGCCGGCTGGTTTGACGACCTCGACCGGCTTGTGGGCGAGGCCCGGCGGTTGGTCGGAATCCCGGGCTACGTCACGATCAACCCCGTCGATCGCGACCTGCTGGCACGGTCCGACAACCGGCTGGCGCGGACGCGGCACGCCACCCGCGACGCCGACGTCGTCGCCCTGCGCTGGCTGTATCTCGACATCGACCCCGTCCGGCCGGCCGACACCAGCGCCACCGACGCTGAACACGCGAGGGCCGCGGCCCGCCGCGACGCCATCCTGGGCGACCACCCCGACCTCGCCCACTGGGCCGCCTGGGGCAGCTCGGGCAACGGCTCGTGGATCCTGGTCCGGCTCCCCGACTATCCCTGCGACCCCGTCCACCAGATGCTGGTGCGCAACGCCGTCGCCTTTTTCGATCGAAACTACAGCGACCAGGCCGTCAAGATCGACCCGGCCTCGACCAACCCCGCCCGACTGATCGGGCTCCCCGGCACGGTGAAGGCCAAGGGCTCGAACCGCCCTGAACGCCCCTGGCGCAAGGCCACCCTGGAAGGCCTGGGCAAGGGCCTCGAACACCTCAACCACTGAAGACATGACGATCAACCACTGAGGACGTGGAGACCAACCACTGAGGGCGAAGAGATCAACCACTGAGGGCGAAGAGATCAACCACTGAGAGCGTGGAGACCAACCACTGAGGGCGAAGAGATCACCCACTGAGGGCGTGGAGACCAACCACTGAGGGCGAAGACGTCAGACAACGCAGGCGAAGACGTCAGTCACAGAAAGACCGAGAAGATTTTCAACCACGGAAAACACGGAAAACACGGAAACGGAGAGACTCAGAAATGAAGGAGAAGGTTAACGATGCAGGAGCAAGACAGAGATGACAACTAGTAATAGAGATAAAGGAGAATGTTGGCGATAAATGACAATGTTAGTGTTCACAACATGACATGTAGCATTTAATCGAGAATCCGCTCTCGACGAGGTCTCGCCGGCGTCCGCGTTCTCGAGCTCCGGGTGCTCTTTGTCGTGGAAGCGTCCCGCCTGCGTTCCGAGAAAAGCAGGCGGGTCGCCCGCACGACAAAAAACGTCCAGTCGACTGATTGCTTGGCAGGCCCTCTGATCGGCTCCCAGCGTCCCCTTCCGTGTTTTCCGTGTTTTCCGTGGTTGTAACTCTTTTCTTCTCTTTTCTTCTTTCCCTGATTGAAATCCGTCTCCGTTCTTCCGTGGTTCAACGTCTGGTCCGATCTTCCATTGTTCAACGTATGCTCTTTTCTGAAGTAGTTTAATATTTTCTTCGCTTATCCGTGGTGGTATTGATTCCTGGCTCTTCCGTGGTTCAGTGGCTTTCGAGTTTGGGGTTTGGCGTGGTCCCTGTCGAGTGAGTTTGTGTAAGAGGGAGTTTCGTTTGATTTTTCCCGATTCGCCGACGGTTCCCACGGCGTGTGTTTCGTGACGGGGAGAGTCGCTGGTACTGTTCGATTCGCGTGGCATTCTCGAGCTGGTGCGGCGAATCGAGCGGACGAGTTTTCGTGGCCAAGGCGGGGAGAGGCGACTGGATCATGGCACACTCTCCCATGGATCCAGCAGCGCGCGGCGATTCGTCCGGGGGACCAGCTCCGTGGTCCGGCGGCTTTGATCTGGCGGGCTGGCTGGCTCGCCGGTTGGCGCCGTCGCGGGTCCAAGATCCGCCGCGGGTTCAGGATCGGCCGCCAGCCCCCGCGGCCCGCTCCGTGGTTGGCGGTTCGCGGCTTGAGCGGGCGGCGGCCTACCTGGCGCGGATCCCCCCCGCCGTCGCCGGCGAGCGCGGACACGCGCGGACGTTCCAGGCGGCCTGCGCCTTGGTCCAGGGCTTCGCCCTCGACGTCCAGGAGGCCCGCCCCCTCCTCGAGCGCTGGAACGAGTCCTGCCAGCCCCCCTGGTCCCATGCCGAGCTCGAGCACAAGCTCGCCGACGCCGCCAGAAAGCCCGGGCGCAAACCCCACGGCTGGCTGCTGGGCGAGCCAGCCCCCCAGGCGCCACGGTCATCCCATTCCAAGGATCGTCCCCAGCAGAAGTCGATTGCGAATACGCAGGATCGTTCCGACAATCCCCCTGATGTGCAGCATTGTGCCAATGCAATCATCGCGAATGGGAATTGTGTTTTCGGGCAGGAGACCAATCCGCATCGGCTGGCGCGGCTGCTTCTCGAGGGTGATTTTGTGCATGCGGGGGGAGTGGGTCTGAGGTACTGGCGCGACGAGTTTCACACGTGGGGCGGCTCGGCGTATCATCCCGCGCCCCTGGGCGAGATGCGTGCATGGGTGTCGCGAGGGGTGGCGAGCGAGTTTGAGCGGATCTACCGCCGGGCGCTCGAGGCGCCCTCGACGGGGTCCAAGGCGGCGCCGCGGCCGGCGGCGGTGACCTCGCGGCTGGTGGGCGACGTGCTCCAGGCTCTGGCGAGCCTGGTGATGGTGCGAACGAACGAGGTTCCCAATCAGCCGGCCTGGCTTCCGGCCCGGCCCGACCAGGACGACGCCGGCCCGGCTCGCGCTTGCGACTGGTGCGCCCAGGACGTCCTGCCCGCGCGGAACGCGCTCATTCATCTACCGTCGCTCATGGCGGGTCAGACCCGCACCCAGCCGCCGACGCCCTGTTTTTTCAACGCTTTCGCGCTCGACTACGATTTCGTCCCCGATGCGCCCGAGCCGGTCGAGTGGCTGGCGTTCTTGAAGCAGATCTGGCGCGACGATCCCGAGAGCATCGCGGCCCTGCAAGAATGGTTTGGCTACTTGCTCACCCCGGACACACGGCAGCAGAAGATCTTGATGATGGTCGGCCCCAAGCGGTCGGGGCGTGGTACGATCGCGCGGGTGCTCAAGGCCCTGGCCGGGCCCAGCACCGTCGTCAACCCCACCCTGGCCATGCTGGCCCGCCCGTTTGGCCTTGCGCCTTTCATCGGCAAGCCCATCGCCGTCTTCCCCGACGCCCGGCTCTCCAGCCGCCCCGACAACGCCGCGATCGTCGAGAGCTTGCTCTCGATTTCGGGCGAGGACGACCAGACGATCGACCGCAAGCATCTGCCGGTCTGGACCGGCAAGCTGCCGACCCGGTTCGTCTTGATTTCAAACGAGCTGCCGCGGCTCCGCGACGCCTCGGGAGCACTCGTCGGCCGGCTGATCATCCTGCGGTTCACCCAGTCGTTCTTTGGCAAGGAAGACCTGGGCCTGCTTGACCGGCTCCAGGCCGAGCTCCCTGGAATCCTGCGCTGGGCGATCGCCGGCTGGGAACGGCTTCATCGCCGTGGCCACTTCATCCAGCCCCGATCCGCACGCGAACTGGTCGCCACCATGGACGAGCTCGCCAGCCCGATCACGGCGTTCCTGGCCGAACGCTGCATCCTGGACCACGAGGCGTCGTGCTCGATCCTCGCGCTCTACGAGGCCTGGCGGTCGTGGTGCGGGGAGCACGGGCGCGACGCCGTCGGCGACGAGCATTCGTTCGGGCGCGACCTGCACGCGGCCATTCCGGACCTGGCCACCAGCCGGCCGCGCTCGACCGAGGGGCGAGTCCGGGTGTACCTGGGGATCCGCCTGCGCACGCCGCTCGACCCCGACACCGAGTCCGACCGCGACCGCTAGCACAAACAGGCATACTTCGTCGATATGTGTTTCAAACAATCACTCGCTGGCGCTTCGGGCTCGTATTTCGCGCTCGTCGTGCTTCGAGAGCCGACCCCGACGCGGCAGCGAGTGAATCAGGGCAAGCAAACAGGCACGGCATCCGCGCGGAGATCGGCCTGGAAGCGGGTTCAGGCGTAATCGGGCTCGTTGCCGGGCTTCCACTTGATGTTACAGCCGATGCTGGGTCGTTGATCGAGGGCTGGGGCTCGGCCTTCGAGGACGGCGTCCAGGGCCGCGCGGAGGTCCTGGCCGGTGACCGGCACGCCATTGCCGGGCCGGCTGGAATCGAGCTGGCCGCGGTAGGCGAGCAGGCGATTGCGGTCGAAGACGTAAAAATCAGGGGTGCAGGCCGCGCGATAGGCCTTGGCGGTTTCTTGAGTTTCGTCGAACAGATAGGGGAACACATAGCCGGCGTCGGCCTTTTCGCGGGCCATCATCTCGGGACGGTCGTCGGGGTGGGTGACGATATCGTTGGCGCTCACGCCAAAGACGGCGACTCCGCGGTCGTCGTAATCGCGGGCGAGCCTGGCGATCTCGCCCCGGACATGCTTCACGTAGGGGCAATGGTTGCATATGAACATCACGAGATAGGCGAGTGCGTTGGGCGCCATGTCGATCGAGATCAGCTGGCCGGTGGCGGGGTCGGGGAGTTTGAAGCTCGGGGCGGGGGTTCCCAGGGGGAGCATGGTGGAAGGTTTGAGCGCCATGGACGGGGTGCCTCAAGGTTGTGGGCTTGCGCGAGCTCGCGCGCGGAATCATCCCCCTATTAAATCGACCTGGCCGGTCCGGCGAAAGGCGGAAGGGATGACGGCGGGCTGGTCGATTCCCGCCGGGCGGCTAAGATGAAGGTGCGTGGAACTGCCGGAGCGAGCGATTCGGACTTGTGGGCCCAGCCGGGTCGTGCCGGACGGACCGCGGCGGGCAGGCAGGCGTGGGATCGAGGGGCCATGAAGCCGATCTTGGTGACGGGGGCGAGCGGTTACATCGGGGGTCGGCTGGCGCCGTTGCTGGTTCAGCAGGGACGGGTGGTCCGCTGTTTGGCGCGTGATCCGCGAAAGCTGCGGGGTCGGATCTGGGACGAGCGGGTCGAAATCGCCGCGGGCGACGTGCTCGACGCCGAATCCCTGCGGCGGGCGCTCGAGGGGTGTGGGTCGGCCTATTACCTGGTGCACTCGATGGCGGCCGGCGAGCGGGGGTTCGCCGAGCGCGATCGACTGGGGGCGAAGACCTTCGCCGCGGCGGCCGCCCAGGCGGGGCTGGAGCGGATCATTTACCTGGGTGGTCTGGGCCGGCGTTCGGACCCGCTCTCGACCCATCTGGCGTCGCGTCACGAGGTGGGCGACATTCTGCGCTCGGCCGCCACCCCCGTGATCGAGCTCCGCGCGGCCATGATCATCGGCGCGGGGAGTGCATCGTTCGAGATGATGCGGGCGCTCGTCGAGAAGCTGCCGATCATGATCTGCCCGCGCTGGGTCATGACCCGAAGCCAGCCCATCGCCGTCCGCGACATGCTGGCCTACCTGACCGCGTGCCTCGAGCTCGAGCCCCGCGGCCGGATCCTCGACGTGGGCGGTCCCGACGTGCTCACTTATCGAGAAATGATGCTCCGATTTGCGCGTATTCTGGGGTTGCGGCGGCTGATCATTGACGCGCCGGTGTTGACCCCGCGATTGTCGGCCTACTGGGTCAACATGATGACGCCGGTGCCGGCGGGGATCGCGTTTCCGCTGATCGAGGGGCTGAAATCCGAGATGGTCTGCGAAAACGACGAGGTCCGGCGGCTGATTCCGCTCGAGCCCCTGGGCTTTGACGAAGCCGTCCGCCAGGCGCTCGAGGAGACCAAGCAGCACGAGGTCGCCACGCGCTGGACCAATGCCAGTGTGGACGGGCGGCGGGCGGAGTCGTTCGACCCGGCCTTGTTTCCGATCCAGGACGTTCAAACCGCGGTCGCGAGCGTCTCGGCGGGGGTGCTTTTTGACCGGGTGCGGCGGATTGGTGGCGATGTCGGCTGGTATTATGCCGATTGGCTTTGGCGCATCCGTGGTTGGCTGGATCGTGCGATTGGCGGGGTGGGTCTCAGGCGCGGCCGGCGCGACCCGGCACACGTTCTGATTGGCGACGCCATCGATTTTTGGCGGGTTGGCGATGTCGAGGCCGGCCGGCGGCTGCTGCTCCACGCCGAGATGAAAGTCCCTGGCGACGCCTGGCTCGAATTTCGCGTCGAGCCTCTGGGCGAAGAGCAGTCGACGATCATCCAGACGGCGTACTTTCGCCCGACGCCGTTCTGGGGCTGGTTGTACTGGCACGCGCTCTACCCGCTGCACAGGCTGATCTTTCACGGAATGGTCAGGGCCATCGCCCGGGCGGCGGAGGCCAGGTAGGGGCGAGCCCATCAGACCCGCCCCTGGAACCGGTGCCGGCCCTATTTCGGCTGAGCGCCTGGCGACTTTGGCGGAGCGCCCGGCGGTGGTCCGCCCGCGCCAGGTCCGCCCGCGCCAGGTCCGCCCGCGGCGGGTCCGCCTGGCGGGGGTCCGCCCATGCCGGGGCCGCCGGGGGGTGGTCCGCCCATGCCGGGGCCGCCGCGGCCGCCGCGGCCCATGGGGCGGTGCTCTTGATGGCAGGCCTTGCACGAGTTGCTGATGTTCTGGTGGGCGGCGAGGGCGGCGGCTTTATCCTTGGCGATGGCGGCCTTGTTCATCGTCTCGGCCGCAGCGGCGAATTCGCCGGTGAGCTTGGCCCACGACTCGGGCGTGCCGCGGGGCGGGGTTTCAGCACCCATCTGGCCGGCCAGCCGGGCATATTCCTTGGTCAGGCCCTGAATCACGTCCCAGTCGGGCTTGTCGACCGCGAGATCCTTGCCAAGGACCGGGGTCATCGAGTTCGGCCCCTTGGCCAGCGTGCTCATGATCCGCTCGAGCGTCGCGTTGCGCCCTCCCTTGCCCGCGGGGCCCGCGCCCGGAGGGCCGCCCATCGCGGGGCCGCCCCCGACGGGCGCGCCGGGACCGCCGGCGGCCGCGCCCCCCTCGTCGTCAGCACAGCCGATCGCGCTCGAAAGCAATCCCGCCGCCAGGCCCGATAAACATAATCGCGTGATCGTATGACGTCGCATTCGCCGGTGACCTCGGTGTTCAAGAAGAATCGCGCCGCCCGCCATGAGCGCCGCGCGGAAAGAAGCATGGTAGATTCCCCTGCGCCGATCCCCGGCATAGGAATTGATAATGTTTTCTTCATGTTGGCCGCGTCTTGTGGAGCGGGCGGGACTCAGGCGCCAAAACGCTCGAGTGCGTCCTTATTCGCCCACGAGCGCGGGCCGGGCTCGGGCGGGATCGCGCGGAGGCGTGCGAAAGTCGACCAGCCGATTGACGGGCGGCGGATGCAGTTTCGTGAGCGCCTGGCCGATCGCGAGCCGGAGCGCGTGCAGGTCGCGAGGCCCGAGCGCCTGGTAGTCGATCCTGCCGGCGTCCTCGCCCCCGGCGAACCCCGTCGCCTCGCGTGCGCCCGCGCTCTTGAGCGCGGTCCGCACGATCCCCTCGAGCGCCCACCGCGGCTCGCCTTTTCGGCTCGCCCAGAGCGCGAGGTATTCGACGTCTTGCTGGCCGCGGCGGTAGGCTTTCAGGCGGATCGACGGGATCGGCCCGGTCGAGCCCCGGCCGCGGCCCGATGGCCTGGCGGGATAGAACAATGAAAGCGTGTCGGCATTTTTCCAGGATTCGTCGTTGCCCACGGTCTGCCAGGGGATGACGCCGTCGGCCCCGCGGGAGAAGACGTCCAGGCACCAGCCGACGGGCTGGTAGTTCGAGCCCTCGACGGCGCTCGTCGAGCCGTATTCGAACACGATTTCGCCCAGGGTGCGTTTGCGGTCGAGGACCAGCTCGGGGTACTGGCGGAAGGCGCTCGAGACGACCATGACGTCGAGCAGGCCGTCGAGGGCGTCTCTGCGCCACTGGGGTCGCGAGATGTCGGCGCGGAAGACCATCCGCGGTCCATCGGGTTTGAGGGCCGCCTCGCGGACCCCCGCGTGAAACCAGCGGGCGAAGGTCCGCAGCGCCCAGTAATCGGTGAAGTCGGCGGGCTCGTCGAGCACCCAGGGCGACGAGCCGCGCGACCAGCCGCGTTCCTTGAAATTGCTCTTGTTGTTCAAGAAGCCCTCGAACAGCGTCTGGTTCCAGCCCTGGTTCTGGAAGTGCTCGGCCATGCCCCGGGCCGCGGCGGTGAAGGCCAGTTCGTAAGATCGGGGAAAGGCCTTGTCGGCCCAGTAGTTTTCGTTGTAATTCCCTTCCATGGGGGTCGGCCAGCCCTCGAAGAGGGGAAGATAAAAGACCTCGAGCTGAACCCCCTCGCGCGGCAGGCCGGCAAAGGCCGCGCCGCTGAAATACGGCCCGAATCGCCGGTCCCAGGCCTTCCAGTCGAGGGTCTGGCGCTCGGGATCCCAGGCCGGGGCGCATCCTTCGGCCACCTTGCCGCTCTGCGAGTAAGGAACCCGATTGAGCACCGTCCGATGCCGGTGCGCCAGCCGGTAATAATCGCGTTCATGGTCCGCCGGCAGGTCGTAACAGTTCATCTCGGGCAGGAACGAGAGCTGGTCGGGCAGGTCGAAGTCCCAGACCTCGAGCTCGACGGGAATCTCGATTGCGCTTGCGCCAGCATGTGAAAGTGCGAGCTGACCATGATATGTTCCGGCCGTCAGGCCGTGGGGAACGTGGAGCTCGATGTGCAGGCTGGAATAATCCCGTGTTGGCTCGATTGCGCGGGTGATTGTTGAATTCAACGGCACGACGGGGTCGGGGAGCGGCCCCCTGGCGGCGCGGACGTTTTCGTAGCGGCCGAGCTCGACGGCGATCGGCTTGCCGGCCGGCAGATTGAGGGTCAATCGGGGGGTGACGGCGCGGCCGCGTGGTCCATGCAGGACGACCTGGAAGGCGACGGACTCGCCGCGGGCGGCGTGAAGCGCGATCCGGCCGGCCCGATACAGATGATTTGCTTGAAAATAGTCAGGCGCTTGAGCGGGGATGATCGCGCCCGAGCGGGGGTCGATCTTGTCGAGCTCGTCGACGACGGCGATTTCGAGGTCGCCCAGCCGGAGCCAGGCCCGAGAAACGGCGTCGGGGGACGTCTCAGGGGCAGGCGCGAGTCTGGCCAGGGTTCGCGCTGACAGCGGGAATTTCGTCGTGGCCGCCGGGCCGATGTTGCCGGCGGCGTCGACCGCGCGGACGGCCAGCGCGACGGTCTTGCCAGGGGTTGATTTCCGATGGCGCAGGTGCATCACGACCCGCTCGCCTCGAGCGCCCGCCAGCGGGATGAGGGCTCGAGGGATCGGTTCGCCGTCGAGGGTGGCGATGAAGCCCAAAACGCCCGCCGGGCCGCGATCGGCCGGGGTCGTCCACGAAACGATCGCTTCCCCGCCGGGCAATCGAGCCGTCTCGTCGGCGAGAGCCCGCAAATCCGTCGGCGCGGCCGGGGGCGTATGGTCGGTCGCGCCCGGCTCGACCGTGAAATACGGGGCGCTCGCGCGGTTTTGCTCGCGGCTGTAGACGAACCGATTGGGGAAGCCGCGGCGGGTGTACTTTTCGCCGTCGCGGGTCCATTCGGTCCCCGTGTCGTCGAACGCCAGGAATCCGTACGACAGCCCCGCGACCCTGGCTGCGAGCACCCTGGGGTCGACCGCCACGCTCTGCCAGCCGTCCGCGTCGGGGGCCGTCGCGTCGGCCATCCGCCAGATCGTCCCGCCGTTGCCCAGGACCACGCCACAGAGGTCGCCGCCCCCCGGCGACCACGGCAGGTCGGGATGCCGCCGGCTGCGAAACGTCGCGCCGCCGGGCTCGATCGCGTAGCCGCTCCCCTGCCCCTCGAACCACTCAGCGCCCACGCCGCTCACCGTCACCCGCCAGAGCCGCTCGGGGCTCGACGTCTTCAAATGCAAGGTCGCCGATCGGATCACGCGACCCAGAAGCGGGCGCGGATCGACGTCGAGCAGGGTCATCTCTTGCATGCTCTTGAGCTTGAGCCGCGGGGCCGCGCCGTTGTTGCCGTCGGCCTCGCGCCCCACCCCCGAAACCCAGGCGTCGCGCGTCACGTCGAGCCGCACCCCCTGGGCCAGGGCCGTCGGGACCAGAAACGACAAAAGCACGAACGGTAGGAATAATCGCGTGTGCATTATTGCGGTGTCCCTTGCCTCTTCATTGGCGAGCCTCGACCCGCCCCCCATCAGACGCGCAAGAAGATCTTGTTTCGATACATCCAGAAGAGGATCAGCCAGAGCACGAGCAACACGCCCGCGCCGTGCAAGAGGGGCTCGTAAGGGCCGCCCAGAGCCTGGAACGGAGCCTTGCCCAGGTGGATCGTGAGATTCTGGCCGATGAAGCCCTCGAACAGGCCGGCCATGCAATAGGCGGCGATCGAGTTCATGCCGATCACTCGCAGCGGGAACGCCCAGAACCGCACGCCGGCCAGGTCCAGGATCAGGTAAAAGGCCGCGAGCGCGATCAGACAGATTCCGCCGCTATAAAGCGTCCATGAGGGGGTCCAGATGCGTTTGACGACCGGGCAAATCCCCAGCGCGCCCAGCCCCCAGCCAGCCGCGAGCGCGAGCCCCCCCGCGACCACCAGCAGCCCGATCCTGGACCACGCCGGCCGCGGGCTCTTGAGCACGCCGCCGGCCAGAAGGCCCATGATCATCGTCCCCAGAGTGGGAATGAAGCTCAGCGTCGAATATCCACCTCCATTATATTTGAACACGCTCTCACGCGGGAATAGATTCAAGAACCAGACGTCGAACGCCCAGGCGAGGTTGCTGTTCTTGTCCCAGTGGGCGGCGAAGCCCGCGGGATGCGGCCAGTCAGGCCCGACGCCCACGGCGGCGAAATCGAAGGCCGACCCCGGGGCGGGATAGAGCGCGAACGCGCCCCAGTAGCCGATCAAGACCACCGCGAGCGCTGACAGTTGCACGCGGACCGAACACAGGGCCAGCAAGAACAGCCAGGGATAGCCCAGCCCGATCTGCGAGAGCGTGTCTTCAAAGGTGAAATGGGTCTGCGGCCCATGCCGCGACCGCAGGAATACGCCCAGGAACACCAGGATCAGCGATCGCCAGAGGGCGTGGGCGACGACCCGGGTCTTCGAGTTCCCCCGCGCCAGCCGGCCGGCGAGCGAGAACGGCAGCGCCACGCCGACCAGGAACGAGAACGACGGCTGGATCATGTCGTGGAGCGAGCAGCCGACCCATTCCACGTGCGACTGATGATCACACAAGAATTTCCAGATGGGATTGCCGGGCAGGCGTCTCGAGACGGCGCAGAAGCTCAGCACTTCGCCCATCATGAGGAACATGGCCAGCCCGCGATAGGCGTCGATCGAGGCCAGGCGGACGGCGAGAGTTTGCGCGGGGGCGGGCGAAGCCGCGGCGTGCGGGTTGGATTCTTGGGGCATGCTCATGCGCTGCGGTTCCAGGCGGTGGGACGTTCGGGCTAGCGAAGCTGCGCGATCACCTCGAACGCTTCATACCACGCCGCGACGCCCAGCACCAGCGCCACCAGGATGTTGGCCCTGAGATTGAGCACGACGGCCGCGCCGTAACGATGGAGCGGGTCGCGGCCCAGACTTTTCTGGAAGATCTGGATCGGGACCAAGAGGCCGAAGAAGGCGGCGAGGATGTAAGCCTCGCCCTCGAGCAACAGGGTTCCCGAATGCGGGATCATCCCTCGCGCCATCAGCACGCTCGTCGGCGCCAGGATCAGGCCCCAGATCGTGGCCCGGAAGAAGGCCACCAGAACGCCGCTGCCGGGCAAGACGAGCGAGGGGAGCGTGAGCATGAGGAGCGAGCCCAGGAAAAAATTGACCACGAAGGTCACCGCGGCCGCGCGGGGAACGCTGCCGCTGGCATAGGCCTCGCCGGCCGCGGCCAGGGGATTGCCCTTCTGTTCGAAGGCGCCCTGAACGGCCCCGACCATGACCGTCTGGATCTCGGGCAGCCCGCGAATCGCGATCGTACCCAGGATCATCAGCCCGAAATACGCGCAATGAACCCCCCAGAAGAGCCGCGGCCGGCGGTCGATCTCGATCAAGGGGTCGGCCAGCAACCGCCAGCCGACCCGCCGGGCGGCCCAGCGATAGAGCTCAAACAGCGTGCCCGTTCCGCCCAGTAAGAACACCGCCAGGCCGAGCAGATAGAGGCTGTAGGTGGTATCCGAGATTCGCTCGTCGGTGGGCGTGCGGGTGGAATCGGGCCCGGGAAACGCCTTCTTGAGCTCCTCGAGCAAGACCTGGTCGTGCAGTCGTCCGGCGGGGATCGCGATCAAGGTCGCCTGGCGGGCGGCGGGTCCGCCATCGGGGAAAAGCGCTTGCGAGTGCTCATTTCTGGGGATGAGATAAGCGTCGGCCAGGAGGCCCAGGTCGCGCTTGAGCACGCCGACCCTGGACAGCACGCGGTCGTCGACCACGATTGGCAGGTCGGGCGTATCGGGCCCGGCGAGGATCTCGTCGGTTTCGGGCGCGGGCAGGCGGCCGGATTCCAGCCAGGTCGCGTCCACGCGCCCGGCGTCCATCGGCCAGAGGAGCAGCTTGGGCTTGAGCCGGGGCTCGATCGCCTGGGCCAGCTTGGCCTGCGTGAGCGCGAGTCCCTTGAGGATCGTCTCGCCGCGCGCGCTCGCGGGCAAGAGCCGCACGGGAACCGTGATCGATTCGCCGGGAAGAGTCGTCTTGGCGTCGGCCTTGGGTCCGATCACCAGCATTCCCGAACCCCAGGGCGCGCGAGGATCGAGCCTTGGTCGCGCCGAAAACGCCCACCACATCCCCCCAAACCCCAGCGCCGCCACGAGGAACCATGGCAAGATTCTTGTTTGTCGATTTTCGATGTTCGATTCCGTCGGGACGGCTTCGTCGAACGAGTCGCCATGAGGTTCCATGAATCCTCCCATTCTCGTTTCCAGGTCGCGGAGCATGCGCGGGCGAGTGTCTATGACAATCGTCGATGATACAACGGCCGGGGGGTGGGAAGCCAGTGCAGGCGGCGGATCAATTCGCCAGCCAGTAGCAAGCCAGGGGCGCTGGGATCTTGAGGACGCGGGCCGAGAGCGGTTCGCGCTCGCGGCCGCGATGGGCCGAGGCGAGCCCCATGACTCCGAAATCATCCCAGCGCTGGGTGATCACATAGCCATTCTTGAGCCCGCGTTCCTCGAGAAACAGCCGCAGTCCCTTGATCTTGGCGGCGGTGACCAGCGTTCCTTGATACTTGACCTCGAAAGGGATCAGGCGATCGCCCATCGCGACGATCACGTCGACTTCCAGATCCGCGTGTTTGCGGTCGCGCCAGTAGGAAAACGTGGGGGTGTCGGCGTAATAGCGGGTGAATAGGTGCTTGAAAAACGCGGTTTCGACGGCCGCGCCCAGGCGGTCGGGCTGCTCGAGCAGCCGGCGTCCCAGGAGCAAGACGGCCCCGGCGATCGCCGCGTCGGCCAGATAGATCTTGTCGCGACCGCGCAAGATCTCCTTGCCGTAGCCGAAGGGTTTGAGCCGATAGACCAGGTGGGTGGCCTCGAGGATGTCGAGAAAGGCGGCGGCCGACTGGCGGTTGACCCCGTCCATCTGGCGGGCGAGAGTGGTCAGGTCGAGAATCCCGCCGTCGTGGTAGCAGAGATAGAGAAACAGCTTTTCGACCTCGATCACCCGCCGGAGGCCGAAAAGGGCGGTCAGGTCGCGTTTGAGAACCTTATCGACGACGTCCTCGCGCAGGAGCCGCTGGCAGCGGGTGAGATCCGAGACCAGGGCCGGCTCGGGAAAGCCCCCGCGGAGCAAGTAATCATGAAAATGAACGGTAAGGGCCTGTCCTTGTTTGGCGACCCTGGCGAAATCGGCGTTCGACCAATCGAAGAGCGGGAGCAGCGATTGGCTCGCGGGCAGGTTTGGGGGGTCGATGCGTTTGAGCCGCAAGAATTCGCGAAACGAGAGGGTCGCGAGTGGGATGGTTTCCCAGCGCCCGACGCCGGTCTCACTGGCGGCGTCGCGGAGTGGGATGGCCGAGCCGGTCACGGCGATCCGCGATCCGCGATCGAAATCGACTCGATGTTTGAGCCAGGTTTGCCAGTCTTTCAGGTACTGGATCTCGTCGAGGAACATGATCCGTCGGGCTTGCGGATCGGGCTCATAGAGGGCGTCCCACGCTTCCAGCGTCTGCTTCAGACCGGCCAGCTTGAGGATGGGATGGTCGAAGGTCGCGTAGAGGATGTTCCGGGCGGGGTATCCCTCGCGCACCAGCCGTCGGATCGCTTGGCGGTAGAGCGTGGTCTTTCCGGTCTGTCGCGCGCCTGTCAGAACCAGGGCCCGCGTTCGATCCGCCCCTTGCACCCACTCCCAGACCGGGACGAACGCCGACCGCTCCCAGTCGGGTAAATCGCCCAAGGGCTGGCCGATCCACCAGGGATTGAACTCTTGAAGAACCGAATAGAGCTCGGTTTGCGGGATCTCCATCGACCCATTTTATGCGATTTAAGCAAATCATGCCATGCTTAAATCGGGGTGATAAGCAAATCGTCTCGATTCGGCCACCCGGGGCGTCCGTCGATCCGACGGCATTGAGCGCTTGGCGGCGCAACGTCCGCTCGAGCCTGGCGTTTCGCCGTCGGGGGCCCGATACAAGAGATGTCGGACACGGCCTCCGAGGAACCGGGGCGAGCCGCCGCAGGCTCGGGCGATCGCCGATTTCCCACGATCAAGGCCCCGCCATGCCTCATAAACCCTTCGATTCGGCCGCCAAGGAACTCCTCTGGATCGACCCCGTCGCCTGGCTCAAAAGGCTCGGCGTCGCCGTCACGGGGCCCGTCCACGTCATCGACTCCGACGCCACCTCGCTCGTCGCCGCCGTCGATAAAGTCATCAAGGTCGACGGAACCAACCCCTTCCTCGTCGTCGTCGAGCTCCAGTCCAGCCGCGACCCCGAACTCCTCCCTGCCATCGTCTTCAGGCAGGCCGCCATCGAACGGCGGCACAAACTTCCCGTCCTCTCGATCATCGTCCTCCTCAGGGACGACGCCGACATGCCCGCCCTCACCGGACAATTCGAACGACTCTTGCCCGACGGAAACTTCACCTCCCGGTATAATTACCGCGTCCTCCGCGTGTGGATCGAAGAGCCCGACTCCTTCCTCAAGGCAGGCCTGGCGCTCCTCCCCCTCGCACCCCTGGCCAAAATCGACAAAACTCAGGCCAAAAGCCTGATCCGCCAGATCGCCGATCAGATCCACCAGGCGCCCGACCTCGACGCCCAACAACTCTGGACGGCCATCTATGTGCTCATGGGACTCCGATACACCCAGGCCGAGGCCGACGAACTTCTGAAAGGAGTGGCTTCCATGCGCGAATCCGCCACCTACCAGGGAATCCTCAAGGAAGGCATCGAACTGGGAATCGAGAAAGGAATCCAGCAGGGTGTTCAACAGGGCCGCGAGAAAGGTCTCGTGGCCGAGGCTCGGCGGTTGCTGGTGCGGTGGGGGACCAAGCAATTCGGCGAGCCCACGCCCGCCGTCCTGGCCGCCATCGAGGCCATTGAGGATCGCGACCGCCTGGAATCGATGCTCGATCAAACCATCGAACGCCAGGCGTCGTCGTGGGACGAGCTCCTGAACGCATCCGGGGCCTGAACGCATCCTCAAACGCCGAATAGCTCCTGGTATTTCTGACGGAGCGATTCGACCAGCGACGCGGGGCCGGCGGCTTGATCGATGAGCTGGGCCGGCGGATAACGCCGGCCATGGCGGTGGATCTTGCCGCGCAGCCACGTCAAAAGCGGGCTGAAATCACCGGCGGCGAACGACGAATCAAGATCGCCCAGGTCGTGCCGGGCTTGCTTGAACAGCCGGGCCGCGTAGAGATTGCCCAGGGTGTAGGTCGGGAAATAGCCGATCAAGCCCGCGCTCCAGTGGATGTCCTGAAGACAACCCTCGGCATCGGTCTTGGGGACCACCCCCAGAAGCGCTGCGTATCGCTCGCTCCACGCCGCCGGTAAGTCGTCGACCAAAAGGTCTCCCTCCAGGAGAGCCCGCTCGAGCTCGAACCGGATGATGATGTGCAGGTTATAAGTCGCCTCGTCGGCCTGGACGCGGATCAGCGACGGCTCGACATGATTGACGGCCGCCAGGAAGGCGTCGAGCGAAACGCCGCCAAGCGCCTCGTGAAAGATCCGCCGGGCCAGCGGATGCCAGTAACCCCAGAACGGCCGGCCACGGCCGACCGCGTTCTCCCAGAGCCGCGATTGCGACTCGTGAACCCCCAGCGAGACCGCCTCGCCCAGGGGCGAGCCGAAACGCGCAGGCTCGAGCCCCTGCTCGTACAGACCATGGCCAACCTCATGCAAAACGCCAAAAAAGGCGTCATTGAAATGATGGTCGTCGAAACGAGTCGTGATCCGGCAGTCGCCGGGTCCGAATCCGGAACAGAACGGGTGGGCCGTCTCGTCCAGGCGGCCGCGGGTGAAGTCGAATCCCACGCCGGCGGCGACGGCCTCGGCGAAGATTCGCTGGCGATCGCGGGGATAAAGTCGCTTGAGGACCGCCTCGCCGGCCGAGCCTCGGGTTCGCTCGACGACCGTCTGGACCAGGGGGACGAGCTCGGCCTTGAGCGTCTGGAAGAGGGTCACGAGGACGCTTGCTTGCGCGCCTGGCTCGTATTCGTCGAGCAACGGGTCATACGCCGAGCCCCCTTCGGTCGCTGACCGCAGACAGGCCGATTCCTGGCGCTTGAGCTCGAAAATCTTTTCCAGCCAGGGTTTGAAGCGAACGAAATCATTTTTCGATCGGGCGATGACCCATTCCGACTGGGCGAGCGAGGTTGTGCGGGCGAGCTCCTCGACCAGGGCTTGGGGGAGCCTGAGCCTGCGTTTGTAGTCGCGGTCGAGCTCGCGGATATTCGCGGCGGCATCGGACCGAGGATCGGCGGCCAAGCTTGATCCGGCCGTGATCGCGAGCAATTCGCCGATTCTGGGGTGGGTGGCCTGTTCGTGCTGGAGGCCGGCCAGGAGGGCCATCTGGTCGCCGCGGAGGGTTGCGCCGCCGGCGGGCATGTAGGTTTGCTCGTCCCAGCCCAGGACGGCGGAGCAGGAACCTAAAAGCGCTTGCTTGCGGGCGCGTGCCAGGAGCTCTTCGTAGGCGGACTGGGGGGTCATGGTCATGGTTGTACGAGACGGGTGAGAAAGAACCGGCAGATGAAATGCACGCACTCGACGAGACAGAAAACGGCGGGCGGGACGCCCACGCTCCCAGGATGGATGCGCTTCCAGGGAAACAAAAAAACGGCGGGCGAGGTGGAGTTCCTCACCCGCCGCCGACATGTCGAGAGCCGCCCCCTGGTGGCGCCAGGGACGACGAAGGTGTTAGCTGGGTCACGCCGGCGGGGCGAGCTTCAGGGGCTCGCGACCGCCGGGTGCGCGGTGATCGGATCAATCAAGCGACCGAGGTCTTCTTGAAGAACCGACGGAAGGCGAGCAGGCCGGTCACGCCGATTCCGAGCAGCGCCATCGAGCTGGGCTCGGGGACGACGCCCTGGAATGACAGAAGCTGCTGGATGATCGACGTGTTGGCGACGTCACCCGCGGCATAGGTGGACAGGTTGAGATCCTTCGTGATGTTGATCGAGGTGTAAGGACCACCCGCCAACATGCTGTTGAAGGCCTGGTTCGACGTCGTCAGGATGGTGCTCGCGACCACCGTTGGCGGCGGGTTGTCAAGCTGACGGACGACTTCGCTCATGGTGGCCACGCCGGTTCCGACGGTGGCGAGATTGGCGAAGGCGTGGATGTCGGAGAGCTTCACGCCAGGCGTGAGCACGGTGACGTTGAAGGTGATCGCCGCGTCCATGAATGAGCCCGCGCCAACCGATTGCCAGCCGCTGCTGAACTGAAGGCCGGCATAGGTGTTGCCGCCCGAAATGAGCGAGGTGGTCGAGACGGCGACCTGCGCGGCGGTGGGCGTGGTCGCCGTGCCACCGCTGGTCGGGTTATACGACACATTGTTGACGTTGATCACAACGCCGTTCGACAGGGTGAAATCGGTCCCCGTCGGATCGTTGTTGATCAAGTCTTGCAGGGTGAGACCACCGGCGTGAGCCGGCGCGCCCAGGCCGACGAGCATCGCTGCCGCGGCCAGAGCTAGAAAGAACGAACGACTACGCATTTTGCAAAAACCTCCCAGGAAGCGAAATTCGTCATACAAAACAAGGGATGCAAAGGACATCCTTGAACAGCACGGCCTGACAAGCGAGGACTCGCCGTCATGAAGTCTCTTGGGGCAGCCGTTTGCTCCTCCCCCGAGCGTCGCTTCCGAACCGGGAAACCAGCTTCCAGCCAGCGATTCATGCGACAGGCCGGCCTGCGCGCGAATCTCTCTTCCCTGTTCCAGCAACCTCCGGGGCCAAGACTCCCTTATCGATTACCCTCTTCCCGAACGAGGCCCAGATGCACGCACCCGACCCCAGATCGTAAGTTGAGAACGACGAGCCTGAAACGACAAGGCGCTCGAGCCTGCGCCACCGCCACCATGCCTGACCAAACAAAGACCGACGCCCGATTCGGTGGTGATTCTCGTGGGGTTGATTCGGTTTCGATCGTGGATTCAATCCCGGCTGCGGTGCGTTCGAATCGAAGAGTTCCGTGGTCAGGAAGACAAGATGGGAATGCTAGCAGAATCACCCTCCTCTAGCCAAACCCAACTTTTATCCCTGTCCCTTCAATCGCCGTGAAGCATGTTCTCGCGACACGCCGACGATCGAGCGTCACTACTGATAGCGGAATCGCGGCCTGAATTCAAATGAAAAAATTCCATCTCGCCCCGAAATCACACGTAACTCCGATTTGGCGAACCTATCTTTCCTGACACCACCCCCCTGGGGATCGCGATTCGATCCGGTCGAACACCCCGATTCATTGATCCATGATTGATTGGATTTGGCTCCAGACGGCGTTCCAAGAAGTCGGGCGTCGTTTCACAGTTCGCTCGTAAGTCATTATTATGTAATATTTTACGGTTTTTACACGAGACCCTTCAAAGAATCCGGGGCGTCCTCGCCACGGAGGCTCGACAGGAGGCATACTTCAGCTTACGTGGCCGATACGTTCACGAAGATCGACATCTTCAAAACACATGCGTGCACGCAATGTCGTGTTGCGAAAAAGCGACATCGTGCGGGATGCGTGTTGCTTTGCCAAAACACGCCATCCAGGTGGCGGACATCGGCCTGGCTGAGGCGTGGAGCGGTTTTTTTCAAGCCGGTCCGCGCCTGGATTAGGCAGGCCGACGGGGGTTTGGAATCCAGCGGAGAAAAGGGTTGCGGCCAATGCGTGGATTGATCTAGGATAGGCACGCCGTGTTTTCGTAGCGGAACGAAGCAAGCTTAAGACGAACGTCGGAGTGTTTCATACGGTAAGGGATCGACGGGGGACGTCTCGAGCCTGGTGGGCTCAGGGAGCATCACGATGCGACAGCCAGAGTGGGCGGGCGGGCAAGGTCTGATGGGAGGATCGAACAGGAAGCGGACCAGGGGACGGCGTTCGGCAAGGGTTGCCGTTGAGGGGCTCGAGGGGCGGGCTTTGTTGTCGACGATCACGGAGTACCCGACGGTCTCGACGCACGCGGGTCCCCAGGCCGAGACGGTGGGGGTCGACGGCAATATCTATTTCGCCGAATACAATAAAGGGGCGATCGGCGTCCTGAACACGACGACGGGCGCCACGAGCGAGGTCACGATTCCGACGACCGGCGCCAAGCCGTTTGGGATCACGACCGGGCCTGGGGGGCTGATCTACTTCACCGAGCCGACCCTGAGCGCGATCGGCGTTTACAACCCCGCGAACGACACGTTCCATCAGTTCTCGACCGTGACGAGCGCCGCCCAGCCCCAGCTCATCACGTTGGGCTCGGACGGCAACATCTATTTCACCGAGGTGCAGGCGAACAAGATCGGCGAGTTCAACGTTTCGACCAGCACGCTCAGCGAGATCCCCGTTCTGACGAGCGGGGCCCAGCCCTATGGCATCACGAGCGGGCCCGACGGCAACATCTATTTCACGGAGGAGAGCGGGAACAACATCGGTGAATACAACCTGACGTCCCACGTGGTGACCGAGACCCCCGTGCCGACCGCGAGCTCGCAGCCGCTCCAGATCACGACCGGGCCCGACGGCAACATCTGGTTCACCGAGTACAACGTGGGTCAGATCGGCGAATACAACCTGACGAGCCACGCGGTCACGTCGTATCCCACGGGGGCGGCGCCCAGCTCGCCCACGGGGATCACGTCCGGTCCCGACGGCCTGATCTACTTCACCGACGAGGCCGCCAACACGCTTAGCACGATCGATCCCACGACGCACGCGACGACCTCGCTGCCGATCCCATCGGCGAATTCGCAATCCTACGGCATCCTGACCGCCCCCGACGGCAACGTCTATTTCACGGAGTCGTCGGCGTCGAACATCGGCAAGCTGGCGCTGTCGACCAATCTGGTGTTCACGACCGAGCCCGTGGCGACGGTGACGGCGGGGACGTTCCTCACGGTCACGGTCAAGGACGAGTACGCGACGGGGGTGGTCGACGCGGCGTTTAGCGGCAATGTGGCGATGGCTCTTGCGAGCAATCCCGCGGGAGGGGTGTTGACGGGGACGCTGACCGAGGCGGCCAGTCTGGGCGTGGCGACGTTCCCGGATCTGCTGGTGACCAAGGCGGGCTCGGGCTATGTGCTGGGTGCGTCGGCGACGGGCTTCGCGAGCATTCTTTCGAGCGGCTTCGCGGTGACGCCGGCGGCGGCCAGCCAGCTTGTGGTGGTCTCTGAGCCGCCGTCGAGCATGCTGGTCGGGTCGACGTTCGGCGTGGCGGCCGCGGTCGTGGATCCCTACGGCAACATCGAGACGAGCTATAGCGGCAACGTGGCCCTGAGCTTCGGGGTCAATCCCAGCGGGGCGACGCTCGCCGGAACGACGACGGTCGCGGTCGGGGGCGGTTACGCCCAGTTCCCCGGCCTTTCGATCGCCACGCCCGGGACCGGGTATGTGCTCGATGCGATCGCGCCGGGGCTCACGGCGGGCGCCACTTCCCCGTTCACCGTCGTCGCGCCGCCCCCGCCCCCGCCGGTCGTTTTGAGCGAGCAATTGCTCTTCACCCGCAGGTTCAACAAGAAGGGCAAGCCGATCGGCAAGCCGATCTTCGTCGGCTACCAGTTCAACTACAGCACGACCATGTTCGCCCCGAGCGCGGGCTCGCCGGGCAATTATCAGGTGGACTCGATCCAGATCAAGAAGGTCCACCGACAGATCGTGCGGATCTTGCATCCGGTGGCCTTCAGCGTCAACTACGTCGCCCAGACGAACTCGGTCCAGATTTTGCTTAGGGGCAGGCCGCCGTTCCCGAAGGGAGGCCAGATCACGCTCGTGGCCGCCCCCCCCACGGGGATCGAATCGGCCGCCGCCGTGTTCCTGGATGGCAATAACGAGGGCGTGGCCGGCGACAACGGCGTCTTCCAGATCGGACCCCATTCCCGGTATATCAATTAGGATTCTTGACGTTCGATTCCCCGGGCGACCAGGGGCTGAGCCGATCGAGGCCGGTGTGAACCGGAGGGTCGGCCTTGTGTCCAGGGCCCCGGGGAGTTCCTGCGATCGTGGGGGTGGGAAGGGCTCGAGGTGATGCGTGGCGATGGATGGGCCTGCGCTCGAGGTCGTCGAGCTCAGCAAGGTGTTTCGGGGCAAGACGCCGGTGACAGCCGTTGATCGGCTGTCGTTCGCGCTTGGTCAGGGCGAGATTCTGGGGCTCCTGGGCCCCAACGGCGCGGGCAAGACGACGACGATCCAGATGCTGCTGTCGACCTTGAAGCCGTCGTCGGGGCGGATTCTGTATTGGGGCGAATCGCTCGAGCACGCGCGGGCGAGCATCTTGCGCCAGGTGGGGTTCGCGAGCGCCTATTCGCGGCTGCCGCGGCGGCTGACGGTGGGCGAGAACCTGGACGTCTTTGGCCGGCTGTACGGTGTTGAGCGATCGGTTCGGGCGCGTCGGATCGAGGAGCTGCTCGAGCGATTCGGAGTGCTCGACCTCAAGAAGCGGACCATGGAGGGTCTGTCGGCCGGTCAGACGACCCGGGTGACGCTGGCCAAGGCGTTTCTGTCGCGGCCGCGGGTGGCGCTTCTGGACGAGCCGACGGCGTCGCTCGACCCCGACATCGCGGTCGAGGTCCGTGAATTCGTCCGCGAACAGCGCGAGGCTGAAGGGGTCTCGATCGTGTTCACGTCGCACAACATGGACGAGGTCGCCCGGCTCTGCGACCGGGTGATCTTCCTCGATCGCGGGCGGATCGCGGGGAGCGGGACGCCCGACGAGCTGGCGGCCTCGGCCGCGGCCGCCCGGCTGCGCCTGCGCATGACCGCCGGGCTCGACCGCGCGATCGCCCGCGCGGCGGCCCTGGGGCTCACGACCACCGTCCAGGCCGATACGCTCGAAATCGAGCTCGACCTGCGCGGACTGGCCGGGTTCCTGGCCGATCTCGCCGCCCACCGGGTTCTCTACGACGATTTCGCCGTTCAGAAACCCACGCTCGAGGACTATTTTCTCAAGCTCAGCCGCTCGTCCGCCGCGAACGGGGGCCCCCGATGAGCCCGAGCCGCGTGGCCGCCATGATCATGCGGCACCTTTATATGTTCCCGCGAACACTCGAAAGCTGGGCCGAGGCGATTTACTGGCCGGTGATGGACTTGCTGATCTGGGGGCTCACCACGCGATGGCTCGAGACCACCCGGGGCCACGTTCCGTTCCTGGCCCTGGTCGTGCTCACCGCCGTGGTTTTCTGGCAGGTCGTCTGGCGCGCCAGCTATGAAATCTCGGTCAATCTGCTCGAGGAATTCTGGAATCAGAATCTCGCCAATCTGTTCGCCACCCCGCTCAACGTCCACGAGTGGGCCTTGAGCCTGGTCGCGCTCGGGGTCATCAAGAACGTGCTCACGCTGGTGGTCGGGGTTGGCACGGTTTACCTGCTCTATCGGCTCAACATTTTCGTCGTCGGCTGGATGCTGCCGCCGTTCTTGTTTTCGCTGATGATGTCGGGGTGGTTCATGGGTTTCACGTCGTCGGCGCTCATCATCTATTACGGCCGGCGTTTGCAGGGTTTGGCCTGGATGCTGGGGTTTTTGCTCGCGCCCTTCAGCGCTGTCTTTTATCCGATCGAGGCGCTACCCGTCTGGGGGCAATGGCTGGCGAGGGCGCTGCCGATGACCTATGTCTTCGAGGGAATGCGGCAGATCTTGAGAGGCGGGCCCACCCCCTGGCCGGCCCTCTTCGCCTCGCTGGCCCTCAACGTCGTCTACCTCACCGCCTCGATCGTCTTTTTCGCCCGGATGTTCGACAAAAGCCGCGAACGCGGCCTGCGGGATTCTTGAGACTTCCCTGGGCGCGACCCATTCGCGGATCAAGCGGGGGGTTGGCTTGAGAGCTGGACCAGGGCTTCCAGCACGCGCGGTCTCTGGGCATCGCGGAGGATCAGGTATTGATGCCGGCCGGCGGGGTCGGTGGTGAAGGTCGTCGAGCCGTCGGCGGCGATCTTGACCTTTCCCTGGGGCGAGAGATCGAAATAGCCGCGGTCTGGCTCGACGGCGGCGAGGACGCTGGTCAAGTCCCAGGTGGGCCTGTTGTGCGGCGGCGGGTTGCGGCGGCGATAGGCGTCCTCGAGGGGATGGGGCCGGGCGTAGGTGAAGTCGCGCTCGATGCTCGAGGCCGGATAAGGGAGCGCGATCCCGATCTCGAAGCCGCTGTAAATCATGGGCGTGGGCCACATGTCGGCGACGATCCGGGCGCTTTTGACGTCGCGGACGACGTTGTATTCGCGGTAGTGGGGGTCGCCGTCAATCGGCTGGAACGCGCCCGCCATGAGCGACAAGAGGCGGACCTTGCGTTCGAGGAGCGCGCGCCCGGTCAGGGGCGAGTGGGCGTCGGGGCCGGATTCGAGCAGCCGGGCCAGGTTGGTGAAAAAGCCCACCTGGATCATGACCACGCTGTGATCGGGCTGGGCGGCCAGGGTCGAGCGCAAGAGGTCGACGGCGGCGGGAACCTGTTTGGGGTCGAGGTCGTGGGGATAGCGCGAGCGGCCGGCGGCGTCTTTTTCGTCGACCAGCGAAAGGAATGCGCTTTTTTCGACGACGCCGCCCGGACCGACCGCGCCGATGGGGATCGAGCCGCGTTTGTAGAACGTATTGACCGCGTCGACGAACGGGGCCGCCTGGGGATGCTGGACGCTCACGGTCACCGCCAGAAGCCGGCATTGCCCGCGCGACTGGAGGGCGTGGATCATGCCCAGCGCCAGCACGTCGTCGCAGTCGCCGCAGATGTCGGTATCGAAGATGAGCGGGATCGGTTCACCCGCTCGGGCCAGGCTGGCGCGGTCCATCAGAATGACGATCGCAAGGGCCAGTGCCGCGCGGATGCGGGTCGTGGTGTTCATGGTCGCGATGGTATCAAGGAAAGGCCGCGGTTTACAGGGCGTCGGCGCTGATCACTTCGTTGCCAGCGCGGGTGCCGAGCGCGATCCAGGTGGCGAGGGCGATGCTCGACTTGACGAATCGCACCGAGCCGTCGAGCAAAAGCGCGTTCGCGCCGCCGGGGTGAAACGAGCTCGAGCCGATGAACGAATCGACGGTCCCGAAGGCCGCCGTCACCGAGCAGGCGTGCTGATTGGGGGGCATCACATGATAATACGGCCCGCCCCGGCCGGTGTCCTGGAGGGTCCAGTATTCGCCCTTGAAATCCCAGAGCGGAGTCGTCGACTGGGTGCAGATCGCGACGTCGCCGGCCGAGCCGCCGTTCGCGAGCTGGCTGATGGCGTAGACCAGGTTTTCGCCTGGCGAATTCTGGCCGGCCTTGCCCTTGACCCATTCGCCGAAGGCGGCGGTGTTGCTGGTGCCGTCGGTGACGCCGGCGAGCGCGACCCGGCGGCCGTAGTAGGTGTTGCCACCGAGCCACCAGGCCGTCCCGGTCGTGTAGCCGCCGTAATTCTGGCGGTTGGCCCCGCCATTGGCCGCGTAATTCACCGTCGTCGCCCGCGCGCTATAGCCCACCACCAGGTTCAGATTGGTGCCCGGGTTCGAATCCGATGGACAGAGATAGCCGGGGATCAACGTCGACATCACCGTCGTGTTGGCCGCCACCGAGTTGCCGTTCACCACGTCGCCAAGCATGAAGTTGTAGGCGTCGTAGACCGCTCGCTGTTCGAGATAATTGGTCAGCCGCAGGTGCACCGACGCCGTCTGGGGGACGAATCCCGTGCCCATCGAATTGAAATTGACGTCGACGCTTCCGACCGGCGGCAAACAATTAAATGACGAGATATAATTATGGATTGCCAGGCCGATCTGTTTCATGCCGTTCGTGCACTGGACGCGTCTGGCGGCCTCGCGGGCGGCCTGTACCGCGGGCAGTAAAAGCGCGATCAGGACCGCGATGATCGCGATCACGACCAGGAGCTCGATCAGTGTGAAACCCACTCGGCGGCGCGGCATGGGGTGGTTCTCTTCTTTTGATCCCGCATGAAATATAATGGCCGGGCCGGGCTGGGACGCAAGGCTTTTCTCTCTTGGCCCGGCCCGGCGCGGGTTTCCGCGGCGGGTGTGATGGAAGGAGGAACCGGGCCGAGCCGCTCGGCGGCTGGCGAGGATGATGACGAATGCGGCGAGCCGAGACCGCTCGGGCCTTCGGCGCCCGCGCTGGTTTCCGGGCGACGAGGCGGTTAGGCTCTGGCGATCAGGCGCTCACGAGATCAGGCATCCTGATTCATGACAGGGGCTCAAGCATGGCCGAGGGCGATACGCGTGAGACGATCGATTCGTCGGCCGCGCCCGATCTTGACGCCTCGACGGTCCACGCCCACCCCGAACGTGAGCTCGCCGAGCTCGCCGCCACCGAGCTCCATTGGGACTTCGCGGTTGCCGGGTACGAGATCCTGGGCGAGCTCGGCAAGGGAGGCATGGGGGTGGTCTACAAGGCGCGCCAGGTCGCCCTCGGGCGCGAGGTCGCGCTCAAGGTGATTCGCTCGCGGGATCTGGTCAGCGACATCGAGCGGGTCCGGTTCCAAAACGAGGCCGAGGCCGTCGCCCGGTTGGACCACCCCCACATCGTGCCGATCCACGAGGTCGGCCAGGCGCGGGGACTGCCGTACTTCAGCATGAAGCTCATCACCGGCACGAGCCTCGACCACCGCCTGGCCGACTATCAGGCCGAACCCCGCCGATTGGCCCAGGTCGCGGCCAAGGTCGCCCATGCCATCCATCATGCCCATCAGCGCGGGATCCTGCATCGCGACCTGAAACCCGCCAACATCCTGATCGACGACCGCGGCGAACCCCATGTCACCGACTTTGGCCTGGCGAGGAAACTCGACGGCGACGTCAATCTCTCGCATCCGGGCGCGATCGTCGGCACCCCCTCGTACATGTCGCCCGAGCAGGTGGCGGGGGGCGACGAGCCCCTCACCACGGCGACCGACGTCCACGGCCTGGGGACGATTCTCTACGCCCTGCTCTCGGGCAACGCCCCGTTCCGCGGCACCACCCTGGTCGACACCCTCGACAAGGTCCGCGAAGCCAACCCCGAACCACCCTCGCTCAGGAATCCCCGGATCAACCGCGATCTCGAGACAATCTGTCTCAAATGCCTGGAAAAAGACCCCAAACGCCGGTACTCGAGCGCGCTCGAGCTGGCGCTCGATCTCGAGCGTTATCTCGCCGGCGTTCCGATCCAGGCGCGGCCGGTGAGCTCGATCGCGCGGCTGGGGATGTGGTGCCGGCGGAACAAGGCGCTCGCCGCCGCCGCGGTCCTGGTCGTCGGCTCGTTTCTGGGTGGATTCGCGGGGGTGGCCTGGAAATGGCGCGAGGCCGAATCGGAACGGCGCAAGGCCGAGACGATCAATCAGCTTTTGAACCAACGGCTGTTATCGGCGGCCTCGCCCGAGAACGATCCGCTTGGCAAGAATCTCTCGGTCCGCGAGCTGCTCGATCGTGCGTCGGCGCAGCTTGGGGGCTGGCTTGAAGGGCAGCCCGACGTCGAGGCCGCCGTCCGTGAAACGCTGGGAGGCGCGTATCTGGCCCTGGCCCAGTACGACCGCGCGGAGACGCACCTCACGATCGCCCGCCGGCTCGCTCAAGAGCAGCTCGGCCCCCGCGCCCGGCCGACTCTGCGCGTGGCCAATCTGCTGGGCGTGCTCTTGATCCAGACCGACAAAAGTGACCAGGCGGTCGCGCTCTTGCGACAAAACCTTGATGAAGCCCGCCGGGCGCTCGGGCCCGACGACCCGGTCGCGCTCGAGGCCGCCGAACGGCTAGGCCAGGCTCTCTTCGCCCTGGGCGAAACCCGAGACGCCGAGTCCGTCCTCAAGCAAAACGTCGCCGACCGCCGCCGCGTCCTGGCCCGCGACCATCCCGACACCCTGCGCTCGGTCTATCGCTACAGCCGGGTGCTGCTCAAGCTGGGCCGATTGGCCGAGGCCGAGGAATACGCCTTCGCCTACGCCCACAGCGTCCAGTGCTCGCGAGGGGCGAATCACCCCGACATCATCCTCGCCCTCAAAAACCAGGCCGAAATCTTCCAGGCCCAGGGAAATCTCGCCCAGGCCCAGGTCCATCTCGAGCGCGCCCGGGCCGAGGCCAAGCGAATCCTTGGGAGCTTGGATTTTTGATTTTCGATTGGGGATGGTCCCGGATGTCTCGACGATCCTTTGCTTGACGCATGATTTTCGGTAGCTACAATATAAACTGCGAATCGAATTCGATCCAGCCAAGAGCGCCGCGAACCGTGTGAAGCATGGCATTGCTCTGGATTTGGCGGGCGAGCTCGATTGGGATGCGGCGCTCGTGTGGATCGACGACCGTTTTGATTACAACGAGGAGCGTGTGATCGCGCTTGCACCAAAGAACGCGGTTCTCTCTTACGTCGCCTTCGTCGACCGCGCCCGAGTCCGAAGAATCATCAGCCTGCGCAAGGCCAATCGTCGTGAGGTAAAGCATGATGTCCAAAACATCTAAGCGTCCGGCCATCGTGCCACCCACGCTGGAAGAGGATCGGGCGATCAACGCCGCGGCGAGAACGGATCCCGACGCCCAGCCGCTCACGGCTCGGGAACTCGCCCTCATGGTCCCGATGCGGGCGCTGCGCGGACGTCCTAAAGCGAAGGCAAGGAAGCACCTTGTGTCGATTCGTTACAGCCCCGAGGTTCTGGCTTACTTCCGATCCACGGGCCAGGGTTGGCAGTCGCGGATGGACGGCGTTTTACGCGAATATGTGAAAAACCAATCCCTCTCCGATGTTTGAGCTTTGATCGGGGTGGATCCCGGACCGGCCCAGGGGCCGCGGCGGCGAAGGATCAACCATTCGCCGCGCCGGCCCAGTGCGCGGCGTGGACGTTCGTCATCAAAAAACGGAACGGCTGGGGATTTGGTAGAGGAGATCGGGTTCGCCGTTCGTGAGCGCCATGCGGACGGCGTCGTGGAGGAACATCGAGAATCGGTCGGTCGCGATTTCGGCCTCGGAATGGGCGACGATCGTGATTTCTTGGTGGGGGCCGATGTCGCTCACGGTCAGTCGTGAGAGGTCGGAAAGGACGGGGGGCAAGAGCTCGGTGAACGGCTTGAGGGCGAGCTGGCGCTCGAGCTTGACGCTGCTGAAGGTTCGCCTGGGGACGTAAAACCGCAGGATGACGACCCACTCGCCGGACGTGGTGGCATGAAAGAAGGGGAGCCCGAGGGCGATCTGTTTGGCCAGTCGAATTCGCACATAATCACGTTCAGACCAATCGGTGGGTTGGAAGCCGGCGACGTCGACGGCCTGGAGGATCTCGGCGGCGTAGGCTTCGATCTGGTCGACGACGCGCGCGAGCAGGCCCCCTTCCCAGCGGGTGGGGCGGCTGTTCCTGGCGGGTCGGCCGCCGGTGTGCCAGCCGCGGCCGTCGGCTTCCCAGGGGGTTTTGACCGTGGCGAGATCGCCGTTGGCCGCCGCGCGCGCGCTGGCCGCGAGCGCGGCCAGACGAGGGCCGGTCACGGGGGTCTTGGCCGAGCCGGTTCGGGGCGTCTTGAGGACGATCTTGGCCTCGGGGCGTGGTTCATGGGGGCCGGCGGCCAGGACCGGGGCCAGATGCCGGCCGGTGTGGCTGTGAGCGACCCCGGCGATCGCCTCGGGCGTCCCCGCGGCGACGATTTCGCCCCCGCGAGCGCCCGCCTCGGGGCCCAGGTCGATCACCCAGTCGGCC
>DAIDHE010000258.1 GCA_027459775.1 Planctomycetales bacterium | reverse complement strand
GGCGGCGGCGGGGCCGGCGGCGGTGGCGCGACCGCCCGGTGCGCGGGTTCCGTCGAACCTCTACGCAGGCGAATCTGGACCGATTCGTCGCTCACGTCGAGCGCGGTCACGTCGTAGCGCTTCATGAGCCGCACGAGGTAGCGAATCTTCTGCAAATCCAGCGGCTCGGGCGGACCCGAGGGCGGCTCGGCCATTCCATGACTCCGGGTGAACAAGAAAGCTCAAAAATGTCTCGAAAACCCCGCCCGAGACTCGCGGCCGCGCTCGCGTTCAACAACCAAGGCTCACTGGGGCCGCGAGCACGGTCGATTCCAGCGTCCGGGGCAGCCGCGACAGGACTTCGCAACCCCCCTCGGTCACGAGCACGTCGTCCTCGATGCGGATTCCCCCCCAATCGGCCAGATAGATCCCGGGCTCGACGGTCACGATCATGCCGGCCGCGAGGACGCCGGTCGCGCCCCTGCGCAGCCGCGGTCCCTCGTGGATTTCGAGCCCCACCCCGTGGCCGAGCCCATGATCGAAGAACGCCCCGTAACCCGCCTCCTCGACGACCCGCCGGGCGGCCCCGTCGACGTCGCCCGCGCACGCGCCCGGCCGAATCGCGCGAATCGCCTGCTCCTGAGCCGCGAGCACAATCCGATAAATCTTTTCAAACGTGGTCGTAACCTTACCTGTGACGAGAACTCGCGTCAAGTCGCTCTTATACGGACGCCCCGTCGCCCCCCAGTCCACGAGCACGAAATCATCGTCGCCGATCCGCGTCTCGGCCGTCGGCCGGGCATGCGGCAAGGCCGACCGGCGACCGACCGCGACAATGGGCGGAAAACTCGACCCCGTCGCCCCAGCTTTACGCAGATGGCTTTCCAGGTCATCGGCCGTTTTCTTCTCGGTGTCGTCGAGGTCGAGCGTGGCCTTGAGCATGGCGAACGCGTCCTCGGCGTACTGGACGGCCTGGCGGACGGCGGCGATCTCGAGGTCGTCCTTGATTTCTCTCAGGGCTTCGACCCAGCCGTGGGTGGGGGCCCACTCCACGGTCTTGGATGCGCCCTGAATGGCCTCGTGGTCGGCGACGGTGCGGGCGAGGGCCTCGAAGCCGACGCGCCTGACCCCGAGCATTTCCACGACCCGCGCCAGGGCGTGGGGCGACTCCTCGGCGGGCCGGCGGATGTCGGTCTCGAGGTCGGGGCATTCCTGGGCGAGCTGGGTCGTGAACCGCCCGTCGGAAACGACGATCGCGCGCTTTTCGGTGAGCACGAGCGACGACGAATCTCCGCTGAAGCCCGTGAGATACGTCACATTGGCCGGGGCGCTGGCCACGAAGGCGTCGAGGTCATGGGCGCGGAGCATCGCCTGGATTTTCCGACGGCGTTCGAGCGTTTTGTCCCTCAACGGCGAGTCGTCGTTCACGTTCGTGGAGTCCCTGGTCGACGATCGCGGAGCGGGCTCCCCGATCACGCGATGCAACACCTTAGCCGAACGGGGTGTGCCGCGACCAGACGGGAGCGCGGCTGCTCTGGCCCTTCGTGGCGTCTCGGAACCCGATAGGCGAGCCGACTGCCTATCGCCATGACTCCTCCCGAGCTGGGATTCCGGCATGTTCTCCCCCTGCTTCACCACACCCCCGGGATGAGCCGGTAGCGGACTTTCTGGGCATAGGCGGCGTAGCCGTCGAGCTGGCCGTGGAGGATGCGATCCTCGCGGGCGGTGCGGATCACGAGCGGCACGATCAAGAAGAGGCCGATCAGCGCGGCCGTCCACGACCCCAGCACCAGGCCGCCGCCAATGAACAGGAACGGGCTCGACGCATAGCCCGGGTGCCTCACATATGCGTAGGGGCCGGTCGTGATCACGTGATGCCCACGCTCGGTCTGAATGCGGATCACCGGCGAAAAAAAGCGATTCACCGCCTCGGCCCAGACCAGAACGGCCGCGCCCGCGACCATCGCCGCCAGGCCGATCGCCTGCACGACGGGCGGTACGGAGTCGCTCCAGTGATATCGTCCCACATCAAGGGCGGCCGCGATGTTTTGCCCCAGCCAGAGCGGCGTGAGCACCATCGCCGTGGCGTAATCCTTGCCGCCGGGGCCAGGCCGCGTCCGCTCCTTGATCAGGCCCTCGTCGATCACGAGCAAGGCGATCACCATCGCCGCCGCCCAGACGCCAAGATAAGCCCAGAACATCGGCAAGTCCCAGCGGCCCGCGCAGCCGAAAAGGACCGCGCCCATCAGCACCAGCACACCCAAGCCGCCAACCAGGCCCAGAACAACGGTCTTTGACATGGCGGCTCTCATTCCCCCAGTTGAACCACGCGAACGACTCCGGCCGAAGATCGACGCCGCCGCGGCCAGGCGGGCGCGAGGATGGATCTTGGAGACGGCGGCTTTACAGCCCGACCCGCCGCCTATACGATAAATGAATTCCACGCTCCGCGCTTGATTCTCGCACGACGGGGCGCGGGAGTGGATCGGGCGTCGCCTCCGTCGTTGGTCGCGCGAACATGTCTTTCCAGCGAGGTTTCCGATGTCGCAAGCGATTGTCAACCCCGAGGAGCTGCGGCGCTTCGCGGCTCGGCTCAAGCAGTTCAATAACGAGATGATCGCGCAGCTCACCATGCTCCATGGCCAGCTCGCGGGGCTGGGCCAGTCGTGGCGCGATCGCGAGCACGACAAGTTCGTCGAGGAGTTCGAGGCGACGCTCCAGGTCGTCAAGCGGTTCACGGAATCGACCAACCAGCACATTCCGTTCCTGATGCGGAAGGCCGAGCGGATCGAAGAATACCTGCAACAGCGCTAGGAACCCGCCATGAGCCGATCAGCGAACGTCTTGTCGGTCCAGACTCTCAAGGATTTCAAGGTCGCGATGTGCACCTTCGCCGAGGACGCGCGGAGCGCGCTTTCCGGCGTCGACATGGAACTCAGGCGCACGCGGGACTGGCTCGAGAGGGACCAGCTTGGCTACTGGCAGTCGCAGGTGAAAAAGCGGTCCGAGGATCTGATGCAAGCGCGGGCCGACCTGCACAAGCGGAAGATCTCGCAGCAAGGAAGCGACGCGGTCTCGGACGCCGAGCAAAAAGAAGCCCTTCGCGAAGCCCAGCGGCGACTGCATGCGGCCGAGGAAAAGGTCCAGCTCATCCGGCGCCTGGTCCCGTTCCTGCACCACGCGATCGACGAGTATCATTCGCACTCGCAACCCCTGGGCGACCATCTTGCCGGCGGGTTCGAACGGAGCCTGGCGACGATCGAGCGGATGGTCGTTTCGCTCGAGAGCTATCTGGCGACGACCGCGCCCACGGCCCCGCGGCTCGACGATCTGGCCGGAGCCGGCTCAACCTCGCCCGCGTCGACCACGTCGGCCGCCAGCACAACCGGCCAGCCCGCCGACAATGGAACCGACTCGACCGCCGAGCCGGCCGCCGACGCATCCACATCCTTGGAACCCTTGACCACGGGGAAAACGTCGTGAGCGCTCATTCAGGACGTCTGCAACACGCTATCAAGCATCTCAAGGAGCAGTGGGACATCGCACTCGACACCTGGGACGACCCGGTCTCGCGCGATTTCGAGAAAAACCATATCATCCCCCTCGAGCAGACCACCAAGAGCGCGGTCGCCGGGATGGAGAAGATCTCGGAAGTCCTCGGCAAGATCCGGGCCCAGTGTCGGGAAGATTAACCTCGTGAAACCGCGCGGCGACCGACGGCCGAGCGCCATCTCCTGGGCGCTCGATCGATCCCCTCGTCGCGCACGAACCCCAGGGAAAAAGCCTCCGATGCCCGAGTCGCCGCTCGTCCAGATCGAGACCATCGCGCTAGCCGATCTCGAGGCCCTGATCGCCAGCCGCTACAAGGCGGAGACCGAAACCGAAACCGGTTTTCGCAAGCGGATCGAGCGCGAGGAGGCCGAATACAAGGCGGCCGCCAAGCAGCTCGCCGGCAAATTCCGGAGCGATCTCGAGGCGCTGGAATCGCAGTACGCCCAGGCCAAGCAGCAGGTCGCCCAGGTCTACGCGCGCGACACCCAGGCCGCCAATAACGACTACGCCCAGGCCAAGAAAGACCAGGACGACCTGCTGCGCAAGGACCAGAAGCGCGCCAAGAAGGCCAAGGACGAAGCCGGCTGGCAAGCGCTCGCCGTGTTTGAAGGCTCGCGCGACGAAGGCGTCAAATGGCGCAGATCCGCCGACTCGAACTGGAACCACGCGCTGGCGGAATTCGAGCTCAAGAAGGACACCGTCGATTGGGTGCTGAAGAAGCTCGGCTCGCTCGGCCGGGATAAGTCCGCCCCAGCCGCGGCCGACGAACCGGCCCAGGCGTCCACGCCCGACGATCCGTCCGCCGAGGACGACGCCTCGAACCCGCTCACCAGGCTCCAGGCCATGCTCGCCCAGATCGACGAGGAGCTCATCGAGGTCGACGCCCTCAAGCTCCCGCGGTTCCTTCGCCCCGAGGCGTTCGTCTGGCCGTTCCTGATCCTGGGCGGCACGGTTGCAGCCGGTCTCGGGCTGGGGACCGGGCTCGGCTGGACCACGGCCGGTATCGTCGGCGGCGTGACGGCCGTCGCGTCAGGCGTGGGAGGCTTTATCGGGCTCTCGTCGATGGCCAAACCCCGCGTCCTCAAACACGCCGTCCCACTCCGCAAGACGGTCCAGCAGGCCGAATTCCTCCTCGAGGAAAACAAGGACTGGATCAAGAACCGCTTCGAGACCAGGCTCCGCAAGCTCGAGCAAAACCGCGAGGAAAAGGTCCGCGAGGCCGACATCCTGCTCGGCAAGCGGATGGACGAATACGCCGAGCGCCACCAGAAGGCCACCGCCGAGATCGAGGAAAAGCACCCGATCCGGCTCGAGGAGATCCGCAAACGGCGTGACGAGCAAGCCCAGAAGACCGAAGAACACTACCCGCCGCGGATTGCCGCCCTCAAGGAAAAATACGAGCGCGACCGCCGCGCGCTCGACGACTCTTACAAGGAAACCCAGCGGGGCACCAAGGATCTTTACGAGAAGGCCTGGGCCGCCCTCATCGCCAACTGGACCGAGGGGATGAACCGGCTCCGCGCCGCCGTCGACCAGGTCCAATCCGAGGACGCCCTGCGGTTCCTCGACTGGAATCGCCCCGACCTCGAAAACTGGAAAACGCCGACCGCCGTGCCGCCCGGCCTTCGATTCGGGCTGTTCTCGGTCGACCTGGCCCAGTATCCCAACGGCGTCCCCACCGATCCCAGGCTCAAGGCCGTCGCCCTCAATCACTTCGACCTGCCCGCGCTCCTGCCATTCCCGATCCAGGGCTCGATGCTGATCAAGGCCGCCGACCAGGGCAAGGCCGAGGCCGTCCTGCTGCTGCAGACCCTGATGCTCCGCTACCTGACCTCGGTGCCGCCCGGCAAGGTGCGGTACACGATCGTCGACCCCGTCGGGCTCGGCGAAAACTTCGCCGCGTTCATGCACCTGGGCGATTATCACGAACTCCTGGTCACCAACCGCATCTGGACCGAGTCGGCCCACATCGAACAGCGGCTGACCGATCTCACCGAGCACATGGAAAATGTGATCCAGAAGTACTTGCGCAACGAGTTCGAGACCATCGAGGAATACAACACGATGGCCGGCGAGGTCGCCGAGCCGTTCCGGGTGGTGGTCGTGGCCAATTTCCCGACCAACTTCAACGACAACGCGCTCCGCCGCCTGCAGAGCATCGTCGCCAGCGGCGCCCGCTGCGGCGTTTACGCGCTCATCATGATGGACACCAAGCTTTCGATGCCCTCGGGGATCGCGATCAAGGACTTCGAAATTCATTGCGTGAACATGAACTGGCGCGAAGGAAAGTTTAACTGGAAAGAGCCCAACCTGGGCCGCTACCCCTTGAGCCTGGACTCCCCGCCCGAATCGGCCCGCTTTTCCGAGATCCTGCACAAGGTTGGCGTCGCCGCCCGCGACGCCAACCGCGTCGAAGTGCCGTTCGAGTTCATCGCGCCCAAGCCCGAGCAATTCTGGACCTGGAGCGCAGCCAAGGGGGTCGACATCCCGCTCGGCCGCGCCGGCGCGACCAAGCTCCAGCATTTCAAGCTGGGCAAGGGAACCTCGCAACACTCGCTCATCGCCGGCAAGACGGGCTCGGGCAAGTCGACCTTGCTCCACGCTCTCATCACCAACGGCGCTCTGCGCTACAACCCCGACGAGCTCGAGCTCTACCTGATCGACTTCAAGAAAGGCGTCGAGTTCAAGGTCTACGCCACCTCCGAGTTGCCCCACGCCCGTGTGATCGCCGTCGAGAGCGAACGCGAGTTCGGCCTCTCGGTGCTCCAGCGGCTCGACGTCGAGCTCAAGGAACGGGGCGAGATTTATCGCCAGCTGGGCGTGCAGGATCTGGCCGGTTATCGCGAGGCCCGGCCCGAAGTCCCGATGCCGCGAATCTTGCTCATCGTCGACGAATTCCAGGAGTTCTTCGTCGAGGACGACAAGATCGCCCAGGAAGTCACACTCCTGCTTGACCGGCTCGTGCGCCAGGGTCGAGCCTTCGGCATGCACGTCAACCTGGGCTCGCAGACCCTGGGCGGAGCCTACTCGCTGCCGCGGGCGACCCTGGGCAACATGGCGGTTCGCATCGCCCTGCAGTGCAGCGAGTCCGACGCGCACTTGATCTTGAGCGAGGACAACACCGCCGCCCGCTTGCTCACCCGGCCCGGCGAGGCGATCTACAACGACGCCAACGGCATGATGGAGGGCAACAACCTGTTCCAGGTCGTCTGGCTCACCGACGAAAAGCGTGTGGAATACCTCGAGATGATCCGCGAGATGAACCGCGTCCGCGGCTTCAAGAAACCTCCTCCCATCGTCTTCGAGGGGAACCTGCCCGCCGACGTGTCCAAGAACCCGATCCTGAACCCGCTCCTCGAACGCACCGACTGGCCCGAGCCGGCGCAGTCGGACCATGCCTGGCTGGGCGACGCGATCGCCATCAAGGATCCGACCGAGGTCGTCTTCCGGCCGCAAAGCGGCAGCAACGTCCTGATCGTCGGGCAGAACGACGAGGCCGCGCTGGCGATGCTCATGATGGCCGCGATCGGCATCGCCGCCCAGCATCCTCCCGCCGGGCCCGGAACCGCGCGGTTCTATCTGCTCGATGGCAGCCCCGTCGACTCGTCTCTGGCCGGCAAGCTGGGCCAGCTCGCCAAGGTCTTGCCGCATCCGGTCACCAATGTCACGTGGCGCGACCTGGGCGCGAGGTTCACCGAGATCGCCGCCGAGATGCAGCGCAGGCAAACCGACGCCTCGGTCGACCAGGGACCGATCTATGTTCTTATCTATGATATCCAAAGGTTCCGCGACCTTCGCAAGGCCGACGACGATTTCGGCTACACCCGCTACGATGAAAACAAGCCCGTCCCCCCCTCGAAGCTTTTCGGCGACATGCTCCGCGACGGGCCGCCGCTCGGCATCCACACCCTGGTCTGGTGCGACAGCGTCAACAACCTGAACCGCACCTTCGACCGCCAAGCCACCAAGGAATTCGAAAACCGGATCCTGTTCCAGATGAGCGCCAACGACTCGAGCACCCTGATCGACACCCCGGCGGCCAGCAAGCAAGGCGAAAACCGCGCCCTCTACTACAGCGAGGAAGCCAACCGGACCGAGAAATTCCGGCCCTACACCATCCCCGAACCCGAATGGCTCGAGACCGTGCGAGCGCGGTTCGCCGCGCGACCGCTGCCCCAGGGGGCGCTCGCGCCCGTCGCCGCGCCGGTACATGAGCCGGCCAACGGCGCGGGCAACGGCGCACTCCACGATGGCGCGTCGCGCCATCATGACGACAAGCCCAGCTTCGCCGATTCCACCACGATCGACCCTCGAACCACCAAGGCGCCCGCTTCCGAAGAGCTGGTCGACCCCGCCGTCGAGGCCCTCTGAACCAGCATCGCCCGCGCCCG
>DAIDHE010000225.1 GCA_027459775.1 Planctomycetales bacterium | reverse complement strand
GTTCGGGCTCGGCGCCGGCGAGCTCGAGCAGACCTTCGCCAGCCCCTTCTTTCCCAACGGCGGGGCGACCGGCCGGGCGCTCATCGCCGCGCTCGAGGAGACCTATTGCCGTACGATCGGCGTCGAGTTCATGCACATTCGCGACTCCGCGATCCGCGACTGGCTGCTCGCCCGCATGGAGCCCGCCCGCAACCGGCCCGCCTTCGACCTCAAGAAAAAGCGGCGGATCATCTACAAGCTCAACGCCGCGGAACTGTTCGAGACGTTTTTACATAAGAATTTCGTCGGGCAAAAGCGGTTCTCGCTCGAGGGGGGCGAGATGCTGATCCCGCTCCTGGACGCCGTGATCGAGCGCGGCGGCGATTCGGGGGTGCGCGAGATCGTGCTGGGCATGCCCCATCGGGGCCGGCTGAACGTGCTGGTCAACATCCTCGACAAGCCATACGCCGCGGTGTTCAACGAGTTCGAGGGGAACCTGCCGGAATCGGTCGCCGGCGACGGCGACGTCAAATACCACCTGGGCTTCTCGGCCGACCGGACGACGGCCGAGAAGAACGCGGTCCATCTCACGTTGACGGCCAACCCCAGCCATCTCGAGGCCGTCGATCCGGTGGTCGAGGGGCGGATGCGGGCCAAGCAGAGGCGGTTCGCCGACCACGACCGCCGGCACGGGCTGCCGATCTTGATCCACGGCGACGCCGCCTTCGCCGGGCAAGGGCTGGTGGCCGAAACGCTCAACCTCTCGCAGCTTCCCGGCTATCGCACGGGGGGCACGATCCACATCGTGGTCAACAATCAGATCGGGTTCACGACCTCGCCGGCCGACGGCCGTTCGACCCGCTATTGCACCGACGTCGCCAAGATGATCGAGGCCCCCATCTTCCACGTCAACGGCGAGGACGCCGAGGCCGTCGTCGCCGTCGGCGAGCTGGCGCTCGATTTCCGCCAGGCGTTCGGCCGCGACGTGGTGATCGACATGGTCTGCTACCGCCGGCACGGCCACAACGAAGGGGACGAGCCGGCCTTCACCCAGCCGCTCATGTATGAAAAGATCAAGAACCGAATCAGCGTCCGCGAGCTCTACACTGAGCAGCTCGTGGCGGCCGGCGCGCTTTCGAGCAAGGAAGCCGAGACGATCGCCGAGACCTTCGCCGACAAGCTCGCCGCCGTGCTCGACGAGGTCCGCCACGGGGTCGCTCCCAAGCCGCTCCGCGGATTCTCGGGCGCGTGGGCCGGGCTCTCCGCCGAGTTCTCGTTCACGCCCGTCGAGACCGGCGTCGCCCTCGAAACCCTCCGCGCGATCGTCGACCGCGCGGCGACGCCGCCGGCCGGGTTCACCGTGAATCCCAAGCTCGTCCGGTTGCTCCAGGCCCGCCAGAAAACCATCGAGAGCAAGGGGGGCCTCGACTGGGCCTTCGCCGAGGCCATGGCGTTCGGCTCGCTCCTGGTCGAGGGCACCCCGGTCCGGCTCTCCGGCCAGGACTGCCGCCGCGGCACCTTCAGCCAGCGCCATTCCGTCCTGGTCGACATGCTCACCGAGGAACGCTGGTGCCCCTTGAACGAGATCAAGGAAGGCCAGGCCCGCTTCTGCGTCTACGACAGCCTGCTCTCGGAGGCCGCCGTGCTCGGGTTCGACTACGGCTACTCGCTCGACGAGCCCCACATGCTCATCATGTGGGAAGCCCAGTTCGGCGACTTCGTCAACGGCGCCCAGGTCATCATCGACCAGTTCATCGCCTCGGCCGAATCCAAGTGGGGGCGGGCCAGCGGGCTCGTCATGCTCTTGCCCCACGGCTACGAGGGGATGGGGCCGGAACACTCAAGCGCCCG
>DAIDHE010000220.1 GCA_027459775.1 Planctomycetales bacterium | reverse complement strand
GACTGGAGCAAGGTCTTCAGCCGATCCTCGCCAAAAAGCACGTCCGAGGGGTCCATCGCGTCGGTGAGGCCGTCGGTGTAAATCACCAGCGACTCGCCCGGCAAGATCCGATCGGTCGCCCCCGCCGTGCCGTCGACCATGCCGATCCCGAGCATTCCCGGGTTCGAGGGGAGCGTCCGCGGACCCGAGGGTCCGACGATGATCGCCGGCGGATGACCGACGCCGGCATAGCGAACCAGCCCGGTCTCTTCATCGGCGATCAAGAAAAAGGCCGTGCAGAAATAGCCCTCGGGGAAGTATTGCTCGCCCGCGACGTCGAGCCCGGCCAGGAGCTCGCCGGGCTCCATGACGGCGAGCGACAGCGGAGCGGCGAGCGCCTTCACCATCCCCGACAGCATCGCCGAATTGACGCCGTGGCCCGAAACGTCGGCCACCAGCACGCCCAGGCGATTGTTCTCGAGCCGGTAAAAGTCGTAAATGTCGCCCCCCAGTTGATTGGCCGGAGTATAGCGCACCGCCGCGTGCAACACGCCCCGCGGCTTGGGCGGCCGCGGCATCAGGGCGAACTGGACCTTGCGCGCCAGCTCGAGCTCGAACATCAGCTTCTTGTGCGCCCGCTCCATCAGCCGGTTCTGCTCGGCCAGCTCCTTGTTCAGGTCGGCGATCCGCAGATGAGCCCTGATCCGCGCGCATAACTCGCGAAAGTCGTCCTGACCCTTGGGCTTCTGGATATAATCGTCGGCCCCGGCCTCGAGCCCGGCGATCTTGTTCTTGCTCTCGGCCAGGGTCGTGAGCATCAGCACCGGGGTCGACCTGAGCTCGACGTCGGCCTTGAGCGCCTGGCACAGACCCGCGCCGTCGAGCTCGGGCATCTCGTAGTCGCTCAGGATCAGCTCGGGTCGCGGCTCGAGCCGCGCTTTCGCCAGGCCCTGCAGGCCGTCGTTGGCGGTCTGTACCTCGAACCCCTCCTCGGACAGCATGGTGGAAAGCATGCGTCTCATCGTGGAGCTGTCTTCGACCAGGAGTAACCGGCGCGACGCCATTACCAGAGGCTCCTCGAGCGGCCGTCCCTTCCCAAACGCATTGGCAGTTTAACAATAAGAGCGAACGGGGAGGACTGTCTAGGGGAGGTTGTCGCGATGTACGCCAGAGCGCTCGGGTTGCTGGACGCGGTGATTGACCAGGCGTGGTTCACGGTGCGCTCACTTGCGGCCCTTCCGGCCGCGCTGGCGAGGCGGCCGGGCGAGGTCGTCTGGCAGTTTGAGCGGGTGGCCGTGAGCGGGTTTGGCGTCACGGCGGCGGCCGGATTATGCATGGGGGCGGCGGCGTGGATGCAGACGTACCGGATGCTGGCCGCGCACGGGGCGGAGTCGACCCTGCCCAGCTTTCTGGCGGCGGCCATGCTGGTCGAGATCGGTCCCCTCATGGCCGGGTTGCTCGTGGCCGCGCGGATGGGGGCGGGGCTGGCGGCCGAGCTGGGGACGATGGTTCTGAATGAGGAAATCGACGCCCGAGGCGCTTTCGGCGTCGACGTCGTCGCGTCCCTGGTCGCGCCTCGAGCGATCGCCTGCCTGGCCGCCGTCCCGTTACTCACGATCGTCATCGACGCGGGCGCGATCGCGGGCGGGCTCCTGGCCGAATCGGCCGCGGGACGAATGTCGCCCGGGCTTTACTGGAGCAAATCGCTGATCTTTCTCAAGATGACCGACGTCGTGCTCGCCACCTTCAAGACGACCGTGTTTGGGTTCCTGATCGCCACGACGGCTTGCTGGACGGGGCTCAATACGGGACGATCAACCGAGGATGTCGGCCGCGCGGCCATTCGGGGCGTGGTCTGGAGCGTGACGGCGGTCTTTGTCTCGAACGTGCTCTTGATTCCGATCATCCAGGCCGCGGTCGCGACCCTGGGCTGGCGGTACTGACCGCCCCTGGCTCGAGCCATGCCGGGAGCAGCACCATGAAGCGCGATTTTCCGCTGGGACGAGTGCTCGTGATCGTCGGGTTCGTCGCGGTCGTCTTTCTGGCCGGCGGCTTTGGGCTGTCGCAGATGGCCAGGCGGCAGTGGCGCACCCAGCCGACGTTCCAGGTCCGGGCGCTGTTCCCGTCAATCGGCGGGCTCGAGGTCGGCCACCGCGCGCGGGTCCAGGGCATCGACGCCGGCCTGGTCGAGCAGGTGATCCCACCCCAGGCGCCGGGAGGGGCGGTCGAGGTCGTCCTCAAGATCGACCTCCGCCTACGCGAGCTGGTTCGCGCCGACGCCAGGGCCAAGATCGTGGCCGAAGGGCTGGTCGGCGCCAAGGTCGTCGAGATCGTCCCCGGCCGGCCCGACGCACCCGTGCTCGCGAGCGACGGCCAGATCGCCGCCGAGCCGGTGACCCTTCCCTCGGACTTGTTCAGCCAGGCCCAAAGCGCGCTGGCGCGGATCGACAAGGCCGCCGCGGCGGCCGAGCGCGGGCTGGCCGAGACCACGGCCCTGGTCGAATCCATCCGCAAGGGCGAGGGAACCATCGGCAAGCTGGCGCGCGACGACGAGCTCTACCACCGGCTCAACCAGGTCGCCCGCCGCGGCGATCGCGCCCTGTCCGCGCTCGACGACAATCTCAAAGCCCTCAAGGAAACCTGGCCGCTGTCGCGCTATTTCGACCGCCGGGCCTACCTCGACCGCGAGCGCCTGCTCTTTCGGCCCAACGCCGAACGCAAGAGCCGCACCTTCCCGACCGACGAGATCTTCGAGACCGACCGAGCCGTCCTCACCCCCCACGGCCGCGCCAAGCTCGACGAATTCGCCGGCTGGTTCAAGGGAAACGGCCGGCCCTCCTCGGAGCTCGTCATCGCCGCCTTCACGAGCGATCTCGCCAGCCAGGACCACGACCTGGCTGAAATCCTCACCCAGGCCCAGGCCGATGCCGTCCGCGATTATTTAATCGCCAAGCACGCGATCTCGAGCGCGGGCTGGTTCCGAAGCCGCAAGGTCGCCGCCGTCGGCTTCGGCGCGCAAATCCCCCGCGCAACACCCGCCATCGCCCTGGACGCCCCCGCGAAACGCATCGAAATCATCGTCTTCACCCCTTCGACCTGATCTCTTGACCACTTCGCGCAAGCCTAAAAAAACTTGTCGGAGTGGGGGGTTGGCTTGCGCGAAATGATCGACTAAGATCAAGTTTGTTTGCACCCATATGCTGTCTCTCCCACGGAATCGCGTGCGAACGCCATGACGCTTGACCCGACGACCCGAGGATCGGCCGTGATCGACTCCGCGAGTGAGCGCTCGGGGAGCGAGGTCGAGCGTTTGATCGCCAAGGGACGGTACAAGGAGGCCCTCAAGCAGGCCAAGATCGCCCATAAACGCTCGGGATCGGCCGCGGATCGGCTGAGGGTCGAGCGGCTGTACGGTCTTCGGGCCGGCCAGTTGGTTCGGTCGGGGATGCTGGATTCGGCGCGCGAGGTCGTCGACAACCTGCTCGCGTTTGGGGTGACGGCCGGGGGTTGGTCGACCGATCTCGAGTGGCTGCTCGTTCGGCTGGGTCGCGGGCGGCAGGCGCGGCGGCTGGCCGTGGGGTTCGCGGGGGCGGAGGGGTCAGCGCGAATCGATGTGGTCGAGGCCGACTGGTCCGTCGTCGACCCCTCGGGCGCGGGCCAGGCGGCCTCTGGCGAGGCAGCCGGGCAGGCGCGCCTGATACGCGAGGCGCTCGCCGCGATCCTGGCGGACGAGCCCGAGCGCGGGCTCGACCTCTTGCGAGGACTCATGTGGAACTCGCCGCTCGCCGAATGGAAGTTTTTCGCGCGCGGATTGGTCGCCCTCAGGCGCGGGGACCAAACCAGCGCCGACGCGAACTGGGGACGGCTCGACCCCAGCCGCGCGGCCTCGCGGATCGTCGCCAAGCTGCGGACGATCGCCGGCGCGTCTGGTCCGCCCCTGGCCGAATCCGTGATCGACCACCTCGAACAGCAGGCGTTTGGCGCGCCGATCTCTGACCAGATAAGGGGCATCGGGACGCTCGCCCTGGCCGACCAGTGGGCTGAGCTGATCCCCACTCTGGGCCAGCTTCGCCGCGCCCTCGAGCCGACCGCCGGGGCTCTCTGCGAACGTCTCACCGCCCTGGCCCTGGGACCGCTGGCCCGAAGCGTGGCCGGGCTCGACCGCGCACGGGCCCTGGCCCGGGTCGAGGCGTTCATCGCCGTCGCGCGGCCGCTGGCGATCGACCCCCACTGGAACCGGTTCTGGGCCTTCGTCTGGGATGGTCCCCACGCCCAGAAGACAGGGACGATCGCGTATTGGGGCCATTATCTCGAGGATCTGGACGCCGCGGCCCGCTTTGACCCCGCGACCCGCGACCTGGCGAAGGCGCTGGTCTGGCAGCGGATCGCCCAGGGCTTTCTGGCCGGGGGGGGCCAAGGTGTCGAGGCGGCCCTGGATTGCCTGGGTAAAAGCCTCCAGCTCGCCCCCGACCATTTGCCTTGCCATCGGCTCCGTCTCAGCATTCTCGAGGATCTGGGCGATGGCGCGCGATTCGCCGAGGCGGCCGGGCGGCTGCTGGATGTCGCCCCCAACGATCTCGAAACCCTGCTCGCACTCGTCCGGTATTATCGGGCGCGCGGCGAGCCCGGTCCCGCTCTCGATCATCTGCTCGCGGCTCGCCGCACCCGTCCGATCGATCGCCGTCTAGTCGAGCTCGAGGACGAGATCCAGCTCGAGCTCGAGCTCGCCCCCGATCGCGCCACGCTCGCCGGCCAGGCCAGGGGGCGCTCATGACAGGCGCTCGCGAGACCCTCGGACTCGACGGCGGCGCGTCACCCAGCGAGATCCGCGACCGTTTTCTCGAGCTGGTTCGCCAGCATCCGCCCGATCGCGATCCCGAGCGGTTCGCCGCCATTCACGCGGCGTACAAGGCGCTCGAGGATCCCACATCGAGCCTGCAAACGCTGCTTTTCGAACTCGAGCCCCGCGACGATTCGTGGGACGCGGTCGCGGCCGACGTCCGCAAGCGGATCGTGCGGGGCCGGCTCGAGCTCCAATCGCTTCTCGATCTGGCGGACCCCGAATGAGCGACCAGGACAGCGTCGAGTTCCTCATCGATCGCTTGCGAAGCTGGCTCAACGAGTCACGGCGCGAGACGTCCGCGCTGGACCTGGCCGCCGATTCCGGCGAGGCGGTCGTGACCGGGTTTGGGATCGTCGATCTGGTCGAGGAATTCACGGCCCTCAAGCACGAAGTCAAGCTCCAGACCAAGAGCGGGCGGGGCCTGGTCGAGCAGTTCGAGGGGGCGCTTGCCGCCCTTCGCGAGGCCGTCGATCAGGTACGCCAGGCGGGCGGCCAGGGCGACCATCCGCGGTCGGGGCGCGCGATGGCGCTTGCGCTCGCCGATCTCGACGAGGCGCTCGAGCGCGGCGGCCGCGAGATCGAGCGCGCGAGCCGGCGGCTCGCACACGACCTGGCTCGCGACCTGGAGGCCGCCCTGGAATCGATCCACGCCCGGCGGTCATGGCCGCGCAGGCTGTTGCTGGCCGGCGATCATCGGGCGGCCCTCGCGGCGGCGCGCGAGGCAGGCCTCAAGCAGGCGGGCCTTTTCGATTCCTTGATCGAAGGCTACGGCGTGATCCACAAGCGGCTCGCCCGCGTCATGGCCGCCGAACGAATCGTTCCGATCGAATGCGAGGGCCGACCCGTCGACCCCGAACAGATGACCGTCGTCGAGGTCGTCGACGACCCCAGCCGGCCGCCGGGATTCGTGGTCTCGGTGTCGCGCCAGGGTTACATGTGGAACGGCCGCGTACTACGCTGTAGCGAAGTCCGCGCCACCCGGCTCGCGCCCCGGGCGACGCCCGGCGAGCGAGCTCCCGTCGGTGCCGGCATATCGTCCTAGAAAGCCCACGTCGGGCGAGTTCCTGACTGAATCCAAGCCGATTGTTCGAGGCCTCGCGTCATGCAACACGAGCACATCATCGGGATCGACCTGGGAACCACCAACAGCGAGGTCGCCATCGTCCGGGACGGCCGGCCCGTCGTGCTGGGCGACCCCGGCGAGACCATCCTCCCCTCGGTCGTCGGCCTGGACGCCCAGGGCCGGCTCCTGGTCGGCAAGGCCGCGCGCAATCAGCTCGCGCTCGCCCCCGACCGCACCATCCGCTCGATCAAACGCCGAATGGGCCACGAAACCACCGTCCCCCTCGGCGATCAGCGACTCACGCCCCAGGAAGTCTCGGCCATCATCCTCAAGACGCTCAAGGAACGCGCCGAGAGGGCCCTAGGGACGGCCCTGACCAGGGCCGTCATCACCGTCCCCGCGTTCTTCAACGACGGCCAACGCCAGGCCACCCGCCAGGCCGGCGAACTGGCCGGGCTCGAGCTCGTGCGCATCATCAACGAACCCACCGCCGCCGTCCTGACCTATAACCCCCACCCGCCCGAGCAAGAACAGCTCCTGGTCTACGACCTGGGGGGCGGAACCTTTGACGTCTCGATCGCGCGGGTCGAGAAAGGCGTGGTCGAGATCCAGTCGAGCCATGGCGACGCCCAGCTCGGCGGCGACGATTTCGACCAGCTCTTGCTCGATCTGGTCTGCGATCGGTTCCTCGATCAGACCGGCGTCGACCTGAGACAAGGGGCGGCGGCGCGGGCGCGCGTCCTGCGGGCCGTGGAAGCGGCCAAGGAACGGCTCTCGTTCGAGTCGGTCGCGGTGATCGAAGAGGAATTCATCGCCGAGCGCGACGGCCGGCCGCTCAACCTCGTGATGGACCTGGCGCGCGGCGATTACGAGGCATTGATCGCGCCTCTGTTACAGCGGACGCTCGATTGCGTCGACCGCGCGCTCGATGACGCCCGGCTCGATGCGCGGCGGATCAGCAAGGTGATCCTGGTCGGGGGCGCGACCCGGACTCCGCTGGTGAAGAGCATGCTCGAGGAGCGGCTGGGCCGCCCGGTGC
>DAIDHE010000214.1 GCA_027459775.1 Planctomycetales bacterium | reverse complement strand
ACCACCGCCGCCGCCAGCACCCCCGCCGCCGCGCCATCCTCCGCCGCCACCGCCACCCCCGCCGCCGCCACCCGCGCGAGGTTCACGAGGACGAGCCTCGTTGACAGTCAGCCGGCGCCCTTCGTGTTCATGGTCGTGGAGGGCGTCGATCGCCGCCCTTGCCTCGGCCTCGTTCCCCATCTCGACGAAACCGAACCCCTTGCTCCTGCCCGTGTCGCGGTCGGAGATAACCTCCGCGCTTTCCACACTACCGTATTGCGAGAAGAGCTGTTCCAGGTCGGAACTGGTCACCCGATAGGTGAGGTTTCCGACATACAATTTCTTACCCACCATCAATCTCCTGAGACCTGAGTGTCGCGATCCGTTGGTCAGTTCTGCGGATCGTATCCGAATGGCCGATCGGGCGGCCAAGTGGGTGGAAAAGCGAGAGAGGCAGTAGAACAGATTCCGAAGGATCCACGACACGCGCTCGTTCGGTTTCCAACCATCGAGAAGTATAGACAAGACACGCGAGATTCGCAAAGAGCGAAATCCGCGAAATCTTCGCCTTTTTCGTCGGGCGATCTCGACCCCGGACGACGTCGCCTGGCCGGGGTGCGGGTCGTCGGCCCGATGAGGGGTGGGTGGGCCTGTTTTCGCGGCGGGTACTAGACGGTTTCGGGCTGACGTTTGCCGGCCGACCAGGGGCGGGGCATCTTGAGCTTGAGCTCGCTCCAGATCGCCTCGCGCAGTCGTGCACCGCTTTCGCGGACGATGCCAGTCAAGAGCCGGGCCGCCTGCGCCGCCGCCGCCCTGCGAACGCGACCGCGGGGGGCCGCGACCAGCGACGAGCAGTAGCTCTTGCTGATGATGCCGACCCGGAGGGTCAAGAACGCGTTGGCGCTGCCGGAAAGCAGCGAATCGACCAGGATCGAGGTGAAAATTTGCATCCCGGGGATCGCCCCCCCGACCGCCCCCACCGAGCTGACCGCCAGCGGCTGGATCATCTGGTGCAGCTCGAGATCGTCGAGCTCGCCGGCGATGAACGAGGTCGCCGCGACGTTGGCATAGAGGTGGGCGAGCTCGCGGAGCGACGGCCGTTGATAGTAAAGATGGGCAATCCGCCAAACCATGCGGCTCTGGGCGGTGAGCACCAAGAGCGCGTCGAGCCGGCCGCTTTGCGACACGGCCGTCGACAGAAAAACGGTCGTCGCCATCTGCCGGATAATCACGTCGGCGTCCGCGTCGCGGCGCTCGAGCGCGCCCTCGATCACGTGGCGGTCGACCGGTTCGCTCGCCGCCGAACCCACCCCAAGCCGCTGCGCGAGCTTGGCCAGATGGGCTTCAAACTCCGGTCCCGAGTCGCATTCCGGCGGTGTCAGCGCCCGAGGCATCCGCGCCACCATCACCACCGGAACCCCGATCATCACGCCGTACGCGCCCAGCAAGCCCCAGAACGTCGCCGTCCCCGCCCAGGGATGGATGTGCCCGGCCAACTCAACCACCTGCGCCGTCTGGTTGACGACGAACAGGACGAAGCTCATGAAAACCAGGCCGCTCCCCAGGAGCGCCAAGGTGCGAATCGTGTTTTTCATCAAGAATGCGCTCGAGGCCGCCTGGAAACGCGGAACGAGGAACGACGTCGAACCGAACACCCCAGATCAAGTTCGCCTCCCGCGCCGCGATATTGACCCCGAGGAGCCGGAATTATCCCCTCCCCGCCCCCAACACTCAAGCTGGTTCCTCGATTTTTTGATTCCCGAGATCCTCCGGACCGCGTAACCATCCAGAACGGGCGGCTCTGGGCGCAAGAGCGGCGCAAAAAAGCCTGGCGTCGCCTCCTCCGGCAATCGAAAATCAAGAATTGATATCAGTTCGTATCATCACTTGTTAGGCGTGACCAAGCTCTGGCCTTCCATTCACTCCTTGAACGAGATCACCGCCTGTTGATTGGTGGGCGGAAGAGCGTGAAACTCGCTGTGGAGGAACCCGGCCCGGGCAAAGGTCGCCTGCAATTCCTCGAATGTGTAAGCGTCGCCGTGGGCCGTGGTGGCGAGCATCACCAGCGCGAAGCCGGCCGTCGATGGCGGCGTGATGCGGTCGGGCTCGGGTATGAATTCGAGCGTCAGGGCCCGGCCGCCCTGCGCGAGAGCCGCGTACGTCTTGGCCGCCAACCGCTCACAGGCCGGCAAGTCGAAATGATGCAGAAAGTTTGTCAGCAGCACGATGTCATACGGGCCACCCCAATCCACGTCGAAGGCGCTCCCTGGATTCAGGGCATACCGCTCGGCGACATCGGCCCGGCGGGCATTTTCTTCGGCAACCGCCAGCACCGCTGGCCAATCGAGCGCGGTCACGTGAGCCTGGCGATAGTGGCTCGCGATCGTAATGCCAAACAACCCATGCCCGGCGGCGACGTCGAGCACGCGCAGCGGTTGCCCTGGATCTCCGCCGAGAAGGCCCGCGAGCAACTGGGCCGGCATCCGCATGAGCGGAGCCATCGCTCGAGCGAACTCGACCCAGATCGGGTTGTCGTGGGAGACTGTTCCCTCGTCGGAAATCGCCGTGCCGCCCCGGCGCACGGCCGCCGTCAGCTTCTGAAAGCTCGCGCGCATTCCGGGATCGAGCATGAAAGTCACCGCGCCTCCCAGATATGCCGGCGACGCGCGATCGAGGAACAACCTGGAGTCGGCGGTGAGTTCATAGCGGTCGTCGTGCTTGTGCAGGAAGCCGATGATCGTGAGCGAGTCCGCCAAGATGCGAATGCCCCGCGGCGCGGCCTGACAGGCCTTGGCGAGCTCGATCGCCGTCTCGTGCCCCGCGGCCACCAACGAGAACAAATCAAGTTCGATGGCCGCCCGGAGCGCTTCGGTATGCTGATAGGCGCTGATGGTGTCGAAAAACAACGCGGGGGATGGCCCTTCGGGAGGCATCGCGAGTCCTGACTGATGGGAGGATGGGAACCTACTAAAACACAGACTCTTGCTCAAGGTTGATGGCCGAAGCCTCCGTCCGCGAGCCGATGCGAATCTTGGCGCGGCGCCTGACGCCCGATCGCTCACGCCTCGCCCATCGGCCCCGCGAGGACGGCGCGCCGCCGGATGCCGTGGTCGCTGACGGCCCACGACCGGCCCGGTTCGCGACATTATCACTCCAGTGGTCATGTGTGACAAGCACGCCTCAAGGCGTTCCCAGCCCAGAGCTCCATGCCGGCCGCGCCCCGGCCCGTCGCGACGCGAACTCGACGCATGGAATACCGAGTTCGCATGTCGCCAAGCCACACGACGGTGGGTATGGCACGGCGGTGAAGGCACCAGATTGTGGATCTGGGCGAGGTTTTTGTGCCTGCCCATCCAGTTCTCGACCCGCTCGGGAAACGGCGGCCCAGGCTCAAACGGCGGCCAGGAATAAAACGCCCTCCATGAGGCGTCGTCCGACGGGCGATGATCGAGCGCAAGGCGGGCAACGATGTCGCCCTGAGCCCGGCGCTCGACGTCGCCGCCTTGCTCAAGGGCACCTGGCAAGGCGTTTTCACAGGGCGAACAACCGCCCCGAAGCCCCGCCCAAAAAATACTCCAGCCCCTTGACGGCCGCCGCCCGCGTGGTTAGCCTACCAAAACATTTGCTTTTGATCACGCCTTCGTGATCCGCCTCGGCATCAAGGATCCAGCATCGGTTCGCGTTCTCGTATCCGCTCCCGTGAATCCGCTCCATGCGTCGTTTGTCGGTCTCCTCACTCCGCAAACACCCAGGGTCCGCACCATGAGTCGCCCCGAGCGTAAGCGCCGACTTCGCGTCATCGCCGCCGTGGAACACCTCGAGCCGCGGCAGCTCATGCATTCGGGGCCGCTCTTGCTCAAAGAGGCCGCTGTCGCCCTGAGCGGAACCGCCGACCTCGGCCCCTGGGGCCGGCTCAAGCTGGTCGACCGGCTCGAAAAACAGGGCGACCACCAGTTCGACGCCATGGGTGAGCGGCTCACAATCAAGCTCGATCACTGGGAGCTCAAGCATCCCGCGCTCGCCCGCGAATGGGGCCTCACGAAACCCACCCCGCTGGGATCGGGGAATGCGTCGATCTCGACGACCCAGATTGCCTCTTCCACCCCCCCCGGTATAACGTCGCCCGCTCCGGCCGC
>DAIDHE010000196.1 GCA_027459775.1 Planctomycetales bacterium | reverse complement strand
GCACCGTCATGGTCTACCCCGCGGCGGCCGAGGTCGCCACCAGCACGACCCCGGGCCAGCCCACGCTCTACCAGGTTCCTCCCGGGTCGACCTATCGCTTTGGCGCGGGCGCGAATGAATCCATGCTCTTTCATGAGTCATTCGACCTGACCGTCCCCCCCAGAGAACGGCTCAAGCTCGGCCCCGACGGCAAGGGCTTTCTGCTCCCCGCCGGGGCCAAGCGGCTGGTGCCGGGCAGCTCGTGGGGCACGTTCACGATCGCCTGCACGATCCCGATCGCGCTTCTGGTCGGCTGGTACATGTACCGGTTCCGGCCCGGCAAGATCGTCGAGGCCTCGCTGCTCGGGGCCGCCCTGGTCCTGGCCGCCACCATCGCCGGAGGGCTCGTGCCAGGCTCGCGGCTCGAACCCTATTTCTCGCTCTCGCGCGAGGCCGCCGTGGCCGCCCTCGCGATCTACGGCTTCGTCGCCGCCGTCCTGCCCGTCTGGATGCTGCTCTTGCCCCGCGACTATCTGTCGACCTTCCTCAAGATCGGCACCGTTTTCTTGCTCGTCGCCGGCGTGATCGTCGCCAACCCCAAGCTCGAGGCCCCCGCCGTGAGCCCCCATTTCGCCGCCGGCGGCGGACCCAACCTCGACGGACCTATATTCCCTTACGTGTTCATTTGCGTGATGTGTGGCGCGATCTCGGGGTTCCACTCGCTGGTCGCCTCGGGCACGACCCCCAAGATGGTCGATCGCGAGCGCGACGTCCGCATGATCGGCTACGGCGCGATGCTCATGGAGGGCCTGGTCGGCGTGGTCGCGCTCATCGCCGCGGCCGCGCTACCCAATTCCATGTATTATGATATCAATATTGATCTCGGAAGGAGGCCCGAGTATCTGGCCCAGCATCCCGAGTTCGCCCGGTTCCTCGCGGCGGGCGACCTCGAGCACGCGGGCTCGAGCCCGCTGGTCGAGATGGAGCGCGACGTCCAGGAATCGTTGCACGGGCGCACGGGGGGCGCGGTCACGCTGGCGGTGGGGATGGCGCGGATCTTTTCCGACGCGGTCCCTGGTATGCGATTTTTGATGAAGTACTGGTATCATTTCGCGATTATGTTCGAGGCGCTTTTCATCTTGACCACGATCGACGCCGGCACCCGGATCGCGCGGTTCCTGGTCCAGGAATTCCTGGGCCGGATCTGGAAGCCGCTGGGCGATCTGGACGGGCTCTGGGGTTCGCTGCTGGCGACCGGGCTGGTGGTGTTGGGCTGGGGTTATTTCATCGCGACCGGCAGCATCGACACCATCTGGCCGATGTTCGGCATGGCCAATCAGTTGCTGGCGGTGATCGCGCTCGCGGTGGTGGCGACGGTGATCGCCGCCTCGCCGCAACGGCGGTTCGCGGCGGTCGCGATCCTGCCCATGCTGTTCGTGGCGACCACGACTACCACGACCGCCTATCGCGAGATCACCGGCCGGTTCTGGGCCATGACATCGGGCGAAACCCCCATTCGCGGCTGGCTCAACATCGGCCTCACTTCGATGCTCATGGTCTGCGCGGCCGTGATCCTGGCCTCGGCCGTCAGGCGCTGGGTCAGGACGGCGGACCTTACCAATCAAGCAGTGGGCCGCGGGGAATGAAAACGGCGGACGACGAAGGGAATTGAGAGGGTCCGCACATGACGATGAGGATTCACGGCAAGACCATCGAGCTCGACGAGGATCTCGGCGTGGCGGACGGCCAGGACGTCGCGGTCGAGGTGAGGGTGATTGGTCTGAAGAAAAAGCCGCCGGGATGGCGGCCGGGTGAGACGGAGACGACCGCCGGCATGATGGCGGGGCACTGGACCGAGGAGGATGACCGGATCCTCGACGCGATCGAGCGGGATCGCCATCGGCCTTCGATGCGGGAGCTTTCCGGGTGAGCTTCCTTCTCGATACCAACATTCTGTCGGCGCGCCTCCTGCGCCCCGCCGGCCTCACCCATCGCTTCGTTCAGCATTCGGGTCAGCACCAGACCTCCGGTGATGCCTGTCCATGGGCAATTCCCTATTGCTACTTCGATTTGTTCATTCGATGATTGGTGGCCTGCGCCCCTGTCGCGATCTTGAAGACATCGAGTCGCGGCGCACGTGAAACCGGCCTCCACGCGGGAGCATCACATTCAAGCAGGTCGTGATGGGGGCCCGCCGTCGCGACCGAGGTCCGCCCCGCTCGACGGCTTCCGCTCCCGAACCAGCAGCTTGACGGCCGAGGTCGCGAACTCGCCGAAATCTCCTCGGCGGAATTCGGGGCCAAGTTGGAATCGTTGAAGAGTCGAGGAGTCGATCCTCGCGCCCAGCATCTCCTCCAGTCGAAACACGATCGGCATGACGTCCCAGCCGATCCCCCCCTGCATACGCCAGAGGTCGGCCATTCGATCCTGGGGTTGAATGCTCTCGTTCGGGACGCCGATGGAGGCGGCCATCGCCTCGCGAATGGCCAGCACGAACCGGGCATCGTCGGCATCCGCGCCGACCATCTCGGCGAATTCGGCGTCGGGCGTCCCGCGACGCCCCTCGACCATGCTCTCTCTCTGTTTGCGGTACCATGCGGACTCGCCACTGGCGAGATCCAGAACCACTTCAAGGAAATATCCAAATATGAGAAACGGCAGAGAGATGAGGAGGACGAGAGCGACCAGAAACACGAGCAGGTAGGCTCGAATCGCGAGGGCGGTTCGCTCGGTCAAAAGAGGCATCGTCTCGCACTCCAGCCCGGTAACCGAGAAAATCAAAGGGGTCAGGACTCTTTTGTATGCCTACGTTGACCATAACAGACTAATTATAGCTCATCAATGAGTCCTGACCCCTTTGATTCGCTCCGGCGACGAAATGGCAGGCGACCCCTGATTACATGAAGGCGATTCAGACGTCTTCTTCTTAGATAAAAAACACTGCGATTACATGTAAAACAATGTCTGCTGTGAAGTGGGCGACCATCGCGGTCTCGATGCCTTTTTTCCAGTACAGCCAGCCGAACGCGACGCCGGCGATTCCGTTCAAGATCAAGGCGCGCGCCACCACCGCCGGGGTGAGCGCGATGAGCGACGCCGTCAAGGGAAAGCCAAGCTAGGACAGGCACATAGCCCCGACTCTTCGGTACGTCACGGACGTAACTCCTTGCATTGAATATGGTTATGACAGTAATACCATGGGTGTGCGGCGACACGGAGGCGACGATGGGTGCGTGGATATTTTGCCCGCACTTGCATGCCTGTAAGGTGGAAAGGTGGACAGGGACATAAGCCTTTGTTCCTCCCAGGCTCGCGGACGTAACCCATTGTGCTTAATATGGTTATGGATATCATATGCATGTGCGTGCGGTTATGTGGATGCGTAGATGCGAACACGCATGCTCTGCCCCTTTCCTGGCGGCATGATCGCTGACTCGCCACCAACCTCGTCAACGGCCCCAACACCCTCGAGCCCGCCGCAAGTGCGGCGCTCGTGAACGGCGTGGCCCGCACGGTTTCGAGCACCGACGCGCTCGGGGGCGTGACCACCACCGTCCACGACGCCAACGGCAATGTGATCCAGACCACCACCCCCGACGGGATGGTCACCGACACGGTGTACGACGCCCAGGGCCGCGCCATTTACACCGACGATCCGCACAAGCCCGGCGAGCCCTGCGACGGCACGCACACGGTCTACGACCAGGTCGGCAACGTCGTGGGCACCGAGCGGCTGGCGAACGTCGTGATCACGGTGGCCACCAGCGGCGGGGTGTCGACCAGCAGCCTCACTTCGGTCGGCGCGATCCTGTCGCAAAGCTTCACGACCTACGACGCCGCGGGGCGGGTGACGTCGACCACCGACGCATCGGGGCTGGTGACGAACAACACCTA
>DAIDHE010000192.1 GCA_027459775.1 Planctomycetales bacterium | reverse complement strand
CCCAGAACTCGTCGATCGGAACCGCCCAGGCGTATTTCATGAAAATCATGCGACGGTCGAGCTGGACGAAATTGGTCTCGCGAATCAGTTCCGCCAGGGCTGTCCAGGACAGTTCGCCTGAGTCCCTGCCCCCCGCGCCGGCTGCTTCGAGCGCGGCCGCGAGCGGCAGGAGATTCCCCTGCTCTTGATCGACGACGGGGTTCAGCTCGGCAGGCCGATCGGGGAGCGTCTTCAGTCTCGCGCCCAAGGTCTGGGCGAGCACCTGGGGTCCGAGGGCCGTCGCGATGTGGAGGTCGCTCAGGGCCTGGACGGAGCACATCGCGTCGATCGCGCGGTAGCACTCGGGGGCCCTGGCGAGCACGTCGCGGGCCGCGGCGGTGGTGAGCGTGGGGCTGGCCGGGAACTCGAGCAGCGTCATGCGCAAGAACGACGCGAGCCCGGCCGCCCCGGCGGGCGCCTGGCCCAGCCGCTCGACGTCGTGGCGGGCGGCCGCGTCGATCACGGGAACCCAGTCGGGCGGCCCGGCCTTGGGCTCGCTCTCGGTGCGCTTGGAGGCGCTCGCCAGATCCGCCAGAGCTTCCTTGGGCCGGCCCACCAGCATCCAGACGAACGCTCGGTTCCAGTAGGGGATAGGATGCGCCGGCCGCTTGGCGACCAGACGCTGGGCGTAGAGCAAAGCGCGGGCCTTGTAGGCCTTGTGGGCAGGGCGAAACTGAAACTCCGTGAGCACGCCCAACATCGCATAAGCTCGCGCCAGCGCGGCCAGCCGAGCGGGCGATTCGCCGTCGCGCCTGATCGCGTCGTGCAAGAGCCGAACCGCCGCGAACGACTCGGTGAACGCCAGCGAATCGATCCGGGCCAGGGCGCTTTCGGGCGCAGGCGCATTACCCCACGCGACTGCCGACCCCGCCGGCACGCCCAGCTTCTTGAGCACGCCGGGAAACTCGCTACGCGACAGCGCCTCGGCCCGCTCGACCAGCACCGCCAGGTCGTCGGGGGTCTCGACCTCGTTCGCCACGACCAATCCCAGATCCCCTTCGATCAACGTGTCCTTACTCGTACCGGACCCCGTGCGAACGAACGCGCGAGCCGGCTTGCCCCTCGGGAACAGGCTCGAGAGCTGCCCTGCGGAATTCGACGAATCGACCTTCGCGACCTCGCCCGTCACCACATCGCGCGTGGTCGCGCCCAGCTCGTCGCGGGCGGCCAGCAGGAACGCCTGGCGCACCAGCTCGCGAGCCATGAGGCCCTGCCGTTCCGAGCCGATCGACCCGCCGGCCGCCGAGCAGACGGGCGCCGCCAGCAAGACGATCGGACGTCCCCCCGGCCCTCCCTTGGCGTCGATCACGAGCTTGGTCCGAACCTCAAGCGGGTCGGTTCCCTCGGGAGCGGGCTCGGGCGCTTCGCTGGCATTGACCGACGCTTTCACGGGATCCTCGACCGGCCGCAGCCGCGCCCGCTCTTCATTGAGCGTGACCAAGATATAAAGACCCGCCGCCGTGATCGCCCCGATCGCGAGGGCGCTCAGCAAGATCGTTCGCGCGCTCCCGCCCCGACCCGACTTCCGCTGCCTCATGGACGTGCCCTCGGTTGATATGTCACGATGCCCGAACCGCCCCTGGCCACGGTCAAGGCTACATCGCCCCGAGCGCGACGCACAAGAAAAAAAGCCAGGACCGATGTCGCGGCGGATCGTGGAGCACGCTTGATGATCGAGACAGAAGTGAACACATCCGGAACAGTTGACCCCATGCGCCAGTTGGCGCGGCTGCGGACGGCGTTTGATTCGGGCCTGACACGCGCGCGCGATGCGAGAAAGCGGCGGCTCGTCGAGCTCCGCCGGTTTCTGGTCGAGTGCGAGAGCGAGATCACCCAGGCGCTCTCCGCCGATCTGGGCCGGCCGGCGTTCGAGGCCTATGCCTCGGAGATCGCCTTCACCAAGGGCGAGATCACCTACGCCCTCGAGCATCTCGCCCGCTGGATGCGGCCCGAGCGGGTGCGGACGCCTCTTCTGGCCCAGCCCGGGCGCTCGTTCATCATCCACGAGCCCAGGGGCCTGGTGCTCGTCATCGGGCCCTGGAATTATCCCCTTCAGCTTGTGCTCGGGCCGCTCGTGGGCGCCATGGCGGCCGGGTGCTGCACGCTTTTGAAACCCAGCGAGATCGCGCCCGCCACCAGCGAGCTTTTGTGCTCGCGGCTGGGCGATTTCGTCGATCCCGACTGGGTCCAGGTCGTCGCCGGCGGGGTCGCGGAGACGACGGCCTTGCTCGCCGAACCCTTCGACTACATCTTTTTCACCGGCGGCGAGGTCGTGGGCCGGATCGTCATGGAAGCGGCCGCCAAACGCTTGACCCCGGTCGCGCTCGAGCTCGGGGGCAAGTCCCCCTGCCTGGTCGACCGCACGGCCGATCTCGACGTCGCCGCCCGGCGGATCATCTGGGGCAAGACCTACAACGCCGGGCAGACCTGCGTCGCGCCCGACCACGTGATTGTACATCAGCATGTGTTCGAACCTTTGCTTGATAGGCTCAAGAAGACGATCCACGAGTTCTTTGGGGCAAACCCCAGGACGAGCCCGGATTACGGCCGGATCGTCTCGGAGCGGCATCATCGGCGGTTGGTCCAGTTGCTCGAGGGGGCGGGCGTGGTGGCGGCCGGCGGCGAGCACGATCTTGCCAGCCGCTATTTCGCGCCGACAATCGTGCGCGAGATTCCCGAATCGGCCCCGATCCAGCATGAGGAGATTTTCGGTCCGATCCTGCCCGTCATACCCACGGCCGACATTGACGAGGCAATCGCCCGCGTGAATCGCCGGCCCAAGCCGCTGGCGCTTTATCTGTTCGCAAACGACGCCAAGCTCGAGCGCGAGGTGCTCGAGCGCACCAGCTCCGGCGGCGTGCTGGTGAACCACACGCTGCTGCACCTGGCCGTCCCCGGACTGCCATTCGGCGGCGTCGGAGCGAGCGGCTTTGGGGCCTATCACGGCCGGGCGTCGTTCCAGACCTTCAGCCACGCGAAGGCGGTCCTCAAGAAACGGACATGGTTCGACCCCGACGTCTTCTACCCCCCCTACACCGCCTCCAAGACGCGGATCGGCCGTTGGTTTCTCTGATCGGCCCTCCAGGGCGCCACGATCGGCCCGAGCGAGTGCAAGGTTTCTGGGACGTACCGATTCGAGACGTCGTTCCTCGGCGGGACCGCGAGTGGCACTTTTGGCAGCTTTTTGGGCGAGGCTTCCGAGCATCGGACGCACCATGGCGGGCTCCAGGCCTCTCACAGGCGCGTCGAGGGGTTGAGTTGTGCCATTCCTCAGGCCCCTCATTCCGGGGCCGTCGACCGCGTTGTCGTGCGCATTGGACGTCATGTTGGGTGTCCTCAAAGAGTACGCTCTCGGTCTGGTGGTCATTCGGAAGGGCAACCTGACGGCGTTCGGAGATGGGATCGCCAGCGCCTGGGATTGGAGCGAACGAACGGACTCGCTCAACTCGTGGGGGAATGAGATGACCAGGGCCGGTCGAGTCCGCCGCGGAAACGGTTGCTTGTCGTGTGCACCCGTGGCGTCTTGATCGATGTGTGGCGGCGCCGGCGGTTGCTCGGCGCGCTGTGCGCGCATTCGTTCACTTGTTAGAGATAGCTTAACGCCGGTTTGGCTTCCCGAACTGGGACCGTTCAGGATTCGCACGATCGCTCGGCGCAACTGACGACCGATCAACGAGATAGAATTTCGAAGATTATTTCCGTGCGTTTCATTGTTTCACGCACCTGGCCAAAGCTTGCCGGTTGTGCTCAGCAAGAAGGCGAGCCAATCAAAGGGGTCGGGGCTCATTGATTGCGGTGTCTTCGGGAAATCGGATCTGTGGGCGCCCGCGCGGGCGGAGGGTGGACTGAAGCCCCAATCGCTTGACCGTCGCGTCAACCCAGGTTGATTTCCCGAGCGGGACGCCCCGTTGCGCGGATTGCCGAACCGCGGAGAGCTCGTGATCGGTGAGCGGTTCGTTCACCCTCTCGACCCAGTGAGGCGAGCGCGGAATCGGCCAAACGGACAAGAGCTCGGTCGCGGCCTTGTCGGGCTGAAGCCAACGCCACAGCGAACCCCATCGCCAGTCTTCCGCCCGCTTGACGAGGCCTGCTCGCAGGGCGTTCCGCTCGACGTACCGACAGACCGTCAGAAAGTGAGAGTCATCCTGCACGGGGAAGCTCTTGTATCGCCCCTGATACACGTGCCCCCCGCCCGACGCTTGATAATGCGCATGATACCGCATCGTGTGGGTCGCCGTGACCCAACGCAGGAATCGACTCATCTCGCCGTCGCGGTTCGGACGCAGGACCATATGCCAATGGTTCGGCATTAATTCATAGCAAAACAAATGCACATCATACCGCCCGAGCCCTTCGACGAGGATTCGTTCGAAGGCTTCGTAATCCGCGGGCTTGCGGAAAATGTCGGCGCGGGCGTTGCCGCGATTGAGGGCGTGGTAAAGCCCGCCTGCTTCATCGGCTCGGGGTGGTCGTGGCATGGCGCGAGTCTACAACAGGCGTCGCGGCAAATCAATGAGTCCTGACCCCTTTGATTTCCGGCGGTGGACGACGCCGGGGGGGTCCATTACGATGGCGAGGTCATTCTCGAGGTGTTTTTTCGAGGGGCCGCGCGGGGTCCCGTTCCTGGAACCGAGGCGTTATGGCGACGGATGGCGAGGCGAGGTCGTGGATCGGCAAGTGGGCGCCCGCTCTGGTGATTTTGGGGTCGTTGGCGGGGCTGTTTCTGGCGTGTTACGCGCCGGTGCTTTTTCAGGGCCGGCAGTTTGGCTACCGGGACGCGGGGCACTATTACTATCCGCTCAACGAGCGAGTCGATCGCGAGTGGAAGGCGGGCCGCTGGCCGCTGTGGGAGCCCGAGGAGAATGCCGGCGTTCCCTTGCTGGGCAACCCCACCGCGGCGGTTCTCTATCCGGGCAAGGTGGTCTTCGCGCTTTTTCCCTATGCCTGGGCCGCCCGGATCTACATCGTGATGCACACGGCCCTCGCGTTCGCGGCGATGCTCGTGCTCTTGCGATCGTGGGGGACAAGCTGGGCGGGAGCGGTGATCGGCGGGCTGTCGTACGCCTTTGGAGCCCCCATTCTCTTCCAGTATTGCAACGTGATCTTCTTGATCGGCGCGGCCTGGCTGCCGCTGGGCGTGCGGGCCGTCGATCGTTTCGTGGCTCAAGGCAGGCGCTGGGGAATCCTGGAGCTCGCCGTCGTGCTGGCGATGATGATGCTCGGCGGCGACCCCCAATCGGCCTATCTGCTGGGCCTGGCGGCGGCGGGCTACGCGGTCTTGATCGCGCGGCGGGCCGGGGCCGCGAGGAAAGCGGCGGCGAGGACGGGCGCCCCGACCGCCGACCGACCGGGAGTGATCGATGCCGATCCACGGGCCCAGCCCTCGGTGGCGCGGACGATACTGGGAAGCGCGGCCATCCTCGTTCTCTGGCTCGGCACGCTGTTCCTGGCCGCGTCCTTGCCGCATTTTCGCACGCCTGGAAAGCCGGTGCCGCCGTTCTGGTGGATGCGCCACGTGCCCACCGTGGTGGCGGTGTGCTGGGGGGTGGTGTTCCTGGGCTTCTTGATCGCCTGGCAGCGGCGGAGGTGGAAGACGCGGCTGGGAGTGGCGGTGGCGGGGCTCATGGCGACGGCCGCGCTGGCGGTCGCGCTTTCGGGCGCCCAGCTCCTGCCGGTGGTCGAGTTCACGCAGCAGACGGTCCGGGCGGCCGGGACCGGGCCTCACGACATCTACCCGTTCAGCATCGAGCCCTATCGGCTGGTGGAGCTATTCTGGCCGAACGTGCTGGGCACCCAGTTTGGGGGCAACACGTTCTGGCTCGACGTCTTTCAGATCCCCGGGGTCCGGCCGAAGATCTGGGTTCCGTCGCTCTATCTGGGCGGATTTGGGTTTGTGCTGGCGATCTCGGTGTTTCGGCTGCGCGGCGGGCCCGCGCGGTGGGCGTGGATGTCGCTGATCGCGGCGGTCAGCCTGCTGGGGGGCCTGGGGCAGTATACGAGCCCGATCTTCATCACCCGGTTCACCAACGCGGTCGTGAATCCCGCACTTGGGCACGAGTCGATGGCGGGCGCGGTCGGGCCGCTCGATCCGATCGACTCGCCGGCGATCCGCCAGGACGGCTGGCTGCGGGACGGGGACGGGTCATTTTACTGGTGGCTGGCGACGGGTCTGCCGGGGTTTCGCCAGTTCCGGTATCCGGCCAAGCTTTTCACGTTCACGGCGCTCGCGCTGTCGGTGCTGGCGGGTCTGGGGTGGGACCGGCTGCGCGAGCGGCGGCTGTGGCCGGCCTGGGTCGCGGCTGGGTTCACACTCCTGAGCATGATCATGTTAGCGATAGTGCTCGTGAGACGGGGGGCGATCATGAAGGCGTTCGCACATCCCCTGGGGACGTTGTTTGGCCCCTTTGACGCGGCGGGGGGTTATCACGCCATCGTCGCGTCGCTGGCGCAGGCGACCATCGTGATTGGCGGCGGGTGGATGCTCGTCCTGATGTCGCGGAAGCGGCCCGCTCTGGCGGGGGCGCTGGCGGTGGCGCTCACGGCGGCCGATCTGGGCTGGGCGAACGCCCGGTTCGTGCTCACGATTCCACAGGCCTATTTCGAGACCGAGCCCGAGGTGCTCAGGATCATCCGCGAGGTCGAGAGCAAGAACCCCAGTTCAGCGCCCTACCGCATTCACCGCATGCCGCTCTGGAACCCGCCGGGCTGGCAGGAACAGAACTCGTCCGACCGGGTAGGCGACTTCGTGACCTGGGAGCGGGACACGATCCAGCCGAAATACGCGATCAATCTCGGCGTCGAATACACCCATACCATGGGAGTCGGCGAGCTCTACGATTACGAATGGTATTTCGCCGGGTTCGAACGGATCGTCCGCAGCGCCGAGCTGGCGAAGGCGCTCGGGATCGAGGTCGGCAAGGAGGTCGTCTACTATCCCCGCCGCGCCTACGATATGTGGAACACGCGTTATTTTATCTTTCCGTCATATCCGAATGGATGGAAGGACGAGATGCGGTCGTCGGCGTCGTTTCGCTTTGACAATCAGCAGCTTTATCCCGACCGGGCCTTGTTCCAGGGCAAGGACGGCAGGGAACGATTCCGCGAGTGGGTCGCGACCAAGGACTATGAGATTCACCGCAACCTGGATGAATACCCCCGCGCCTGGGTGGTGCATGGGACGCGGGTGGTGAGGCCGCTCGAGGGGCTCAACCGCGAGAGCCGGGTCGTGGCGATGCAAGAGATCGTCTACGCCAACGACCCGATCTGGCACGATGACACGATGGTGGCCTTCGACCCCCATCGCGTGGCCTGGGTCGAGGGCGACAACGCCGAATCGATGGCGAAGGCGCTTTCGAACCAGGCGACCCTGCCTAGCGAGACGGTCCAGGTCTCGTATCCCGACCCCCAGCACGCAGTGCTCGAGACCACGCTGGAATCGGCGGGGATCGTCGTGCTGGCCGACGTCTATTACCCGGGCTGGAAGCTCACGATCGACGGCAAGCCGGCCGTGATTCACCGGGTCAACCGCCTGATGCGTGGGGCGTTCGTGGGCAAGGGCAAGCATACTCTTGTCTATACCTATGATCCCGCGTCATTTCGCCTGGGCCTCTGGATCTCGGCGGCCGGCCTGGCGGTGCTGGTCTTGCTGGGGCTCTTGTGGACCTGGCGGCCGGTGCAGCCGATTCTGGCCCCGCCCGCGACCTGAAGGCCGGCGGCGCATTCCTTCTGGAGCACAACCCATGAAACTCGCTCGCATCGGCCTCGGGATCGCGTCCCTGTTCTTCGTCATGGCGGCGGCCCAGACCGCGAACCAGCCCAGGGTCGCCCCCGCGCCCGGCGAGCCCGACTGGGTGGTCGTGCTCAGGGAACGCTACGGGCTCAAGCTCTTCGAGGATCTCTTGAACCCCGTGCGGACGACCGCGGTACGGGCCCCCGGGCTCTTTCGCAAGGCCGGGCCGGGCCCGGTCAAGTTCACGCCCATGATCGCGCTTGGACTCGAGACCCGGACGCGCGGCGGCTGGTATCCGGCCGTGAAGAGCAAGACCGCCCCGCGCAAGGTCGAGATATGGTCATATGTGTTCAAAAATACCACCGACGATCTGAAGAACGAGCGCAACCTGCCGCCGCCCCTGGAAAAGGGGGCGAGCGTTTCGTTCGATCCGGGTGAGGGCCTGTTTGGGCTGTGGGTTTCGAACGACGGGTTTGACGACGGGGGCGTGTACAGCGAGCCTGGCCAGGTGGCCGCGCACAACAAACGGCTGATGAAACAGCCCTACAAGGCGATGATCTATTCGCTGCTCGACAAGGCGACGGGCAAGCCGATCCCGGGCCGGTTGGTCGTCGGCTGGGAATACTCGACGAACGACGACTTTCAAGACGTCGTCTGCGAGATCGAGAACGCGACGCTGGTGATCGACTGAGTTCACGATCGGGTCAAGCTCTTGGGTCGTGAGGGAGACGTTCGCGGGCCGGTGTGCGCGTTCTGGATCTTGTCGTGGGAGCGCGGACGTCGACCTGCGAGCGCGGGCGGCTCGCAGGATCGGCCCCTGGGAGCGCGGGCGGCTCGCCCGCATGGATCTTCGTGCGGGCGGGACGCCCGCGCTCCCAGGTCGAGTGCGGTTCCTGAGGTCGCGTTCTCAAAAAAATGAACCCATCCTGGGCTCGAGCCGGCTCTACAATAATGGGGCTTGAGGGTCGCGGAGGGCTTGAGGGATGGATCGGCGCGGGATGGGGGGCGTGATCGGGGGGATCCAGACGCTGTTCAGCGTCGGGACGACGGCGGCGCTTTCGGATGGGCGGCTTCTCGAGCGGTTCCTGAGCGAAAACGAAGAGGCGGCCCAGGCGGCGTTCGCGTGTCTGGTCGAGCGCCACGGGCCGATGGTGATGCGGGTCTGCAAGGGCGTGCTCCACGACGCCCACGCCGCCGAGGACGCGTTTCAGGTGACCTTTCTGATCCTGGCGCGCAAGGCTCGCTCGATTCGCAAGCGCGACTCGATCGCGAGCTGGCTCTTCGGCGTCGCGCGGCGGGTCGCCCGGAAGGCCAAGGCCCAAAACACGCGCAGGGCGATCCTCGAAACCGAACGGGCCGCACAAGAGCCGAGCGCGGTCGCGAACGCACAGTTTGATTTTCACGATGAGATCCACCAGGAAGTCGATCGGCTGCCGGATCGCTACCGGTCGGCGGTGGTCTTGTGCTATTTCGAGGGCCTGACGAAGGAGCAAGCGGCGACCCGGCTGGCGGTGCCGGCGGAGACGATCAAGACGCGGCTGGCCCGTGCGCGGGAGCGGCTGCGGCGGCGGCTGGTCGAGCGCGGACTGGCGCCCGAGGCGTTCACGGCTTATACGACCGATCTGGTCTTTGTTTCGTTGCCGCGGTCGGTGGTGGAAAAGACGGCGTTCGCGGCGTTTCAAGCGTGGGCGGGGCGGTCGGCGGGGCTTTCGGCCTCGGCGACGGTGCTTTTCGAGGGGATGAGAAAGGCTATGTTGATCGCTCAATTACAAACGATGGCGATGGCGACGGCGTCGGTGGTGGTCGCCTCGGCGCTAGTCGCGACGGCGCTGCCGGCGCTCGCTCCCTTGGAAGCCGGCCCCGCGCCCCAGCAACCTCAAGCGCCCGCGCGAAAACCCGCGCCCCAACCCGCGCCGGCCCCGATCGCTCCCGATGCGCCCAATACGCTGACGCTCAAAAAGGGTGGTCTCGATCGCACGATCCGCCTGACCGGCGCGCTCAGTGCGGCCGATATGGTCGGCCTGAGCCCGCGGCACTCGGGTATTCTGAAGGAGATCATGGTCGTCGTGGGGCAACGCGTCCGCAAGAGCGAGACGGTGGCCGTGGTCGAGGACGAGGATCTGGTCGTGGCCGTCGAGAGATCCGAAGCCCTGCTCCATCAGGCCAAGGTCCATGTGGCCAAGGTCCAGGCCGACGAAGCGGTCGCCCGCGCGGCCGTCCAGGCGGCCAAAGCCGGGCACACGGCGACGCTTTCCGCCAACCAGCGTCTCGAGGCGTCCGTTCAATTCCGGACCAAGCAGGTGGATCGAGTCCTCCAGCTCCACCGTGCGGGCCAGGTCCAGGTCTCGGACCTCGACGAAGCGCAAGACCGGCTGGACTCCGCCCGCGCGGGCCTGGAGTCGAATCGCTCGAAGCTGGTCGAGACACAGGCCGAGATCGACTCGGCCCTGGCCAGGGCCGAGTCGGCCCGGGCCGCGGTCGACGAGGCCCACGGCGAGGTGCGGCTGGCCGAGATCAATCTTCGCAAGGCGCGGGCGGATCTTGCATCCATGACCTTGAAATCGCCTTTTGATGGGGTGGTCGATCGCCGCGTCGGTGACCCGGGCGCGTTCATCGCCGCGGCGGGGACGCCGAGCGCCCAGCCGCTTCTGACCATCGTCAGGACTGACCTCATGCGCCTCGAGGTGGATTTACCAGAGCAGGACGCCGCGAATCTGAAGGTCGGCGATCCCGCCACGATTCGTTTCATCGGCCGGCCCGACGCTATCACGGCGAAGATCCGCTGGATCCCCGAATCCGTGGGATTCGTCAATCAAGAAGTCCAGGTCGCGCTCGAGGTCGCCAACCCGGACGGACGGCTGCGCGCGGGACAAGTCGGAAAAGCCGAGTTGGTGGTACATGGCCCATCGGACTTTCTCACGATCCCGCGGTCGGCACTCCTCGCCCAAACATCTCCGAACATACCGAATGTTGGGGTTGCCGTCCTCCCGAGCCCGGCCGCACTCGGACTCCCCATCGACCCACTCGACCCGCTTCATCCGAACGAGTTCGTCAGGGACTCGAACACGGGCGAGTCCCTACGGCTCATCGCCCCACCCGCCCCGATTGAGCCGGATAAATTCGTTGCTTGGGAAGCCTCCTGTTTCCGCGTCGTCGACGGCCGGGTCTCTCTGACGCGCATCGAGTACTTCCCTCTTGATGTGTCGCGCGCCCGCGTCGTCCAAGGTCTGAAAGAGGGTGATGTCGTGGTCTTGAATCCCCCGCCCGGTCTCAAGGACGGGCAGAAACTCGAGCAGAAGCCAGCGCGGTGAGCCCGGCCGGTTCGTGGGGCATGGGCTGCGATCGCGCTGGGGGCGGTACCACGGGGACGCGGTCGTGGTCCCACCCAGGGCCGCGGCCTGGGCTACGACCTCTCACACCCGCGGCGCGAGAACGGATCAGTGTTCGCATAGATGTCATCACCCAGGGCTGCGCACCATAAGCGTCAACTTACGGTGCAATTTGCCCAAATCCGCGAACTTCGCCCGAGATACGGACGCAAGGTTGAGAACAACCAAGTTGACGCAGGGTCATAAGATCCTACCTTGGAGGCCAAGGAGTAAAATGGATCTAAGTTAACGCTTATGGGGCGGAGCCCTGGTTTGGCCGCGCCGCGACGAGTCCCGAACCCCATTTCCCCGTGTTTTGCAGCCTGAAGGGCTGCGACTCGGCAGCCAAAACGCGGGTTAATCGCCTGTGGACGACGTCCTGGTCGACGCTTCGCCGCGTCAAGGCTTGGGCGCGACGGGCGCGCCCGGGGTTGGCAGCGGCGTTTTGGCCTTGGCCGGGGGCTTTTTCGTGGGGGCGGGACGGGCTTGCCCATCTTTTCGAGAACCTCGTATGACCAGGCGTCACGGATCCGTCGCCGCGCCGAGGGCGCTCGCGGTCCAGAAAGCGTCAAGGATCGAGAACGCTTCGAGGTAATTGGTCGTCGAGAGTCCCGCTTGGACCGCCATCGGTGGGAAGTCGAGTCCCCACGGTTCTGGGGGCGGCGTGAGCCGTTCCGGGACTGGGTGCGTCCCCCGCGCTGAGAAGGCGGCCTGCACGGCCGCGCGGCGTCAAGGAGCGTCCGCGATGGCGTCGTGACCCCAAAACCGGTGCGCTGCTCCACGTCTCGACGAGGCAGAATCGCCTTGTGAAGCACGCAGCCGGCGGGAGGTTCTTTGCGAAACCGGCGCGGGACGGTCAAATGAATCTCGTTGGGCAAGAGGTCCGTCAAATCGTGAAGGATCAAGGCCGACTCATGCGATACGACGGCCTGGGGTAGGTCGGCTCGGTTTCGGCTCCAGAGAGAAAGGCGGATCAGATCGTCATTTTCGGCCGGTGGAATGCTGGCGAGACGGTAGAGTCCGCGCCCGATGCGTTCGAAGGCTCCGGTCGAGACGTGGTACTCCATGTGCGGATAGTCATACCCCGCCCGCCTCGCTTGCTTCGCGGTGAAGTAGCCGCCTTGTTCGTGGCCCGTCGCGAGCAGCGCCCGGGCCGCTTCTCGAGTCGATCGCATCTTGCACGATCCTTCAATAAAGTTGAAGGATTATGCGCAGCCTCGGAATCCGCCGCAAGAGGGGGGGTTTTTCGGTCGCGATCGATCGGAAGGGGGGAAGCGCCACACCAGCTTGCACCGTCGGCGTCGACCTCCGCGGCGAGTCGAGACCGGTCCCGTCTCACGGCGACCGGGCTGCTCGAGTCGGCGAATCATGCGTCTTCGATTCGACCACGGGCCTGCGCTTGAACCCACGTCGAAGAGCGGGGACGAGGCTCTCGCGCGCGAGCGCCAGGTCGAGCGCGGTCGGCGTATGATTCACGGTGGCGGGGTGCTGATTCAGGGCTTGGGCGCGACGGGCGCGCCCGGGGTTGGCAGCGGCGTTTTGGCCTTGGCCGCGGGCTTTTTCGTGGGGGGCGGGACGGGCTTGCCCATCTTTTCGAGATAGTAACCGGCGATGGCCCGGACCGGGAGATCGGGGAACAACTTGAGCGCGCTCGTGAAGTGAGTCGCCGCCTGATCGGGAAGGCCCGATTCGAGCAGGCACATGGCCGCGTCGTATTCCCACGACGCCTGCTGGCCGAGCGTGCTGGGGAGGCCGATGAAGGCGTTGGACGTGCCGACCGCCTCGCCCCGCGTGAGCGCCTGGCCGGCCGTCAAGGCGCGCATGCTGCGCTCGAACCGAACGCGCGGGATGGCGCGCTCGAGCCAGAGGTTGGCGGCCGAGACGTAATTGCCCAGCAGGAAATAGACCTGCCCCTGGCGGAGGGCCGCCGTGCCAGGCTCCGAGCCCAGGTTGGGGTCGTCGATGGTCGAGCCCAGCGAGAGCAATTCGAGCGCCTTGTCGGGCTGGCCGGTGTTGCAGTACAGGTCGATGAGCTGCGGCTTGACGACCGCCGGGCTCACGCCCCCGCGCTCGGCCTCGGCAAGCTGGCCAATCGCCCAGCCCGCCCCACCCTGCGAAAGCGCGTACGACGCCTGCTGGATCGAGCTCGCCTGACGCTCGATCGACAGGTTCTCGAGATCGTCCTCGAGCTTCTTGATCCGCTCGTTCAACTGGGCCAGATCCTTTTCAAATTGGGCCCTGGCCTCGGCCGGGAAGTCGTCGGCCTTGCTGCCGTCGAGAACAAGTTGAAGCCGGTCGCGCGCCAGGTCGAGCGCATTGGCCCCGAGGTAGAGCTGGAAGAGCTCGAGGTTCAAGCTCTGAAGCTCGCGGCGGGCCGGGTCGGACTGGGGCGGCGGGGTGGTCAGGACCGCGTAATTGAGCGCGGTCACGCGCTGGCGATAGCGGTTCATGAGCGGCTCGAGGGGCGGGTTGAGCGCCCGGATTCGCGGGCCGTTCGCGGGGGTGATCGGGATGCCCGCGAGCATCGCGCCTTCCTGGAGCATCAGGTAGCGATAGGCGTCCTTCAAGCGGCGAAAGGCGATCCAGTCGTCGGGGCTCTGGGCGAGCGCCGTCCGCGCCTCCTGGATCGCGAGCAGGCAGCGCGCGGGGTCGGGGAGTGATTCCGTGGTGGAAACCGGACCGCCGAGCCCTTCCAGCCAGCGCCTCGACGACTCGGTCCGCGAGCGCGGCCGGCTGAAGGTCCGCCCCTGGAACACGTCGTCCATCCACGAGGTCGGGTTGGGCGGGCGCTCGGCGTTGGGCACCGGGCGGTTGGTCAGGTACGCCAGGTGATCGGGATCGAGGCGGTTGGTCTCGAAGAGCGCGACGTCGGTCTTGGGCGCGTCGGCCCGGCCAAACATCACGATCCGGCCGTCGTCGTGGAATGGGGTCCAGTTGGGGCTGGTCATCAGTTTCTTGTAGGTGTTGGGCGACCCGCCGGGGCCTGGCTCGATCAAGACCACGCTGATGTCGTACTTGTCGAGGAGCGGCTTCCAGGCGTCGATGTCGTCCTCGCTGATGGCCTTGCGCGCGGCGTTCCACTCCTCGAGCAACGGGCGTGGGAAGAACCGGGCCCGGCCGTCGATGTAGACCTTGCGCTTGCCGCCGGTTTTCCAGATGATCATGTCGCCCTGGGCGAGCGAGGTATTGAGGATGTTGCCCTGGATTTCGGGGTGGGCTTCAAGAAAGGCGGCCGCCTCGCCGACGAAGTCGTCGGCCTGGAAGCCCAGGCCGAACTGGATTTCGGGGAGCGCGTTGCCCCATCCAGTGATGTCCATGGCGACCATCGCGAAGAGGAACGTCAGGGTGAGGAGCCGGCCGCCGGTCGACCACAACGTCCAGAGCGCTCCCAGTCGGCCCCGCGCCCCAAGACGATCGAGGTACCATTCCTGGCCGTTCAAGGCGAGCGTGACGGCGAGCACCAGCGCGAAGGGCGCGGTCGTACGCATGAGCATCGCCCAGAGCGCGGCCAGGACCGCGTAGGGCAAGAACCGGCTCCAGACGAAACGGCGGCTGTTGAGCAAGAACGAGGCCAGCCCGATCGCGGTCGTGAGGAGATAAAAGGCCATCAACCGATACCAGTCGTCGGTGGCGACAAGCTTGCGGAGCTCGGGACCGAAGAACGAAAGGTGATCCATCCTGCTGATGCTGCCCGTGGGCTGGAAAAAGGAGATGTAGGGCTCGAGCGCGGCGAGGTAGGCCTTGTAAGTAAACGGGTTGGCGAGGCAGGCGAGCGCGCCCAGGCCCAGAGCGAGGAAGATGCGGCTGGCGGCGATGGGGGGCGGCGGCGCGGCGTCTTGACCGGCCTCGGGGAACGCCTGGGCCTTGCGACCGTCGATGAGCCGTCCCACGGCCGCGGCGGCGAGCACGACGAGCCCGATCAAGAACAGGTCGTCGACATTGGACCAGAGCGCGAACAAGGGGACCAGCAGCCAGAGGCCGAGTGAGCGGCCCGCGGCGGCACGATGAAGGGCAAAGAGTTCAAGCGCCAGGAACAACAGTCCCCAGGTGGTCGGCGAGACCGCGCCCGGGCCCGCCAGGCCCCCCAGCGTGATCCCAAAGAGAGGATGGACCGCAACGCCGAGCGCCAGGGTCGTGCACAGGGCCGACCACCAGAGACCGGGACCGCGATGGCGGATCTTGAGCACGATCCACGCCGTCAAGAGCCGGAGGATCGCCGCGAAAGCCCCCAGAGTCCCCACGCCAATCTGCTCGGCGGTCGCCTTGTTCGCCGTCGGGTCGGCCGGATTCACCGGCACGAGACCGTAGGCCGTGTGGTAGAGCGCGGCCTGGGCCCAGTCAAACAGCCAGGAAAGGTTCACCCATTCCTTGCCGGGCTGGGTATAGGAAAAGGGATCGGCCGTCACGGGCCCGGAGTGCTCGGCGATCAGCTCGCCGCTCTTCAAGTGCAGCCAGAAATTGGAATCGGTGATGTAGTTGCACGACGTGGCCAGGACCAGCAGCAGGGCCGCCAGCATCACATAGAGGTCGTAATACGCGTTCCACTCGCTGACGCGCTCGGGCGTGAGCGGCTCGGGCGGAAGCTCTTCCTCGACCGGCGGCTCCGCGATCTCGGGCTCGGCGGGGGGCTTGACATGATGCGGAAGTTCTTGCTTGGCGGTGGGTTCGGTCATCTGATTCAGCCAGTGGGAGAAGACGAATAATGAAGACCGCGCCGGGAAAGGGCGCGAAAGCTTGCGAGAGTCATGCTAGAAGCCGGCGGCGGCCACGGTCAAGGGGGCTGGCAATCCGGGCAGGCCGATCGCGCGCGTGCTTGCGCGGTCGGGGCGCGTCAAAGCCGGCGGAACGAACGATCAGGGCCGCCCC
>DAIDHE010000020.1 GCA_027459775.1 Planctomycetales bacterium | reverse complement strand
GATCAAGCTCACCAGCCTGGTCTCGTCGGTCGTCGACAAGGACACCCAGGAAAAGATCGACATCGTCAAGGCCCGGCTGATCCGCAATTACGGCTACGACGAGGATTCGGCGACCGACGTCTTGAACTACGTCGCCAGCATCTTCGCCCGCGGCGACGTCAAACGCGGCAGCCACTAAAGCGGGTTTCCTCGGGCGTATCCCGCGCCGCCCATCGATCGTGGGGGCGGCGCGCCCACTCCGTGAATCCAGGCGAATCATGAGCTCGATCCTTGTCACGATCCCCATCGAAGAGCGGATCAAGCGCGACCGAGGCTGGAGCATGGACGAAGGCGACCGCCATTTCCGCGGCCGGGGGCTCGTCTTCGAGACCCTGCGCAAGATCACGGCGCGGCTCGAGGACATCGGCGTCCCCTACGCGGTCGCCGGTGCGCTCGCGATGGACGCGCATGGGCTGCGCAGGCTCACGGTGGGCGTCGACATCCTGGTCGAACGGGCCGGGCTCGACGCCCTGCATCACGCGGTCGTCGGGCTGGGATACGTCCCTCTGTTCGCCGGAAGCAAATCCCTGCGCGACGTCGAGCACGGCGTTCGCATCGAGTTTCTGATCGCCGGCGATTTTCCCGGCGACGGCAAACCCAAGCCCATCGCCTTCCCCCGACCCGACGACGCCAGCATCGTGCTCGAGGGGATCCGCTTCCTGACGCTCCCCCGGCTGGTCGAGCTCAAGCTGGCGTCGGGAATGACCGGCGGAATCCCCCGGCTGAAAGATCTCGCCGACGTCGTCGAGCTCGTCAAGACCCTCGACTTGCCGGGCGCGTTCGCCGCCGAGCTGCACCCGTTCGTGCGGGAGAAATACCTCGAGCTGTGGACGGGAATCCGGGATTCGCCTCCAGGGCCGCTCGAGTCGTGACGCGAAACAGGGAGAGGCGAGCTCGGGGGTGGAACGGCTGAACAAATCAGAAGGGGAACGATCAATTGGCTTGGACATGGAACGGGTCGAGGAATACAATTTGCTAGGGTGATTGATGGAACCATCGGCGTCGTGGCGTCGACTCATGCGGCGTCGAGTGGAACCGGCCCGCCCCCGCCCGTCGCGCCCCTTGAGCGGACCCGTGCGATCTTTTGGTTTTCGGCTCGGTTGACTGCTGACGCCGTGATCGGTCGTGCCGCGCTCGCGCGCAGGCCGGCCCGAAAACGAGCGTCCAGTCGCAGCCCGAGGCTCCATCGCTGAGGACGACAAAGCCGTGGTACGAAAAATCGATCGGGACGCGAACCGGTTCAAACAGATCGTTCGCGGCAAGATCAAGTCGGACTTGAGAAAGTACATCACCCACGGCGAGATGATCGGCCGCACCGGGGGTGAGTTCGTATCGATACCGCTGCCCCAGATCGAGATCCCGGAATTCCGCTATGGGACCAAGAACCGTGGCGGCGTCGGCCAGGGACCGGGCGATCCGGGCACGCCCATCGGGCGCTCGGGCGACGGCGAGCCCGGCCGGGGCGCTGGCGAGGCCCCCGGGCACCATATCCTCGAGGTCGAGCTCACCATGGACGAGCTCGCCCAGATCATGGGCGAGGAGCTCGCCCTGCCCCGCATCGAGCCCAAGGGCCGCGCCAACATCATCGAGGAAAAAGACCGCTACACCGGCATCCGCCAGACCGGCCCCGAAAGCCTCCGCCACTTCAAGAGAACCTACAAGAAAGCCCTGAAGCGGCAAATCGCCTCGAGCGCCTACGACCCCAAGGACCCCCTCGTCATCCCCATCCGCGAGGACAAGCTCTATCGCTCCTGGAACCCCATCGCGCTGCCGCGCTTCAACGCCGCCATCTTTTATCTCATGGACGTTTCGGGCTCGATGACCGACGACCAGAAGGAAATCGTCCGCGCCGAGGCGTTCTGGATCGACGCCTGGCTCAAGAGCCAGTACGACGGCGTCACCACCCGCTACATCATTCACGACGCCGTCGCCCGCGAGGTCGACGA
>DAIDHE010000157.1 GCA_027459775.1 Planctomycetales bacterium | reverse complement strand
AGCCAAGGCGCCCGCCCCGATCTATCAAGAATCAGATATGATCATCCGTACGATTCGCGATATCTTCAATTCCGAGATCGACACGATCTGGATTGACGAGCCGGCCGCCTTCGAGCGCGCGCAGGAATTCCTCCGCGTGGTGATGCCGCGGTTCGCCAATCGGATCCGGCTTTACGAGGAGAAGGTTCCCCTGTTCCACAAGTACGGCATCGAGGACGAGATCGCCAAGATTCAGCGCAGGCACGTCCCGCTGCCGGAGGGGGGGTCGATCGTGATCGACCAGACCGAGGCCCTGGTGGCCATCGACGTGAACTCGGGCAATTTCCGGGTCGAGGACGACGCCGAGCGGACCGCCTATGAGATGAATCTGCGGGCGGCCCGCGAGATCGCCCGCCAGCTTCGCCTGCGCGACCTGGGCGGGGTGATCGTCAACGACTTCATCGACATGCGCGAGGAACGCCATCGCCGCGGCGTGGAGCGGGCGCTGCGCGAGGCGATCAAGCGCGACCGCGCCCGCACCAAGATCCTGCACATGAGCGCGTTTGGCTTGATCGAGATGACCCGCCAGCGGATCCGGCCGTCGCTCAAGCGCTCGATCTACGAGGACTGCCCGAACTGCGGCGGAGCGGGGGTCGCCAAGACCCCTGAAAGCATGGCCATCGACGTGATGCGGCTCCTGGCGCTTGCGACCCATCGCGAGGAAATCCGCCGCCTGGTGGTGACCGTCAGCCCGGCCGTCGCCTCGTATCTCTCGAACAAGAAGCGTCTCGACCTGGCGCGGCTCGAGAGCGAGGGCAAGATCTCGATTCAGATTGTCTTCAAGGAAGACGCGACGGCCGAGCATCTTCAGATCACGTGCTACGACCAGAATGGCGCCGAGGTCCGCGCGTTTCCCGCCCATCCCGCCCCCACCCCCAAAAGGGGGCGGTAAGGCTGGCGGAAGGGCTTCTCGATCAACCCCAGGAAGGCTCTCATGCCATCCCCTGAACCACGCGGTCCGCTCGTGCACAGGCCCCGTCGCCTGCGCGGGCGGCCGCGCCTTCGCGACCTGGTCCGCGAGACCACCCTCGACGTCCAGGATCTCGTTTACCCCCTCTTCGTCCATCACGGCGAAAACGTGCGCCGCGAGATCGGATCGATGCCAGGGCAATACCAGCTCTCGCTCGACCAGCTCGATCGCGCGGCCCGCGAAACCGCCGCCCTGGGCGTTCCCGCCGTCATCCTCTTCGGAATCCCCGAGCGCAAGGACGCCGTCGGCTCGTCCGCCTGGGCCGCCGACGGCGTCGTTCAGCGCGCGATCGAGATTCTCAAGCGGGCCGCCCCCGACCTGCTCGTCATCACCGACTTATGCTTTTGTGAATACACCGATCACGGTCACTGCGGCCCCTTGCTCGAGCGGGGCGGCGGGTTCGAGGTCGACAACGACCAGGCGCTCGAGCTCCTGGCCCGCCAGGCCGTGAGCCACGCAGGGGCGGGCGCGGACGTGATCGCGCCGTCGGGGATGATGGACGGCATGGTCGGGGCGATCCGCCACGGGCTCGACGCCCACGGATTTGACCAGATCCCGATCCTGTCGTACGCCGTCAAGTTCGCCAGCGGCTACTACGGCCCGTTTCGCGAGGCGGCCGGCAGCGCCCCGGGGTTTGGCGACCGCCGCGGTTATCAGATGGACCCGGCCAATGGGGCAGAGGCCCTCCGCGAGGCCGCCCTCGACATCGAGCAAGGGGCGGACATGCTGATGGTCAAGCCCGCGCTTGCCTATCTGGACGTCGTCCGGCGGGTGAAGGAACGGTTCGAGATCCCACTGGCCGTGTACAACGTCTCGGGCGAATACGCCATGGTCAAGGCCGCGGCGGCGCAGGGCTGGATCGACGAGCGTACGGTCGTGCTCGAGTCGCTGCTTGGCATGCGCAGGGCGGGCGCTGACGTGATCCTCACTTACCACGCCCTGGACGTCGCGCGCTGGCTGGCCCATCCGCCCTGTCCGTGAAACCCACGCGCCCTGAACCACGAGGCCCGACGCCGTGAACCGACCACGCCCCCCCCTGTCTCGAGCGGGCTTCGACCTGCCCAGGAGCCACGACGCCTTCATCCGCGCCAATCGCGTGATCCCCGGCGGCGTGAACAGCCCGGCCCGGGCGTTTGGCGCGGTCGGCGGCGAGCCGCCGTTCATCGCCCGCGGCCATGGCGCCCGGCTTGTCGACATCGACGGCCATGAATATGTCGACTATATCGGGTCGTGGGGACCAATGATCCTGGGCCACGGCCACCCCCGGGTCGTGCATGCGATCCAGGAGGCGCTTGCCCTTGGGACGAGCTTCGGGGCGCCCACGGAACGGGAGATTGAGATCGCCCTGGCCGTCGCGGCGGCCGTGCCCTCGATCGAGAAGGTCCGCTTCACCTCGTCGGGGACCGAGGCCGCGATGTCGGCCGTCCGGGTGGCGCGCGGCGCGACGGGCCGGGCCAAGATCATCAAGATGTCCGGGTGCTATCATGGTCATATTGATGCGCTTTTGGTTCAAGCGGGCTCGGCGGCGACCACGCTGGGAACGCCCAACAGCCCCGGCGTGACCGGCGGCGCGGCCGCCGACACCCTGCTTTGCCCCTATAACGACGCCGCCGCGGTCGCCCGCGCCCTCGAGGCCCATCCCGGCTCAGTCGCGGCCGTCTTGCTCGAGCCCATTGCTGGCAACATGGGGCTCGTGCCCCCCCGGCCAGGGTATCTGGCCGACCTCCGCGCGCTCACCGCCAAGCACGGCTCGCTGCTGATCTTTGACGAGGTGATGACCGGCTTTCGCGTGGCCTATGGCGGGGCCCAAGAGCTCACCGGCGTCGTCCCCGACCTGACCGCGCTCGGGAAAATCGTGGGGGGCGGGTTGCCAGCGGCCGCCTACGGCGCGGGCGCGGCCGTCATGGATCAGGTGTCGCCGGTCGGACCGATCTATCAGGCGGGCACGCTCTCGGGCAATCCGCTGGCGATGGCCGCCGGACTCGCGACCCTGGAAACGCTCCGCGACCAGCCCCCGTACGACCATCTCGAAGCCCTGTCGGCGCGGCTGGCCGACGGGCTCGATCAGGCGGCGTCGCGCGCCGGAATTCCCCACGTCGTTCAGCGCGTGGGAAGCATGCTCACGTTATTTTTTCATGATGGTCCTGTGGTCGACTATGAATCGGCCCTCGCGTGCGACACAGCGCTTTTCGCTCGGTATTTCTGGGAGATGCTCGCGCGGGGGATCTATCTGCCGTGCAGCCAGTTCGAGGCGGCGTTCGTGTCGACCGCGCACACGCGGGACGACGTCGACCAGACGATCGAGGCCGCCCACGAGGCCCTCGCCGCCTGCCGGTCCTGATGCCGTGGAGCCGCGTCCCTGGCGGTCGGGCTCATTCCGCGTCGTCGACGAGCGGCACGGCCTTGATCCCTTCGAGCCGCGCCTTCAGGCGCTCGACGGCGCGTGCTGGTCGATTCGATCGGATGACGGCCGAGCTCACGGCGATCCGGGTCGCGCCAGCGTCCAGGACGCGGTCGACGTTGTCCTCGGTCACGCCGCCGATCGCGAACCAGGGGCGGGTGGTGGTCTGTGCGGCGTGCTCGAGGAAGGCTAGCCCCGCCAGCTCGGGCTCGGAAAAGTCCTTGGTCGGGCTCGGGAAGACCGGCCCCACGCCCATGTAGCCCGCCCCATCCAGGAGCGCGGCGTCGAGCTGGTCACGGGTATGCGTCGAGACCCCGACCACGGCCGTCGGACCCAGCACCCGCCGGGCGTCTTTCTGACTCACGTCGTCCTGGCCCAGATGGACCCCCTCGGCGCGCGCCAGCAAGGCCAGATCCGGCCGGTCGTTGACGATGAACAAGACGCCGGCCTGGGCGGTCAAGATACGCACGTCGCGCGCCCGGCGGAGGAACTCCCGATCGGTAAGTCCCTTTTCACGAAGCTGGATCACGTCAGCGCCTCCCTTGATCGCCTCGGCGACGACCCAGGTCAGGTCGCCCAGGGTCGGCAACCCCCCCACCAGAACCATGAGCCGCTGGTTGACCAGAAAGCGCCTGGAGAAGACGGCGGTCATGGTCAGCTTTTCGATCGTGTAGACGTCGTAGCGGAGCACCTCGAACCGGCCGGCGAGCCAGACGTCGACAAGCTTCGAGTACTCCTCGAGCGAACGGAGCGATTCCTGAATGCGCTTGAAATTGGCGGCCAGGACCGCGCGGGGGTTTTCGCGGATCCGCTCGGTGTGGGTCATGATGTGGGCGCCGACGTCGCCAGCGGCGTCGCGAGACTCGATGAGCAACGTCGGGTCGAGCCCGCGTTCGGCCTGGGCCAGGCGATGCCGGACGTCCTTCAAGCGGCGAGTGATGGCGGGGTCGTCGAGCACGAAGCGCGCGTAATCCTCAATGACCCGCAGCCCTTCGCGCGCACGATTGGCCGAGGCGTCGAGGATGCGCCCGAGGTCGACCTGGTCGGTGGGGTCTCCGAGATTGAGAGGAGCCATCCCCTCGGCGGGCGGAAGCGGGGCCAGGGCGGCAGTGGCGTCGGCCTCGAGCCGGCCGCGCAAAACGCCCAGTTTTTCAGGCGCTGCCTGCGTGAGCGCGGCCGCGACGGCCGGCGCGGCCGACAGCAGCCCGGCGAGCAGATGCTCGGTGCCGACGTCCTGCGTGCGATCGAGCCCTCGCGCCTGGACGCCGGCCTCGCTCAAGACCGCCCGCAGCTCGGGCGAATGAGGAAGCTGCGCTGGCAAATCCCCCTGGTCCGGCGATTCGATCTCGCCAGCCGGGCCCTGCACGACCTCCACCAGCGTGGACTCGTCAAACCCCGACTCGCGGAGCAATTCCACGGCCCGGCTCTCGGACTCGAGCACGAGCGCGAGCAAGAGGTCGAGCGGGTCGACCGTGCTCCCTCCACGCCCCCGTGCCAGATCCGCCGCCCGAACCAGCACCCGCTCAGCGCTTGCCGTCATCGATCCCTGCATCGCCCATCCCCAAGTGTTCGGCCGGTGGACCATTCGGCCCGATTGGCACCCCGCGGGCAGGCCCCCCGCCGGACCCGCGCCATGGTCTTGTTTTTCCGCGCCTGCCCCTTCATGATAGTCGGTGGCGCACGTGGATTCTCGGGCCACGCTCGCTCGTACCCGCCGCGCCCCCGCGAGACAAGCCCTCCGCCGTGACGGTTCGCGAATCGTCATACCCACCCCGGACGCCTCTTTTCAAGGAGCAAAACGTGCTCGACCGTTCATTCTTCCATCAGGCGGCCGCGGCCGCTCTCTCGGTCGTCGCCATCGCCTCGATCGCCGTCTTCACCGCCAGGGCCGGCGACAAAGCGACCTCGGTCCTCGATTTCCACATGAAGGACATCGACGGCCACGACGTCGACCTCGCACGGTACCACGGCAAGGTGATCATGATCGTCAACACCGCCAGCCAGTGCGGCCTGACGCCCCAGTACAAGGATCTCGAGGCTCTCTACGAAAAATACAAGGGCCAGGGATTCGAGATCCTGGGCTTCCCCGCCAACGAGTTTGGCGCACAGGAGCCGGGCACGGACTCACAGATCAAGGAATTTTGCTCGACCAAATACAAGGTGAGCTTCCCGATGTTCTCCAAGATCGTCGTGAAGGGTAAGGACATCCACCCGCTCTATCAGTTTTTGACCAGCGAGTCGACAAACGGCAAGTTCGCCGGCGAGATCCCCTGGAACTTCACCAAGTTCCTGGTGAACCGCAAGGGCGAGGTGATCGCGCGGTTCCAGCCCCGCGAAAAGCCCAATGCCGAGTCCGTCGTCGCCACGATCGAGAAGGCCTTGGCCGAGAAGTGAGCGAGTCGCCCGGCTCCTGAATGGACATGGAATCGCGCCGGCCGCGCGGTCACCCCGACCGCGGCGGCCGGTTCGCGGATGGGTTGGCGTCGGGCGCGGGCTCGAGCGAGGGCCCATCGTTTGAAGACCCGCCGGGCTCGGCATAGAGCCGCAAATAGCGGTAATAAACCTCAAGCGTCAGCACCGCCAGGGTCGTGCAATAGATCCGTCCGCACTTGGCGCCATAGAGGCTGCTATCCGGATCCCAGCTTCCCGTCTGATGGCCCGCCGTGCGCTGAAGCTCCACCACCCGGTCGCGAATCAGGGCGTTCCAGCGGGTCCACGATGCGCCTCCGTGCTGGAACAAAGCCAGGGTCGCGTAATACCAGTAATAGACGTTGGTGCGCCCGCGGTCGGATTCGTGCTCGAGCAAATACGCGGCGGCCTCGTCGCTGGCCGGCCCCGGCCCCCCCTGCCCCAGGAACTGGCGGCAGACCCAGGCCTCGGCGGTCATCGTCGGCGTGACGGGCTCGCCCGGCTGGTATCGGGCCAGGCCCTTATGATCGCCGGCCGCGACCTTTTCGAGCCACCCGAGCGAGCCAGCGCGGGCCGACGCCTCGCCCGCGATCGGAACCCCGGTCTCACGCGCCGACTTGAGCGCCATCACGATCCAGCCCAGGATGCTCGTGTCGCCGACGGTCGCCCCCGGGGAATATCGCCAGCCCAGGCCGTCTTGCGCCCGTGCTTTCACCATGAAGTCGACCGCCCGTTCGACGGGCGTTCGCAGCCGCGGCTCGGCGGTCAAGGCGTAGGCTTCGCACAGGGCCAAAGTCGCCATCGCGTGACAATACATCCCGACCGCCCGGCTCGGCCCGCGGAGATCGCCGTCGCTCTTTTGCTGGCGGATCAAGAAATCGATCCCGCGCGCGACCGTGTCCGAGTGGCGGCCCTCGAGCTGGGTGTGGCCGGCCCCGAGATAGGCCAGAAGCGCGAGCCCGGTGAGGCCGGCGTCGGCCTCCCAGTAAGCGCATTCGCCGAAGCAGACGTCGCCGACGGGGCAATGGGACGTGAAATCGTCGTCGCCGTTGGCGACGGTTCCGTCTGCGTAGCGGGCGATGCCGCCGTCCCAGCGGCCGTCGTCGTCCTGATGCCGCGCGAGCCAGTCGAGGGCTCGCTCGACGGCCCGTTCGCTGGCCTCGCTCGCCCCCGCGCGAAGCGCCTGGGTCTTGCGATCGGCCTTGATCCTGGGCTGGTACAGCCGGGGCACGGCTGAGGTCGGTCGAGCTTCGAGCTGACGCTCGCTCCCGGCCTCGAGCAGGTCGGTCGATCGGGGCGTCATCCTGGCGATCTCGAGCGGCGGCCGTGAAAGGGGCTGCGCCTCCTGTTGCGGGGGATCGGCGACGACCGCGCCTCGGGGCTGTTCGCTCTTGCCCGTCGCGGGCGTACCGGCCGTGGTATTGGGCCGAGGATCAGATGCTGGCGCGCGTTCCATTCGCAATCGTCGATCCTGGGGCAACAGCGAAATCCGCGGGGCGGGCTCGCGCGTGATCGGTTTCGAGGCCGCCGTCTCGAGCTCGGCAAGATCCGGCGGCAAGGGCGCGATCGCAGTGTTTGCAGCGACTCGATCAGGCGCGCGCGGTTCGGGCGGGGCGACTGGGCGATCGCTTGCGCCGCCATCGGGCTGCCCCCGCGGTGGTGCGGGCGTCGGCTCGGGCGGGACCGAGGCCAGCGCCGTCGCATCCGCGGTCGGAAAGATGTTGGGCGGTTCGGATCGCAAGACGGCGTCGGCCAGCGCGAGCGCCGCCGGTGCTCGATCGAGGTCGCTCGCACTGGCCGTCCCCGTCGATGCCGGCTCGTTGCTCGCCGGCTCGGTGAGCGGTTGTACGCGGATGCCGCGGAGATGCTCCTGGTCGGCCCCTGCCCGATCCAGCCCCATGCCGACGCGCAGGGTTTGGCTCGATCCGCCGATCGCGACCACCCCCAGATGGGCTGCCAGCGACAGCCCCAGACACTTCCGAAGAGCCCTTCGCGAGCCCCAGCTCCACCAGGCCAGAAGCGCGAGAATGGTCGAGACCAGGGCGAACGCGACCCATGCGCCCAGATCGACGCGCGGCAGGCTCAAGAAGGTTTCGAGGTCGAGCCCCGTCATCCGCCGTGGTCCTCGAGGGTCCAGCGCCGGCCTCGCCGCGCGATCCACGCCCGACAGGCCGACCGGTTCCCAGGATCACGCATCAGTATGGTTTGGACGAGCCTCGGCGACCAGAGCAAGTCTCGATCCAAACCCCGACTGGGCGCACGACATGGTTTGGACTACCAAGCTAGAGGATGTGATTCCGCCGATCGAACTCCACGCTTTTCCTTCGAATCAACCGCAATCTGGAGAGGATTGCGAAAATGGACAAGGACGCTGCCGAAACCCGGCAAGATTCTCAGTCCCGATTCGGCCAAAATCGCTGAGGAATTGACCCGGCAACTTTATCCCAACGGCCTTCCTCGAGGTACCAAGTGCTCGGAGCCGGAAGCCGTCGCTGTCGCGTTGGGCAACGAGGTCTCTCGGCAACTGGTCGAAGTGATCATTCGGGAGCAGGCCGACAACTGGCCCGAGGATGAACTCGGCGAATGACCACACCGCAGGGGAGTGGCCCGCAAGCGGCCCGACGAGCCCCGCGTGGTCACGACCACGCGACGGAGATCATGGATAACACTCATTCCCGGCAAAGACTGGGAATTCTGGAGAAAACACGCGATACAGACAAACTGGCCACTCATGACAGATTATTCTGCTCAAAATCACCATTATAATAATAGCGTGCGTGCTTGGGTTTGGCTTTTTGAGAAATCTTTCTCATTTTCGCCGGTTCCGTGTCGGGCTCAAGCGAGATTTGACCCATTACTCTTATAGAGGGACGATGAATCGCGCCGTCGCACTCGTCACGGGGGATTCGTCCTCCAGCCTTGCTCGCGGAATCCGCCTCGTCGACCGTGTCCGATTCTTGATCGCACAACCACCCAGGGTTCGCACCATGGGAGAACGCAATGGGGACATTGCGATATCCCGACGCAGACTGAGCAAGCTGGACTAATTGCACAGCTTGGGAAGTTTCAGCGAGGAAGCGATCCGTTTCTCGGTTTGAACATCCCGCCTGACGCCGGGCCTGACCGGACGCCGCCATGGTCGTGGTCAGGCGAGGTGTCCCCTTCACCCCTCGGCTGTGTCTTGGCGGGGCGTGTGAACGGCGGGGGGATCATGGCGTGGGGTCAGGGCGGAATCGAGCGCAGCGCCCGGCGAGCGGCCGAATTTGAGGTGCGGCGTGGAGATGGGGGCCGTCATGGCGATGGCGTCGATGGTTTCCGTTCCGAGCCGATCGAGCGCGCCGGTGAGCTTTTCGACGCGAATCATGAGGGCGTCGTAGGCGACCAGGGAAATCGCCGCGATGATGATCCCGACGGTGAGCGGGGCGAGCGTGGCGGCCAGCGCTCGGCCCCAGGCCGCGGTCTCGGCCACACTCGCGACGACCGGGACCGCTCGCATGGCGGGTCCAGGCGCGATGGGCGTGGGAGTGGACTCCAAGGTTCTGCTTAACGCGAAGAGCGTGCCCAGCAAGCCCAAGAGCGGCGCGAGCGCGGCGATGCGCCTGAGACTGCCAATGTTGCGCTTGAGTCGATCGCTCTCGACCCGCTGCGCGAGGAGGACCGCCCGCTCGAGATCGGCCGCCGGCCGCCCCCATCTGCGCACGGCCGCCAGCGCGACCCGCGCGGCCGGGCTCGGGCGCGATTCGCAATGGTCGAGCGCCCCGCCACAATCCAGCCGGCCGTCGTGGATCTGATCGAGAAACCGCGAGGTGAAATCGGCCGGCACCACCCGCCGCGGCCGAATCCTCAGCAGCCGCTCGAGAAAAACCCCCACCCCAAGCACCCCGCAAGCCACAAGCCCCCCCCAAACCACCCGGTCCGACGGCGGCGTGCGCCGATACCATCCCCGGACCCAGCTCAGCCCACGCGCACCCCAATCCTTGGCAATGCGCACGTCGTCGGCGAAGGTCGGACCCTTCGCGACGGGGGATTCTCCCACGACCCGCCTTTCAACGACCGCATAAGTGTCGCCGTCGGGTTCGACCGCCGGCTCATCGGCGCGCGCGATCCAACCCCCGGACATCGCCACCAGAGCGACCGCGACCAGCCCGAGTTTCCCGCTTGCGATTCGCATGAATTCCCGTGCGGACCTCCAACCACTCGCCACAAGCCACTATCCACGCACCGGCTTCTTGGAGAGCGCCGCCTTGCGCGTCTTGGCCTGGGCCGCGGCCTCTTCGCGAGGAAACCTGGACTCGAGCCTGTCATATGTTTCGGCAGCCTCGGCCGGCTGGTCGATTCGTTCGTAAACTTTTCCCGCTTCCAGGAGGGCGGCCGCCTGCCAGCGCGGGGCGTTGTAAAGAATGTCAACCTTGAGGAATTCGCTGAGTGCCTCGTGAAACTTTTCCTGGAGAAAGAAGGTTTCCCCGACCAGGAGCTGGGCCTGGGCGGGGAGTTCGCCGGTCTTGCGCGCGGCCGCCAGCCGAAAGGCGGCCCGTGCGTCGTCGAGCCGCCCCAGACCCTTGAGCGCCTGTCCACGGGCGAAATCGAGCTCGCCCAGGATGGGGTTGGTGGCGGCGAGGGTCGGGCGCAGGGCGTCGGCCTGCTCGAGAACCTTGCTCCATTCCTTGAGCCCAACTCCGCAGGCGATCCGCCGCGACTGGACGAGCGTGCGGAAGTCCGCCGGGTCGTCGGGGCGTTTGGGCTCGGCCAGAAGGCCGTCGAGCAATCGGGCCGATTGCTGGTAATCGCCAAGATTCTCGGCCGCCAGGGCGCGCAGGTAGGCGGCCTCGGGGCGGAGCGGGGACTGGGGATGGCCGGCGATCAGCCGATCCAGGACGATCCCCGCCTGGCGATATTGCTTGAGCTCGATCCGCGCCCTGCCGAGTCGAAACAAGATGGCCGCCAGGCGGCGGGAGTGGTCGGGGGCGGGCGGCTTGCCGCCGGGCGCGGACGGTGCCGGATCGGCGACGGGCTCGAGCAGGCGGACGACCTCGGCGAAGTCTCCCTTTTGGTTGGCGGATTCGGCCAGGTTGAAACGGGCGTCGAGCGCCTGGGGGCTCTGGGGGTGCTCCTTGAGGATCCGGGCGAAGACGCGGTCGGCGTCGTCTGGCTTCTGGGCGTCGAGGAGCGCATAAGCCGATTCGGCCAGGATGGCGGCGGGGTCGATCTCCGCGGGAAGGGTCTTCGGGTCGGCGAAACGCTCGGTAATCTGTTCATAGGCATGGGCGGCTTCGCCGTGGCGGCCGGCGCGGGCGAGCAGGCGGGCGCGTGCCAGGGCGGCCGGGGCGAGGGTGGGATCGCGTTTGAGCAGATCGTCGTAGGCCTTGAGCGCCTGGTCGACCTGGCCGGCCGATTCGAACGCGGCCGCGAGCGTCAGGGCGACCTTGCCGTCGGACGACGCCTTCAAGAGCGCCTGGGCCGCTTCCGCGCCCTTTCCCTGGCGTAAAAGCGCGCGACCCAAACCCTCCCAGGCCCGGTTCGCGAGTTGGGGATCGAGCGCCGGCTTTGCGTCGAGAATCGCTCGGTAGCGCTCGGTCGCGTGCTCGAGCCGGCCGGCGTCGAGGGCGAGCTCGGCCAGTCGCAGCCGCGTGGGCGCCAGGGTCGCGGACGTGGGGAAGCGTTTTCCCAGCTCGGCGACTGTCTTGCCGGCCGCATCGTCACGCCCCAGACCTTCCTGGGCGATCGCGAGCCGCGCGAGTGCGAAGGGGGCGGCGTCGCCGTTGGGCTTTTGCTTGAGATAGGCTTCGAGCAGGGGGACGGCCTCGGTGAATTGGCCCGCGTCGGCCCGCGTTTGGCCGAGCAAGAACTGGGCGTCGGCGGCGACCGAGGCGTCCGATCCCTTCGCGAGCCCCTGGAGCAGGCTCTCGGCCTCTTTGGCCCGGCCGAGGCTCTGATAGGCCAGCGCGAGCTCATAACGGGCCGTCGCGATCCATGGGGGGTTCGCGGATTCGGCGTCGTTTGCCTTCATCAGGCGTTCGAGGATCAAGGCGGCGTCCTGGGGCTTTTTTTCGCCCGCGGCCGCGCGCGCCTCGACCAGGGCGGCCGGGGCGAGGGTGGGATCGCGTTTGAGCAGATCGTCGTAGGCCTTGAGCGCCTGGTCGA
>DAIDHE010000093.1 GCA_027459775.1 Planctomycetales bacterium | reverse complement strand
TCCACGACGTGATTCCCGTGGTCGCGGGTCGGTTCGCCGGTCTGGTTGCGAGCTACTAACCGAGGGGTCTCCTCGAGAGCGTTCACAGCGAGGATTGCCGATGATTCGTTCCCTGACGTTCGGCGTGATGATGGCGGCGGGGCTGGCGGCGACGGGGCATGGCCGCGCACTGGGCGCGGGTCCGACCTATCACAAGGACGTGTCGCCGATCCTTCAGAAAAAATGCCAGGACTGCCATCGACCGGGGCAAGTCGCGCCGTTTGCGCTTCTAACGTATGAACAAGCCAAGAAACGAGCATCGGACATCGATCAGGTGACGAGCGAGAAGCGGATGCCGCCGTGGCCGGCGTCGACGGATTTTGGCGGGCCGTTTCGCGACGCGCGGGTGCTCGAGGACGGCGAGCTCGGGGTGGTTCGCGACTGGGTCGCCGCCGGCTGCCCGGAGGGGGATCCCAAGGACGCGCCCGCTCCGCGCACGTTCACCTCGGACTGGCCGCTTGGACCGCCGGATCTGATCCTGACCATGCCCCAGCCCTATGAGCTGGCCGCGTCGGGCAACGACGAATTCCGGGTGTTCATCCTGAAGACCGATCTCAAGGAGGACCGCTGGATCAAGGCGGTCGACTTCAAGCCGGGCAACCGCCGGGTCGTGCATCACGTGTTGTCGGCCGTGGACAGCTCGAGGTCCGCCCGCGTCCTTGACGAGAAGGATCCCAGGCCGGGGTATTCGTCGGTCGGGGGGTTTGGCGACGGCGTGCGGATCGAGGGATTCCTGCCAATCTGGACCCCGGGCGCGCACCCGCGGCTGGCGCCCGAGGGGGCGGGGTATTTGCTGCCGGCGGGCGCGGATGTGCTCATGCAAATGCATTATCATCCGAGTGGCAAGGTCGAGACCGACGCCACGCAGGTGGGCCTTTATTTCTCGAAGACGCCGCTCCAGCGTGAGATCAGGACGGGGTTTGTGTTTCCGGAGATCACGCCGGCCAAGATGATCACGATTGTCGCCAAGAGCAAGGCGGCCCAGGCGCTGGGCAAGCGGCTGAGCCTGGACGAGACGCTCGAATCGGTGCTGATCCTGCCGCCGGGCGACGCCAATCACGCGGTCAAGGGGACCACGAAATCGGGCATGGGGCAGCCGCTGGACCGCGACATCCTGGTGACCTCCGTCATGCCGCACATGCACTGGCTGGGAAAGGATTTCACGTTCACCGCCGTGTTGCCCGACGCAAAGCGGACGCGGGTTCCGCTCATCAAGATCGATCACTGGAATTTCAACTGGCAGGGGACTTATGGGTTCGTCGAGCCGGTCCGGCTGCCGGCGGGCACCTATTTCGAGGTCGACGCCCACTTTGACAACTCGGCGTCGAATCCGGCGAATCCCAGCCATCCGCCCAAGTGGGTGCACTGGGGCGAGCAGACCACCGACGAGATGTGCATCGGCATCTTTGAATTCGTCGTGGATGATGCGTCGCGCCCGGCGAGGCGCAAGCCCAAGGCGACCAACCAAAAGGCCGAGACCGGATCGAGCGCCTCTCGGTAGCCCTTCACCAAGAAAGCCCAACTCGGGCCATTGCCCTGGAGACCCCATCATGCCGACTTTCGTGCTGACCGACGTCTCGAGCGACGTCTGGCAAGAGACGTTCGCCGTGGATCCGACGGCGATCGGGCTGGCCGAGGAGCCGCCCTGGCGCGTGACCAAGCAGCGGCTGCGGGGCGGGCGTCGCGATGGGGTCGATCTGGTGGTGGTCGACAACGGCGTCTTGCGGTTTTCGATCGTGCCGACGCGTGGGATGGGCCTGTGGAACGGCTCGTGCGGGGGCGACCGGCTGGGCTGGGATTCACCGGTGACCGATGGGCCGATCCACCCCGGCCTCGTGAATCTGGCGGCGAATGGCGGCCTGGGCTGGCTCGACGGTTTTGACGAGCTGCTGGCGCGGTGCGGTCTCGAGAACAATGGCGCACCTTATGAGGAACGTCGCGCGGGGGGCGGGCCGGGCGTGACGCACGGGTTGCACGGCCGGATCGCCAACATCCCGGCCTCGTACGTCGCCGTCCACATCGATCCCAAGCCGCCGCACGAGATCGTCGTCGAGGGCCGGGTCGACGAAACCCGGCTCTTTGGAATGGGCGTTCGGATGGAGACGCGGGTCGTGACCATCCCCGGCTCGAACCGGCTCGAGGTGTGCGACGAGTTCGTGAATCTCAAGGATCACCCCGTCGAGATGCAGATCCTTTACCACTGGAATTTTGGGCCGCCGTTTCTGGGCGAGGGCGCGCGGCTGGTCGCGCCCTCCCGCGCGGTTGTCCCGCGCGATGGGATCGCCCAGGCGGCCCTGGCCGAGCACGACGTCTATCGTCCGCCGACACCAGGCTTTCGCGAGGAGGTGTTCTTTCAAGAGCTGATCGCCGATCCCACGAGCGGCGAGACTCTGGCGATGCTCAAGAGCCCTGAGAGGGACAAGGCCGTCGTCTTGCGCTACCGGCTCGATGAGCTACCGGCGTTCACGCTCTGGAAAAACACCGGCGGCCTGCGCGATGGTTATGTGACTGGGCTCGAGCCCGGCGTGAACTATCCCAACCCGCGGCCGTTTGAGAAGGAGCGCGGGCGGGTCGCGACGCTGCCGCCAGGCGCACGCCGGCGAGCCCGGATGACGCTCGACATTCTGGCGACGGCCGAGCAAGTCACGCGCGTCGAGATGGAAACAGAGCGGCTGCAATCGCTGAGCAAGAGGGTCGTCCACACCGCGCCGATCGAGCCCTACGCGGCGCCGCTCTGAGCCAACCCGGAATCAGGCGTCGGCCTGGCGCAAGAGCCGAAGCGCATTGAAGACGACCAGTACGCTTGTGCCCACGTCCGAAGCGACGGCCATCCAGAGATTGGCCATGCCGAACAGAGCCGCCACGAGCACGGCGGCCTTGATTGTGAGGGCGATTGCGATGTTTTGGCGGATGCGGGCGAGAACCTTGCGACTATGGCGGACGAGCCAGGGCAGCCGGCCCAGATCGTCAGCCAGGAGGACGATGTCGGCGGATTCGAGCGCTGCCCCGCTCGAGACGCCGCCGAGCGCGATCGAGACCTTGGCCGCGGCGAGCGCGGGCGCGTCGTTGACACCGTCGCCGACCATGCCGGTGGGGCCGTGGTGGGCGTCGATTTCGGCGATGGCACGGACCTTGTCGGCGGGCATTAGACCTGACCGCTCCTCGCTCAATCCCAGCTCTCGTGCCATGGCCGCGGCGGTGCGTTGGTTGTCGCCAGTCAGCATCACGGTACGCAGGCCGAGCGATTGGAGCTCGGACAAGACGCCGGCGGCCTCGGGCCGGGGCCGATCCGCCAACCGAATGAATCCCAGCGGCCCGGACGACGCCGAAACCGCGACCGCCGATCCGACCGAGTCCTCGGCCTTGTGGAGCTCATCATGAAAATCAGGCTCGCACATTCCGATCTGATCGATATAGCGATGGCTGCCCAGATGGTATTCGACGTCCTCGACGCGGCCCAGCGCGCCCAGGCCGGGGATCGCCTGGTAGTCGTCGGCGACGGGGACGGCGAGCGCGCGGTCGCGGGCGTGGCGGGCGATCGCCTTGCCCAGGACGTGGCCGCCGCGATCGCCCAGAGCCGCCGCGATCGAGAGCAGCCGGTCCTGGTCGCCCGCCCCTGCCGCGCAAACGACCTCGACGACGTCGGGGCGGCCGGCGGTCAGGGTGCCCGTCTTGTCAAACGCGATGGCGCTCAGGCGACCGACCTGCTCGAGGAACTCGCCGCCCCGGATCAGGATGCCGCGCCGCGCCGCCGCGGCCAGGCCGCACACGATGGCGACCGGGGTCGCGATCACCAGTGCGCATGGGCACGAGATCACCAGCACCACCAGCCCGCGGTTGACCCAGTCGCGGACCAGTGCCGCGTCAAGCGCGGTCCATCCGGACGTGAGAATCGTTCCGAGCAACGGGCCGATCATGACCACGAGCGAGACGCCCACGACGATCGGCGTATAGATCGCCGCGAACCGCGTGATCCGGCGCTCGATGGCGGCGCGGCCCGCCCGGGCGGACCGCACCTGGTCGATCACCCGCGCGACCACCGAATCGCCCACCGGACCATCGGCGCGCACCTCGAGCGTCCCCTCTCCGTTGACGGTCCCCGCGTGTACGAAATCGCCGGCCTCCCGGGGCGCTGGGATCGACTCGCCAGTGATGGTTTTTTCGTCGACGCTCGACCGCCCTTTCGTCACCACGCCGTCGACCGGGATCACATCGCCCGAGCGAACCAGCACCCGATCGCCGCGTGTGATGGCACTCGCGGGAGTGGTCGTGACCTGGCCGTCCTCGTTGATTCGCTCGGCCATGGTCGGCGCCACCTCGAGGAGCGCCCGTACCGAGCGCCTGGCGCGCTCGAGCGAGAGCGATTCGAGAAGCTCCGAAAGGCCGTACAGAAAGGCCACGGTCGCCGCCTCGTCCCATTCGCCCAGGCAGACAGCCCCGATGACGGCCAGACTCATGAGTACATCAATATCCATGCGGAGTTGGAGCGCATTCCGGGCCGCGCGGGGAAAGAGGCCCATCCCGCCGATCGCGATCGCGAGCCCGAAGCCCATGAGCGAGAGCCGATGGGCGAGGCTCGAGTCGATCCCGAGGGCAGGCGCGGCGTAGGCGGCCAGATAGGCGGCCGCGAGCGCGGTCCCGGAGCCCGCGGTGAGGACAAGCCGTTCGCTTCGCGACCACCACGCCGCCGCTGGTTCGGGCGTGCCGATGGGCGCGGCGCGCAGGCCGGAACGTTTGACAATCGCCGCGGCGAGCCGTTCGGGGCTGGTGCGTTCGGGGTCGTAATCGACGGTGAGGGTCGCGTGGATCAAGTCGAACGAGAGCCCCGCGATCCCCGGCTCCTCGGCCAAGGCTTGGCGGAGCGTCTCGATCTCGTTCGGGCAATCGAGCCCGGGAATCCCCAGCGTGCAGCGAGCCTGGCTCATTCCACCCCCCATGACCCTGCATTCGCGTGCCACGGTCGCCCACGGCACGAGCGACTCATCGTCCATTCCTGCCATTATAGCGCCAGGCCGACTCTCGGTGAACTCGAGCAGGGTATTCCTGGACGCCTCGGGGCGAGAGGTTGGTTCAGACGAGGAAGAACTCAGCTGGGATTGGGGGCTGAGACCGATTCAGGGGGGAGCACTGGGGCGAGTTCAGCCGCGGGCGTGACGGCCGGCTTTTTCTTGGTTCCGCCGAACGACGTGTTCACTCCCATCCAAATCGAGTCAACCTGTGATGTTAGTTTGATGGATGATCCGGGGATTTGCAGGATGGGGCCCTGGATCGAATTGTCAAAGCCGTGGACCCAGGCGAAAGACGCCGTGACGGTCTCGGTGACGGCGTAGGAGGCACCAAAGGACAACGTATGCTGTGTTATTGCTGGTGCTTGTACGTTGAAAAGTGTGGCGGGCGCGGGAATGGGATTGGTGTTGAAGAGATAGCCCGCTCGGAGGGTCATTTTCTCGGTGAGAGCGTATTGCGCTCCCGTGGCCACGGCGAACACGCCGCGCCAGCCCAGCCCGCCGCTTGCGACGCTGGGGCCGAAGAGCTCGGTGTTCGGGTAATCGATGTAGCGGAGGTCGACGTCGACGAGCGCCCCGGGTATTCCCTTGTAGGCGATGCCCCATGAGTAAATGGCCGGCAGCGACGCCTGCACGCCGATCGAACGAGCCGACCCATTGCTCGTGGCCGCGTTGTAATTCCACTTTTGCTGCCAGACGGGGCTCTTGTACGAGAACCCCACGTTCCAGTCGTCGTTGAACTCGTAAAGGAGCCCAAGCTGAAATCCCCCACCCCAGAACGGATGCGAATTAGTCGCGGACGGGAATGAAGGCAGGCCAAGGTTTCCGGGGCCAGGCGCGAAAAAAGCCGGGTTGAAGTTGACCGTCCCGGCCGTGATCACCGGACCCCCGCCGATCGAGAGCCGATCGGTCGCTTGATAAGATGCCATTGGGTTGATCGATAACAGCGAGAGGTTGGAGTAGATTGGCCCGACTCCGAAATACCTGGGAGGCATGTGCGGCGCCAGGACCGGGGTTTGAGAGTTCCCCGCGAAGTTCACCCCGCCGCCAGCGAGTCCGAAGACGCCTAAACCCAGGGTCAAGGGCGATTCGTCGTCCAGCCGGAACGAGAAACCGGTCGCCAGGTTCGAGGCCACGCCGCTGCTGCTCCGCGACATGCCAGAGCGGGTCGTGGTCGGGAAGAGTCCCAGGATTGACCGTGATGGGATCGTGGACTGGAGATTGATGTCGGGAAACACAAGCGCTGAGCCGATGAGGACCTCTTGGCTGGAAAGGCTGCTGAGAATCGCTGGGTTCCAATAGCTGCCACCAAATTCGACCGGCGCAGCCGTCGAGGCACCTGCCATCGCCGAATTGATCGGCCCCGCGCTCGGCGCCATCAACCCCTGGGCCATCGACCCGGCCGCCATGAGATGGAGAAGCACCAGGGCGTACAGACCGTGCTTCATTCTGGCGCTCCCCATGCATGTTTTGGTGCAATGGGCCACCAAGGCCCGAGACGTGGGTCGGCAGCAAAGTTATCGGCACCGCCCCCAATCGCCTGAAACAAAATGTCGCCAGAATCGTTAAAATATGATCCGACTCGGCCGAGACGACCTCGGGAGCCGCCTGGTTCGGTCCCGGCTGGGTGGCAGGGATTGGCACGCGTCCCCTGCGGCCGAGCCCTTATCGAGGGCCGAATCATCGCCCGAGAGTCGTGGAGGGCGTCTCTCCGAACAGTCCACGGAGAACCGGCCGAAGTGCTCGAAACCCCAGCGGAGGGCGACCTGGGCGATCGTCACGTCGCGGGGTGAGGAGTGGAAAAGTTGGCGGCGGGCTTGGTTCAAGCGAAGCCGGCGGTGATAGGTGGCGAGTGACATTCCGAACGCTTCCTGGAAGCCGAGCATCAACGTGCGTTTCGCAACGCCGGTCTCGAGACAAAGCTCGGCGATGGAGATCGACCGATGGGTATTCTCCCTGAGGAATCATTCGGCGAGCCGGGCGGCGTGGCGACTCGAGGTTACCGAAGCGCGCGGGTCGGGCGCGGTCGCTTCGGACAGCCAAGCGCTCACCACCCGGTTATCCCAGTCTCGGCGGTAGACAGGATCGCTCATGCGTTCGGGGTGGGTGAAGCCCGCGTCGTGAAGCGCGAGTAAGCGTCTGTTGAGCCGAGGCCGAGACCACTCATCGTGCAAACAGAATCGGTCCGCGAGCGTGTCGTCCAAGAAGCCGGATCCCAGAGTCGCCCGCGCCAGAGTCTCGAAGAGAGGAGCGTGAACAGCGACCGTCAGCAGTTTGTTTCCACCGAGCGTGCGCATGTCGATCTCGCGGCACGCGTCGGCGCGCACGACCTGTTGATCGGCGACGACTGCAGGACGATGCTGGAAAGGACGACCGTCTCGCGGGGCGCCAGGCCGCGGATCAACAGGCCGGGACTGCGGTGGGAGTAGCTGACCTGCACCCGTGCGGAGTGAATCGCCTGAGTCCCTCCCTCAAACCGTCCTCGGCCAAGCTGCGTCTGCTCGATCCCCCAGGAAGCCGATTGCGCGCTCATCTCGTCCGGATCGTTGTGCAAAAGAGGTCGAGACGCAGGCCAGGGCGAAACGGGAAGGCCCCCCAGGTTCTCCCAGATCGTCTTGCACCTTTCGGATGGACATCAATTCGTACGATCTGTTGATATTGAACCGAGAATGGGCGTCGACAATGTTAGCGAATCGCCCGATCATTCGCAAAGGGTCGGGTTTTCTCGGCAGTTCGAGCGCCGGTAGGGGATTCCAGGGGCTGCACGCCGTCCTCGAATCTCCGATCGGCATGCATTCATGATTTCCAATCAGCCGCGTTCGGCGGACCACGACCGCGAGGTGACCGCCTCAGACATTCGAGAGGAGTGCCAGGAATGAGGCACATTTGTTGGTTGCCGGCCGCGCTTTTGCTGGGGATTTGCCCCGTTTTAGGCGCGCAGGAATCGGAGAGGAAAGAGCAGACGGCTTCGGCCGCCGCCCGCGGCGCTGACAAGAAGGCGATCACCGCGCTGGTGGCGGCGTTCACGAAGGCGTTTAACACTGGAGACGCCGCCGCGGCCGCGGCGACATTCGCAAGTGATGCGCTGGTGGTCGACGAACAAGGCGAGAGGATCGAAGGCCGCGCTGCGATCGGCGCCCAGCTTGCCGCGTCGATCGCCGCCAGCCCCGGTTGCTCGATTGCGATCAAGGTCGACTCGCTGCGATTCCTTGGCCCCGACACGGCACTCGAGGAAGGGCGGTCCACCATCACTCCGGCCAAGGGCGGGGCGCCCGAGACAACCCGTTTCACCGCCGTCTACATCAGGCAAGACGGCCAATGGCTGCAATCCGCCGTGCACGACCGGTTCGCCCACGATTCGAGCCCCCACGACCGCTTGAAGGAGCTGGAATGGCTCGTCGGGGAATGGGTCAACGAGAGCCAGGGCGCGATCGTCAAAACCACCTGCAAGTGGAGCGCCGACGGCAACTTCTTGATCCGCGAGTTCACCATGCAGACCCGAAGCCAGCCTGTCCTTTCCGGCACGCTACGGATCGGCTGGGACGCGGTGAAACGCCAGTTCAAGACCTGGATCTTCGACTCCGATGGGGGCTTTGGCGAGGGATACTGGACCCGCGACGGCGACCGCTGGCTGATCAAGGCTGAGGGCGCGCGCCAGGACGGCCAAACCGCGTCAGCCACGAATATCATCACCCGTCTGGGCAGGGATCGGATCAGTTGGCAATCGGTCGATCGCACTCTGGGAAACGCCGCCATTGAGGGGATCGACGAGTTCACCGTGGTTCGCAAGCCGCCCGAGCCCGGCAAGTAACGTTATATTCCTATTGTGTGAAACATCGCCATTTCCATTCTTACAGGGTTCACTTCATGACGCGCACATATTCGAATGTGTTCGCAGGCGTCGCTGTGGTGATTCTGGTTGGTCCGCCCGGCCTTCTTGCCGGCCGCGGGGGCGGTTATGGCAGCGGCCGCGGGGGCGGTTATGGCGGCGGCAATCGAGGCGAGTTTGGGGGATCGCCCTCGTTCAGCCAGCCGCGGAACATGTCGAATCAATCGGGTGGCTCTGGATATCGCTCGGCCCAGGGCGGTCAGGGCCAGGCGGGCGCGCGTTCGCAGTATCCGGGCGCGACGGGCGCGGCCGCTGGGGCGGGATACGCCAATCGCAACCAGGGCCTGGATCACCCTGGGGCCGCCGGCGCGGCCGCTGGGGCGGGCTACGCCAATCGCTACGGGGGCTCGGCGTACTCCTACGCCGGGGCGGCCGCCGTCGGGGCGGGCTATGCCAACAATAACCTCTACAACCAGTATCATCCCGGCCTGGTCAACGGATACTGGAACGGCAACAACTACGGCGGCTGGGGCGGAGCCGGGTATGGCGGCGTTGGGGCCTGGGGCGCCGGCTCGCCAATGTATGGTTGGGGCTATTCGGGCTACAACAATCCCTACACTAGCGCTGCTTCCGGAGGGGGCGGCGTCGCACAGACGGGAAATGCAGCTCAGCCTGGCAACGCACCGCAACAGTCGGCGGCGGCCTATAATTACTCACAGCCGATCAGCACGACCGCCGCGCCGCCTATCAAGCCGTCGCCACCCAGTCGACCGCGGCCTTCGACCAGGCCCGCGACGCCTTCAAGGTGGGCGACTACCCGAAGGCCCTCGCGCTCGACCAGCAGGCCCTCGCCCAGATGCCCAACGACCGCAGCCTGCATGAGTTCCTCGCGCTCGTTTACTTTGCCCAGGGCAAGTACGACCAGGCCGCCGAGCCGCTTTACGCGGTCCTGACGGTCGGACCCGGCTGGGACTGGACGACATTAAGCGGTATTTATACGAATGTGGATAATTGCATATGTCAGCTCCGAGCCTTGGAGGCCAGCGTCAAGGCCAACCCCGACTCGGCTCACGCGCACTTTGTTCTGGCCTATCACTATCTGGCGCAGGGGCATGTCGAGAACGCCGTCGGGCAGCTCAAGAGTGTCGTGAGAATCCAGCCGGGCGACACGCTCTCAGCCCAGATCATCGCCTACTACCTTCCTTCGGACGGCGCCCCGCCCGCGTCGGCCGCGCCGTCCTCTGGCGACACGGTCGTTGCCGGCAAGCTCGCCGGGAGCTGGACGGCCGAGCCGGCCAAGGACGCGAAGATCACCCTCGTGATCCAGGACGGCGGCGCTTTCAGGTGGGTTGTGTCGGGCGCTGGCAAGCAGCCCACAACGATCGCGGGCGCATCGACCCTCACGGAAGGTGTTCTGACCCTCGCGGCCAAGGGAACCCAGGACGGCGCACTCGCGGGAAAGGTTGACTGGCAAGACGCCGACCACTTCACGTTTCGGCTCGTGAGCGCGCCCCCGACCGACCCGGGCCTGAAGTTCGCTCGCTGATCGCGGTCGGCTCGTCGGGTCGGTCGGCTTGGTGGTGCCGATCGACCCGATTTACAATCCACTGGTTCCTGACTCTTCTGGTCGTTCGCACGAGTATAGCAGTCGCTTCTCTTACCCATGGAACCCCGAGATGGTGAACACGGCGGAGAAGGCCGCGCTCCTGGGAAGCATCTTGAGCGTCATCGGCGGCGGCATCGGCCTGTTCCGACCAGATAAGATCGCGGAGGCGCTGGGGTTCGAACGGCCCGATCTGATGTGCCTTGTGGAGCTGCGCGGCCTCTTTGCCGGGATGCTGACGGCGCTGGACGTTTCGTGCATCATGCTCCGCCACCCGCAGGCGTACGTCGTGGCGGGCCTCGCCTATCTGGGGCTCGCCTTCGTCAAGGCAATCGCTCTGGTCGTGGACGAACCCCCTCCTCGAAAGCTCGTTCCCGGTCTCCTGGCCGACGCCTCGGTCGGCCTCTTGCTGGTCGCCGGCTTCTGGGCCGTCAGTCATCCCTGAGTTCAAACGATCCTTGCTTTCCTTCGAGGAACCTCGCGAGTGGACTGTCGATTCTATTTATTATAAAGTGATAATATCTATATTGAATACGAAGAATCGGCGTCATTCGCACGGAGTGGCGCGACGCGATTGAGGGGAGCCTGGAATGGTCCGGAATGCGTCAGCACTGAAAGAGCGAGCGGATGGGTTGGCCGTCGGCGATTTTGTAGGGACGGCCGGTGAGATCCCGGATTTCACTCGCGGGGTCGAGACCAAAGCGATCGAAGAGGGTGGCGGCGAGGTCGCCCGGGGTGACGCCGTCAAAGTCGGGATAGGCGCCGAGCTTGTCGCTGCCGCCGTAAGTCACGCCGCCGCGTACCCCGCCGCCCGCCAGCACCACGCTGTAGCAAAACGGCCAGTGGTCGCGGCCCGCGCTCGCGTTGATCTTGGGGGTGCGGCCGAACTCGCCCATCGAGATCACGAGCGTCGAATCGAGCAAGCCTCGCGCTTCGAGATCCTCGACGAGCGCGGACAGGGCCCGGTCGGCGGGGGGCAGAAGGTCGTTCTTGAGCCGGCCGAAGACGTTTTCGTGGGCGTCCCAGTTGGCGAGCTGCCCGTTGTGCTGGCCGTCGTGCACGGTGACGAACCGCACCCCTGCCTCGATCAGCCGCCGCGCCAGGAGCGTGCTTTGGCCCAGCTTCGTCCGTCCATAACGGTCGCGCAGCCTGGGATCCTCGCGGCGCAGGTCGAACGCGACCTTGACGTCGCGCGACCTCAGCAGCCGGAACGCGCGCTCGTTGTAGACGTCGATCGCCCCCGCGCTGGCCGACTCGGCCCTGTGGAGCGGATCGTCAATCAAGCGCAAAAGCGACTCGCGATCACCCAGGCGATCGAGCGAGACCGTGTCGGGGAGCTCGAGCTCGGGAAGGTGAAAGTCGTCCACGTTGGGGTCGGCCGAGACCTGGAGCGGATTGTGGGCCGAGCCGAGAAAGCCCGCGATCTGCCCGGGCAGCGTCACCACGTTGTACATCACGTGCGGCAGCGCGACGAAGGTCGGCATGCCCGCGCGCTCGGCAAGCTCCCTCGAGAGCACCGACCCCAGGCACGGCGGGTCGTTGCGATCGTTGCCGAGCAGCTCGAGATCCCCCTTCAAGGGATTGCGCCCGCACAGGGTCGTGAACGCCGCGGCGTTGTGGTTCGTCATCGGGTGGTGCATGCTTCGGATCACCGCAAAACGATCCATGAGACGTGCACACATTGGTAGATGCTCAGACGCTCGCAGCCCCGGCACGGAGGTCGCGATCGACTGGAACTCGCCCCGCGCCTCGCGCGGCGCGGCCGGCTTCATGTCCCACGTGTCGAGGTGGCTCGGCCCGCCGTAATGGAACATCACAATGCACGACTGGATCGAAGGGGGCCGCGAACCCACACCAGGCTCCGCCTCGGCCCTGAGCAGCCGCGCCAGGCTGAGCCCGCCCAGACCCGTCAAACCCCCGACCCGCAAGAGCGCTCGCCGAGATATCGATGACCGCCGCACCCGCCCTCGCATCGATCGGTCGTTCATCACACACCCCCCGAACACGATCACGAGAAACGCCAGGCTCGACTGCTAAACCGATCGCCATCAATTGTTTAACGTCGATTGAACAATACCGGGGATAAGCCTTGATTGCAAGCCGTCCAGGTCGCCATGGTCAGTGCGGCTCACGGCGGAGCGGTCTTGTGTCGTGGCGTGGGTTCGGCTTTGATACGGGTCGTCGGTCGGAGTTTTGGATCTCTGGACCGGCAGGCGCGAGGGGCGGTGGAGAGGTTGCTCGTGGCCGATCTTTATCTGGTACGGCACGGAGCGATGGGGCATGTGGGGCGGTTCGCCGCGCTTGCGGGATGTCCACGGCTTGAGCGCGGCGGGTTGGTGGTGCTCCAGACCGGTCGGGGCCGCGAGCTGGGCGAGGTGCTCGCGGTGCTTGAGACGAGGCGGGACGGCGGGTACGAGCCTGACTCCAGCGAGTCGGTCGGCGTCCTCCGCGCGGCTGATCGCGACGACGAGCAGCACGGGCGGATTGACGATTCCGCCCGGGCCGACCTTTTCGCGCTTTGCCAGCGCGTTCTGGCGCGTGAGGATTGGCCGGCGGAGATCGTGGACATCGACGTCTTGCTCGACCTTCGGACGACGGTGCTGCACTACCTGGGCCCGCGGCCTTCGGACCCGGCCCGGCTGCGAGCGCGGTTCCGGATGGAGCACGACCTTGAGGTGATTCTGGAATCGGCCGGCGAGCACGATCCCGAGCCGGCATCCGGGTGCGGGTCAGGATGTGGGAACGGCGGCGTCGACGGGGCATCGGGCGGGTGCGGTTCCGGGGGGGGCGGATGCGGAAGCTGCTCGACGGGCTCGTGTGCGGTGGCCGCTCTCGCGAAAAAACGCCCGTCTCGAAACCAATCGGACGTCGGCGGCTGCTAGCGAGTTTGCGCCACGGGGCTCGGTGGCCGGGGTCGGTCCTCCGTTAGCGGCTCGCATTTGGACCTGAGCAAGGCGTCGAGCGAGCCCCGTACCGGGTCGAAAGCCGAATCGAGAGCGTAGGCGCGGCGATAGGCGCTCTCGTTGGCCTGGAACGAATAGCGGAGCTGCTTGGCTGCCCTGGCCAGATAGTTCGGCAGGCTCCGGGCCGTGGCGGCGTAGGCGCGAGCCAGAGCGAAATGACAGTTGCCCCGGTTGCCCTTGATCGCGATCGCCAGATTGAGCGAGCGCCGCGAAATGTCGCGGCTTTCGTCCAGCTTCCCCAGACGCAGGTACGAGTGCGAGGCGACCAGCAGGCTGTTGATCAAGTTCGGGTTCAGGCCGAGATGGTCGACCAGGCCCGGATGCTTGAACACGACCTCGAAATCTTGGGCGGCTTCCGGAAACCGCTGACTCTCGACCTCCCAGCAGGCGCGGTTGATCCGGGCTGGGATGTCACCGGGGTCCAGAACCAGGATCTTGGTGAATTCGGCGGCGGCGAGGTCGCGCTCGCCCGACTGCAGGATTCGCGTGGCGAGCTCGCCCCGGAAATGGATGTCCTCGGGCTCGAGATCGAAGGTTCCCCGGCGCGACGCGATCGGGTCGCCGTGAGGCGCGGTCCCGGCCAGAGTGTTGATTAGCCCGGGAAGAGCCGACATCTGTTGAGAGACCCCGGCGGCGCGCGGGTCGAAAAGGCCAGCGCCAATCCGCCAGTATTCGCTGGGCAGCCGGCCCGAGAGCATCTCGAACCGCTGGATGTCCTCGGCGAGCCCGTCAACGTTTCCCGATGATGCGCGAATGAAAGCGCGCGAGCCGTAGATCTCGGGGTAATCGGGAGCGCCCGCCTGGGCGAGGTCACATTCGCTGAGCGCGTCGGAAAACTCGCCGAGCTCGGCCAGACAGGAAGAAAGCCCGAGATGGAGCGCGGCGTTGTCGGGCCAGCGAGCGAGGCATTTGCGCAGATGCTCGGCGGCCTGTTCAAAGCGCCCCAGCGCGAACGACGCCGAGGCCGCTCGGTAATGCCCCCAGTAGGAACGAGGATGCCGAGAGAGATAGCCTTCGTACAGATCGAGGGCCGCGCGCGGTTGCTGATCGCGATTCCCCAGGCTCGGGCCGATGGGCTCGTACTCAGCGGCGACGCCGAGTAGATAGAGGTTGGGATCGGCGGCCGGCCCCTCGGGGCTCGGCACGCGGTTGGTTACCGGGAATCCGCCATCGATCAGCTTGGCTTCGAGCGCCCGTGCGAGCGCGTTGAACGACTCAAGATTCGCGCCTCGAGCCACCTGGTCGAGAATCGTTCGGGCGCGCTCCCAGTCGGCCGGGGAATCGACGCGAGCGGCGAGTGCGCGGCAATAGCGGTAGCCTTGCTCGAGCAGCCAGAGCTCGAGGTCCACGCGGTCGTCCTCGGGCAAGGGACGGACGTCGTCGCGATCGCGCCAGTCGCCCGACCCCAGGAGATCGTAGTCCTTGAATGCGCGCAAGGCGATGTCGACCACCCGGCGTTCGCGATCGTTCGCGGACGTCGATCGACCGAGGCCGGAACCGATGGGATCGGGGCTCAGGCGCGCGCCGGGGCGCTGAAATCCATACGCGCCGCCTTCGAGATCGCGGGCGTACCAGCTCATTTTTTCCTGGGCGCGGTTGGTGAGGGCCTGCAGGGAGACGAACCGGGCCACCAGGATCGCCGCGGTCGAACCGACAAGGATCGTGATCGAGGCCGCCGTGAGGGTGTGTCGTTGCCGGCGGACAAATCGAGGGACGGCGTCCCGACAGAATGACTCGGCGGCGAACAAGAGGGGGCGATCGGCCCGCCAGCGATCGAGATCCTCGGCGAGCTCGCGGGCCTGGCGATAGCGGCGGCTGGGATCGGGATCGAGGCAGCGTTCGAGGATCGATTTGAGCCCCCGTGAGATGGGCTTGCCGCCGCGCTCGGCCTGGCGAATCAGGGCCGTTGCTGGAATCCGTCGCCCCCGCGCCCAGTCGGCCGCCCGCGGTCGGGCCGGCGGCTTTTCGGTCGTGCCGCCCAGCTCGGGAGGCCGACCGGTGAGCGCTTCTAGAAGGACCATTCCCAGGGAATAGAGATCGGCCTGGTGGGGGTCGAAATCCATCAAGTCGGCCGCGGCCGCCGCCCGCTTGGGATCGGAATGTTTTTCTTCTCGAGATCGAAGCTCGCGATCGAGGCCGTCGAGCCGCTCCGGGGCCATGTAGGCCAGGGTTCCGCCGCGCTCGCTCGACACCCCCTCGGGCACGACCCCCGAACCGTCCTGCGCGAGGTTGAAGTCCAGCAGCATGGGCGTTCCATCAGCAGCCAGGATGATATTCGACGGCTTGACGTCGCCGTGTACGACGGCTTTGCGGAACGCATGGTCGAGAGCGGCGGCCAACCGCGCGATGAGCCAGGCGACGGCCTGTTCGTGGGAGAGCCTGGAGAGAATCTCGTGGGCTGGCTGCTTGGTCTGCACGGCCGGGTACTCGGGCGCGCCCACCGAATCGAGATCGTCCAGGAGCTCGCGTCCAGTGACCGGCCGCGGTCGGCCGCGGCGGGCCTCGAGCACGGCGGCCAGCGTCGCGCCACCCCAGAACGGCATCCGGATGAGCTGAAACGCCCCGTCGTCGACCGGTTCTTGAGCCTCGACCTCGACGATATGCGCGTGCCGCGCGCGGGCCAGAAGATTCGCTTCCTTACTAGGCCGGGTCGTGAGCTTGAGCACGACCAGGCGGTTTTCCAGTTCGACCTGCTCGGCCAGGAACACCCGGCCGAACGCTCCCCGGCCGAGCTCGCGCTTCAGATGGTAAGACCCGATCCAGTCCCCCGCTCGGGGCCACTCGATCTCACCCTGTTCGGGATCGACCAGTTGCCCGAGCAGCGACGAGGGGCACTCGGCGTGGAGCTCGAGCAGCCGGCCGAGCGAATCGGAGTGCTCGGGGAATCGGGCGCGATAGGCGTTCGCGTCGGGCGCGGATCCGTGTGCCTCGGCCAGGCAAAAATCACGGTAAATGAGCTCGATCCGGCCTTCGGAATCCGCGGGGTCGAGCCGGTTCAAGAATGCGCCAAGATCGGGGGATTCGCCGTTTTCCCACGCGGCGGTGTAAGCGTCGACGACATCAAGGCGGGCGCTCAGCCGCGAGGATTCAAAGACCTCCCGCGCCGAGCCCGATCCCATCTGGGCGTCGAGCCGGCGCGGTCGCCGGCCGAGGGATTCGCGCGGTTCGCTTGAGGAGAGGCTCAGGCTCATGGCCGGCGCTCCAGCCGCGATTCGGCGGCCGAGAGGATTCTGCGCAGCGAGCGCTCGTCGACGTTGGTCTCGGCCGCGATGTCCGCGAGCGTCCGCCCCTCCTTGCGCATCCCCAGCACGCGCACCTCGAGCGGCGGCCGATGAGCCGTCAATCGCGCGAAACACTCCTGTTCCACGGCCTTCTGACTGGGTGACGGGTCCGGCGACGGGATCTCCCGCGGCAGCTCCCGATCCCCACGCCGTACGTAAAGGCTCTCCTCAATGCGGACATTGTATTTCACGGTCCGCGTCAGCCGGCGATGCTGCTCCATCACCTTGTTGCGCACCACACCAGATAAATATTTGAGCAAATGTCGCTCATTCTCGAATGCACGCGCGTTGTTCTCGATCTCGGGAATGATGCTTTTCCAGACGGCCTGAACGAAATCGAGCGAATCGTACTGGCGGCGGATCTCGCGCGGCAGGCGGGCGCGCACCATGATCAGCACTTCGCGCTGGTAACGCGTCAAGAATTCGCCCATCGCGTCTCGATCACCGGCCTGGGCGCGAGCCATCAGCACGCGAAGTTCATCATCACCGGCCATGGCCCTCGCCCCCGCTGACATTCTCGAAAAGCAGCGAACGCCGGTCCTCGGCTTCCCACCCGCTTTGATCACGCTCCCATCAAAGCCCAACCGCAAGCGAACTCGTCTCGGAGCCGCCCCATCATCGATCCACCCAACGTTGGCAACAGCTTCATTCGCTCGACCAGGACGCCCCGCCGACCAGGGATCGACCGGCCCGCGCCCACCGGATCCCGCAAGAGCCCCCATCCCTGATCGTCATGCCAACGCTATTAATTAAACCTTCCACCCCGCCAGGAATCCAGCCTTTCTTTTCCCGGTTCGCCAGATTCCGGTTCAAAGACGCCAAGTAAAACGGTTCTGCCTGGCTGCGGAGGCATCCGAACAGTCCCGCGTGTCGATGGCGGGTTGTCTATCCTATCCTCTTGATACCAAGTGGATTGCGTCTCATCGAATGGCCGCCTCTCGAGCTTCGGCGGACCCTCATCTCCCTGCCGGCCAGGGATCGCTCAACCGCGGGGATCGCCCTCAAAAATCGTGCGGCGGTTTCGCCCGTCGCTTTGGCGTTCGACCCGCGGCGTACCACCGCCCCGACGGATTCCCCAAAAAAATCCGCCGGTTTCGCGCCGGCATTGCAACTAGGAGTTCCAGCACTCGGCGACGGCCGCGGAGCGGGGAATCGACTGGGCCGGTCCGAAGCGCACGGGCCGGCCAGAACCTCTCAGGGAGCATGGGACGTGAGAGACCGCCTGATTCTGGCGATCGAGCCTGGAAGGCGGGGTTTCCCCGGCGGTGGAAGGATCGCGCGAGAGAAGAACGACATCGTCTGTCACACCTCTTTGATTGGTGGGCGTCCAAAGGAGTTACCGCGATGAATCGACTTCCAGCCTCGACCCGCGAGGTTTCCAGCGGGCTTCAGGTTTACCTTCGCGAAATCAAGGACGATTCGCTGCTGACCGCCAACGAGGAGCGCGAACTGGCCGGGGCGATCGCCCGGGGCGACACCGACGCGCGGACCCGGATGATCCAGGCCAACCTGCGCCTGGTCGTGAAGATCGCTCGCGATTATTTAGGCCGGGGGATGGTGCTGGAAGACCTCGTGGGCGAGGGGAATCTGGGGCTGATCCGCGCGACCGAGGAGTTTGACCCGGATTTTGGCACGCGGTTCAGCACCTACGCGAGCCACTGGATCAAGCAATCGATCCGCCACGCCTTGATCAATACGACGTCGACGATCCGCCTGCCCGCGCACATGGTCGGGCTCTTGACCAAGTGGCGTCGGGCCGATCGGTCGCTGTCTCGCGAGTATGGCCGGGCGGCGACGTTTGACGAGATCGCGGAGTTTCTGGGCTTGAGCGAGGCTCAGAAGGTCTTGGTGGAGAAGGCGTGCCAGGCGCGGCAGCTCAAGCTCGAGAGCAGTATGAAGGGTGACACCGGCCGCTGGACGCCCGACGAGTCGCGCGATCCGACCCCGGGCCCCGACGCCTCCCTTGAGGCCGACGACGAGCGGCGGCTGCTGGCGCGGCGGATGAGCCTGCTCGATCCCCGCGAGCGAACGATCCTTGCGCTGCGATACGGACTCGGCGGTGAGACGCCGCTCACGCTCAAGGAGATCGGCCGCCGCCTGGGCGTGACTCGTGAGTGGGTGCGGAAGATCGAGGTCCGGGCGGTGCGCAAGCTGGACGTCCGCGACGACGAGCCACGCGATGAGGTCGAGGAGAATTCCAGCCCCCGCCGCAAGATCGCGCCCCGGCGCACCCGTGCGATCCCCGAACCCGCGCGTGCCGGCCGCTCGGGTGGCTTTCCTCGACCCGATCAAACCCGTCGGCCCGCGGGCGAGGGACGGTACCCTGGCCCGATGAACCGCTGGTCCTGAGCCACGCTTTCGCGTCGTTGCCGGACGCGGCAACCGTGGAAGTCGGGTTCGTCGCCAAGACGATCAGAGCGGCGGCGTATCCGCATGCGAGACACGCATACCGGCCGATGCGATTCGGAGAGCGCAGCCCCAACGCGCGTGCCAGGCGCCTGAATAGGCCTTTGCGCTTTTGAGTCATTCACTCGGCCCTAGCTTGGAGCGTGTTGTGAGCCTTGATCCCGTCGCCGGCATAGAATAGGGTATGATCACCCACCAACCCGACCCAGCGATGTCAGCGACCCTGAACGGGAATTCGTCGTCTCTGCTCTCTGCCTCTTGCCCGAGGACGCCAGCCAGCGCGCCTAAAACCTCCGCGATGTCTTCGACAACCTGCCGCGCTCGATCGTCCACACCGGCTCCCGGTGGCGCGGCGCTGCCTTTGCAAGAACCTCACCCGTGGGAGATGGTCTACCAGCAAGGCCGCCGCTGGCTGAAAGCCGGCTGCCTCGAGGCCATCGTCCACGTGTCAAGAGACTCGAAGCGTTACGCAGTTACTGAGCCCGCACTGTTACGCGGCCAGGTGCTCACGCATGGCGGGTCCGCCTTCAGGCCGACGCCTTTCTTACCCTGGGAGTAAAACCCTCGTATGCGGCACGTCGCCACACTGCGCTATCGTGATCGAATTCTCCACATTACCAGTCCCACGACAAGAATCACCACGAGTACGACATTCACCACCAAAAACCATTGTCGAGGTCGTTTCACATCGGCGGGGTGCCGAAGTTCTTCCAGCGAACCAGGCTTGATAAAGGCTACCTGCCCGGACGCGGACGACCTTGCATCCTTGGAACTCCGGTCCAGGATCGCTGTTCCCGGACCGTAGTCCAACACGAAGGAAATATCCTGCCGAGGTTCGAAGCGGACATGTTCCAAATGAACGACGTCGGTCCTGTCAGGCTCGCTCTGAAAACCCGCCGCAAGCCTGGTGTCCCAGACAAACGTCTTGATTGTGCCATTCTCGGGAAGCCACACAGCATCCTTGCCGAACTGCTTGAAGTCCGTGGCTTTGATCTCGTGGATCAACTTTCCATCGAGCGTCGATTCCACACGACGGACCACGGAATAGCCTTTACCCGGATCCAACCACAGGTCCACGCGCCGCTTCCTGTCGGAAGTCCGTAGCCGTCTCACTTCGCCAACTCTCTCTTCAATCTCGGCACGGGTGTTCTTGTACTGCGTCATTTCCTTGGCGAGCAGGTCGAGATCGGTCGTCTTCGCATCCAACACGACGGGATCCGTGATCGTCACGCTGACAACGATTGATGAGGTGGCGTTGTCGGTCGTAACACGATTGACTTGGCCTTCCTCCAGGTAGTCGAGAACCACGGATGTCAATTTGCCTCCTTTCCACTGTGCGACCTTTCTGGGGAGTCGGTATCCCGCTGCCTCAAGGTAAAGACACGTCCTGGTGAAGTGCTGCCACGCGTATGAGCTATTCGGGTTATCTCCGAGCATCGTCGTAATTGACGGAGTCCCTCCCACGCTGTTCTTGCCTAGGTAATGGGTCTTTCCGTCATAGGTTTCTTCCTCCAGTTCCACGACGTGCGGGCGGCCTGGAAGGGGGGGAAAAGTGCGCTCGAAGCGAAAAGACATTTTGCCCTGATCAAGGTAAATATGCCCGGACTCCCCGGTCATGCGGGGCAAATTTGGAGTCTGCCAGTCCACCTTCACCGTGAACTCGATGTCGACATTTTGCAGGGCCGCGACAACGCGCTGCAAGACCGCTCGACAGTCATCAAGCGAGTGCTCTGGTGGTTGAGGTTTCTGTGACGCCGCAACGGGCGGCGGTTGGACCGTACTCAAGTACAGAAGGCTGATTGCCCAGCAGAACACGACGCGTCTTGCCGACATGGTAACCTCCTCACACTGAAAACCTGGGTTGGTCCCTTCTCTTCTTTTTCCGATCATGGTCACTCACTGTATTCGAAGGTATTTCCCCGAAAGTCAAACAGCGAAACAAGACTCTTTGGTAACTGCTCAATCAGTCCGGGAAAGCGACCGTCCACGGTTGAACGGTGACCGGCCCTAATGAGCCCCAAATGCCTCTCGGACCGTCGAATCGCGGATCCAAACGCGAAAAGCGTGGGTGCGGTTCATCGTTGTTCGAATGGACCACCCAGAGTTATTGAGAAGTTACCACCCCTTGCTAAAGAGGTGATATGGTGTTAGAATCCACACAGCCAGTGAACCCTCGCGTCGAATCGTTACACACGGTCTTGCTGTTGTAAATCGTAGTATAGTCAGTAGTCGTGGCACCGTTGAGCGGGCACCACTCACAGACGCTCCCGTCCTGGATATATAGCCGTTGGCTGTGAGCAGATCCGCGTGTCGGTGTACTGCGCCGGTGAAACGCTGCCACGCGCGCCGCCGCGCAATTCAGCGCAAAGCGCGGTTGAGATCGGCTGGCCGGGGTCTGAATCCGCGGACAACAGCGTTGCCATTGCCGCGAAGGCGGCAAGGATCACGCTTGCTTTCAGTACAACTGACATTGGGTCTCCCCTTTCCAGTGAAACGAACCCGTGACTGGTGAATAGGTCTAGCAACGCCTGGGACAGACCTCATTGGAAGAATGAGACGCGGATCCTCCTTTCATTGATGTTTGTCAGTGGCAAACAGGTACTGCATTTCGTGAGACACACCTCGGTTGCCACGCGAGCGTTGAATGCCGACCAACGCATGAGTGAGCGGGCACACCCCGATGTGGGTCGGCTTGGAGCCTTTCGGAAGCTTCTCAAGCACCCCGATCAGCCATCGAGTGGCCCGTAACATGGCGTGACGTGGCGGGTCGCGTAACTCGTCGTGCATCAGTTGCAGCATATGGCCCGTGACCACGATCCTTGATTCAAGAGACGACGGATCGCTGGAGTGCGACAGGACATCTGAACTCGGATGAAACCAATCGAGATCCCATGCCCCGTCTTCCGATTGAGAGAGGAGAGCCAGTTTAACCGAGTCCTGCACGAACCTCCGCCCCACCAAGCGGATTCGGCGATCGAGAATTCCGCGTCGGTAATCTGCCTCGACGATCGCGGCGATTGCCTGCAAGACGTGCAACCCACCACAACTTTGGCCGCTGTATCCCATGTCAATCAAGTGTTGTAACAACGTCGAAAACGTGGTTGTTCGCCCGAACCTGTCAGTCCAGTCTCGGGCTGGGGGAAGATAGTGGGCATAGGCGATCGCCGTCCACGCGATCTCGCGTTGATCAAGACGGAAATGAGCAACCGACTCCGAGATCAGATCTTGGATACGACATGCTTCCGATCGCAGAGTGATCGGATAGGTCGGTGGTATTCCAACGTAGGCAAAGGTTGCCAGGCATTGATCGCGGTGCGACTCACCGATGCCTGCCTCTGAAGCCAGCACATTGTCGATCTTGTACCGCAAACCGTTTCGGGTGCGAACAAACGGAGACTCGCCGAATGCGGCGATGGCGCGTCGCTCATCCGTGAGGATTCGTAGAGCCTCCAGGCCCGATACGGGGGTGTTCGAACAGGTGTCGAGAGGTCCATGCAAAAGCAGAACATGGTTCAAAAGCGAAATCGTGGGTGTTGTCTCCCGGGCATCGGCGAGGGATGGTAAGGAGGTCGGAAACGCCGCCTCGGTATCCGTCGCGTGAACTGTTCCGTGCGGCCCGTCGTCTGGATCCTCTACACCAGGTTGCCCGAGTAGCGGCTTCGTTTCAAAAACCAAGATCGAGTAATCCGTGACGGCCGCCGGCCGTTGACGACGCAGGGCCGCCAGGAGCTCGCCATCGCCGGGCGCATTCCCGTTGAGACGAAACGCTCGCCCGTCTCCGGCCAGCTCGTTGACACGGACTGCGATGTGACTATATCCAGTGAATGATGCGATTGGCGCCTGAGCACTTTCTGGAACGACTCGCATGCCAAGCATATCGGGTGATCCCGAGCCAAGCAGCGCGACTGGACCCCAGTCAGAGCGCACATCTAATAAAGTCTCCAACGCAAGGAGGCCCTGCCCCCAATCGACATTGCTCCCGAGCAGATGCCTCGGGCCGTTGAGCGGCCCGCCCGCGAGCTCATTGAAGTAGGCGAGCTGGCGCGGATAGACGGCGAGGGTGCTGGCGGTGGTCGCCAGCAGCGATACCAGGATCAGAGCTTGACAGCCGGATGCCATCGGGAACCGCGCTCGACCAAGCCGCAAAGCCCAAGGCGCGGCCGAGAACCAGGACGCCGCCGCGCCGGTCATGACGAACGCGAATCCCAGGACTGGCAGCACGTACCGAACATGCTGATTGAACTCCAGCTGTGAGCTCACCAATACCAACAACACGAGGGCCGGCATGAGCAGGACTGACAGATGACCGCCGTTCAGTGACGCCGTGTGGCCGGACTTTCGCGTACCGGCGTAAATCATCGTGAATGTCGCCAGCAGAAACATGATCTGCGTGCCGTGCGGCGTCTTGACGGCCAGACCGTAGAGGTAATAATACCACCAACCGCCGTCTTTCCATTCGCCCCGCAGGTACGAGGGCTGCCCGAAATCCTCGAAATCCTTTTTCTGCAGATCAAACCCCAATAAATACTGGCTGGGTAGCGGAACGACAATGTTACCGAACGCCGAGGTCGCGAATCGGTTTCCTACCTCGCCCGGTTTGTTTCCGCCGAGCAGATGACTGACGAACGGGAAATCGCCCAAACGCGTTCCCGTTCCGCTGAAGCCATAAGCCAGGTTGGTCAGATACAACCCAAGCCCGAGAATGTACGCCAGTTGCAGCGCTGAGGCAAACAGAGAAGATCGAGGCCGCGTTTTGCGTTCTCCGCCGCCGCGACCCTCGTTCCAGATCCAGAACAGCCATAGGAGTGGCCACAGCCCATAGAGAAACAGCCAACTGAGCTTGGAGAGTTGAGCCAACGCGAACAGTAGCCCGGCGAGCCCCGCGCGCGCCCAGGTCTGTTTTTTGAGCCATCGCCAGAAAAAGAACGCCGCGCCGACGCCGAAGCTCGCGGCGGCGCAGTCGGTCGTGATGAGTTGTCCGTGCGCGAGAATGTTGGGCTCGAAGCACCAAAGGATGAGCGCGATCAACCCCGCCTCGTCGCGGCCCCAGAGCTCTCGGGACCAGAAAAAGCAAAACAATGCTCCGACCAAGCTCAACGGAAGACAGGCCCAGCGAGCGATTGTGAACAGCCAGATGGAACGTTCGCCATTGGATTTTAGGAAATCCGTCCCCAGCGCGAACTCAGGTCGGGCGCCGGGGGCGTCGCGAAAGCCGCTCCAGTCCATCTTGTAACCGGCGGCCATTACGGGCAGTGCGGCTACCATTCGCACGAGAGGCGGATTGACGCGGAAGAGATTAAAGTGACCAAACTGATCATGGCTCAGCCCCGCGACGAGAAAGGCCGGCTCCAGCTCTGTCGGACTCTGTTTTGTCGCCGAATATGCAAGCATTCCGGCGTGAGTCGCAAGCAGTAGAGCCACCGCGGGGATCACAAACCGCTTTCTGGAACCGAGGCGATTGACGATGTCATTCGACCGCGGCGAGACCGCGGCAAAGGGCTGGGGCATTGTTCCGGGGCAAACGCGAGTTCCGCACACGTTGTTTGCCTTGCAAAAGATTCGGGCGCGAAGACGTATTCGCGCTTGCATTTCATGCGGTAGAGTTGCCCACGGCTCTCAGTTCCGACGCCCCGATGCTCATTGACGCAGTGCCTGCGAGCAGGGTCGACCCGAGTCCACGCATCGTGAGAGAGGGGTCTCGAGCTCTGGCTGCCGAAAGTCGTTTGACCAATTGCCGTCGTCGTTCCTGGTTCATTTGGCCAACCCATCGATCACCATGGCTCGGCGATCCCGAGACCGGTCTCTGGAGAAGTCCCAACATCCATCGAACGCACATCGGCTCTAATAGAGAGATATCCTTTGCACCTACTTTTTAGACCCCCCCCCCGGTTTTTTTCGATTCAACAGGTCTTGGAGCGCTGATTCCTCTCTGGTCCGCACCCACGCACCCACGATATCCTTGAGCTTCCGTTTCATCCTCCCGAGCCGCTTGTAGACCGTTGTCGTCGGGATCTTGAGCGCGGCCGCGATTTCGCTCACCGTCTGGCGTCTCTTCAGACGGCGATCGAGGATTTCAAAGTTCATGCTGTCGACGCGAGCCGCGAGCGTGGCGAATGCGTACTCGAGTGCCTGGCAAGTCTCCTGGGCCCTCGCGTACACACCCTCCGCCGTTGATCGGCCGTCCACGAGCGTGAGGTCGAGGTCCGGAAGGAATAGGAGCGGCGGGGGGTTGTGAGTCAACCTCCACGTGCGTTTTCTCGCCGTGTTTCGGATCACGCCGCGGAGATACGCAGTCCAGGCGCCGCGGGCGAGGTCGTACGAGGCCACGATCCGCGGCCAATTCGAGATCAGATCGCACCAGACGTCCTGGAAAAGATCATCCCCTTCGCGGCACGGGCACAGCGCGCGGTGGATCAGCCGCGAGACCTCATTGGCGCCATCCTCGGAATGAATCCAGGCCAGCATCGCAACCTCGCGCCCAAGGTCGAATCCGCCCGAATCACGCCGGCATCCGCACTGAAACGGCGGGTTCTGGGACGGCAAGAACGCCGCGCCAAAGAGAATCTCGCGTGAAGACCGCGATCGCATCCCATGATCCGCGCTCCCAAGATTGGAATCAAGTGTTTGGCTGAACCGTTTCGGAGGGGCATCCGCGATGCTGGGTCACGGAGTCTTCGGCGGCCAGGGCGCGGCCTCGGGGGCCGAGAGCGAAGAAATCCATGCCTGCCCTCCATGTCACCTGGACTCTATGTCACCGCGGAGAAGGCGCGCGGGGAAAGGCCATGTTTTCATCGGGGGAGCTTGATTCAATCAGCAATCGTCGCGTCCACTTAAGAAAGTCCTACAATTGACATGGCGCTGTGTCGATCGTAAAACTGACTGCGGGGCGTGAGCGAGCGGATTCGTCGATCAGCGTTTCCCTGTTTGGGCCGCGACAAACCAGAAGATGCCCGATGTCGGCATCGCCCAGGCCGTTGAGCGGGTATCAAGAAAGCCCCTCGGGGTCCGCCTCGACCAAACCCATGATCGCAACCATTGGCATCCGCGGATGCATTTGCGTGGACTCGCACCATGGACGTCCTTGATCGAGCTTCCGAGAGGCTAGGCACGTCATGGACCTCAAAGAGACGATCGAGGCGACCTTTGGGATCGTCATCCGAGACGATGAAGCCGAAACGGTCGTGACCGTCGGCCAGTTATACGAACTCATACAACGACACATCACGTATGCACCCCTGGAAGCGGTCGATATTTGCGTTTCCGCGAGAGCTTTCCACCAGTTCAGGACGGCACTCGTCGAGGTTTTCGACGTCCCACGTTCAAGGGTGGTCCTTTCCGCCAGAATGGACGAGATCGTTCCTCGAGGATTTCGGAGTGTTCACTGGAGACGCTTGGGGCGGCGGTTGGGCTGGCGGCTTCCTCGGCTGCGCGCCCTTGGGTGGATGACGTACGTGCTCATTCCCTTGATCCCGTGTCTCCTGCCGATGGGGCTGCTTGGAACCTACATCGGCTGGACGGGTTTCCACGGTCTTCCGCCCGGAGCGGGAGATTTATTGGCGTTCGTTTCTCTGTTTGCCGTCCCGGCGACCTTCGCGCTCTTTTTCCTATCCATGAGAGCCGTGTCATACGAATTTGATGCATCATGCGAAAATATTGATAATATGGTACTCCAGTGTTATCAAATGAATTATAGGACAATACGTGGATCCGTCGGGGCTTGGTCCGGGCCTGACGAGGTCTGGGAGACCTTGATCGAGATTTTCAACCTGTCATACGGCGTGCCGGTCGAGACCATCACGAAGGGTGCCAGGATCGTCTCGGACCTCGGGGTCGGGATCGAAGACTGAGGACCGTCGCCAATGCCCAGAATCCGCCCCCGTCAAGACTGTGGTCGCGTAAGCGCGGAATCATGGCCGCCAGTTGCCGGCGCATTTGGGATCCCTCGAGCCTGGCCTCGGCGGGGTCGCTTGAATTGGGTATCCTCGGGTGATGGGCTTGAGATTCAGCGCTCCCCTCGAACGGAGGCCGCATGAGCTCGGCGACTTCGGACACCACGGCGGTTGCCGTCGGTTTGGTTCTTCATGGACCGACCCTTGCCGTTCCGTCGCTCGACGAGCTCGAGCGCCTGGCCGCCGTTCCCGAGCGTCGCGTCGTCATCAAGGGCGTCGACTGGACGTTCTATGAGCGATTGGTGGATTCGATCCCCAAGGCGTGCGGATCCGCGTCAATTACGATGGGAAGGATCTGGAGCTCATGTCGCTCAGCCCCTTTCACGACGGGGTGAAGAAACAGCTCGCGCGGGTCGTGGAGCTTGTGGCCGAGGAGCTGGAGATCCCTTTCAGAGGCTTGGGCCAGACCACCTGGAAACGGCCGGACGTCGAGTGTGGGCTCGAGGCTGACGAGTGCTCTTATTTCGCGTCCGATAACTGGCGGTGGTCGCCAGCGCCGTCAAGCGCGGCGCCAGGGACGTCGCCCTTTATTCCAATCCCGACCTGGGAATCGAGGTCGAAATCTCGGCCTCGAAGATCGACCGCCCCGGCATTGACGCCAACCTCGGTGTGGCGGAGATCTGGCGGTTCGACGGCGAACTGATCGTCATCGAGCGGCTTGACCCGAGCGGCTCGTACCAGACCGCTCCGGCGAGCGGTTTCTTGTGGATCAAGCCCGACGAGATCCGACGGTGGGTGATCGAGGAAGACGCCCTCGACGGCCTGCGATGGGCGCGCGGGCTCCGCGCCTGGGGGCGTGCCCAGACGCCTGGTTTTTCTCCGCCGGGTTGACGCGGGTGGGCGGGGCGATTTACCCTGAGCGACAGTGCATTGGTCGTGCACCGGTCCCGCCTCAACACCCCCACCCTAAATTCTTAGGAGCATGGCGCCATGACCAGAATCCATGACCGCGGCCCGAGCGAGAGGGAATGCCCGACGTGCGATGGAGCGTCGCGGCGTGATTTTTTGAAGCGGATTGGCGGGGCCGCGGCGGCCGCCACGCTGCCGATCATCGGCCGGACCGGCGCTCTGGCCGGCGATGCGGCCGTCAAGGGTCCCACGCCCCAGGCCGCCGCCGAAACCGCGGTCGCGCGATTCTACAAGACCATCACCCCCGAACAGCGCAAGGTGATCTGCTTTCCCTTTGACCACCCGCTGCGGTCGAAGGTCGGCAACAACTGGGCCATCGTCAAGCCCACCATCGACGACATGAACTCGGAGCAGCAGGCCCTCTGCCGCGAGATCATGAAGAATCTCTGTAGCGAAGAGGGCTACGAGCGGTTCATGAAACAGATGGACGACGACTCGGGCGGGTTTGAGAACTACCACGTGGCCGTTTTCGGCGAACCGGGCGGCGAGAAGCCGTTTGAATGGGTTCTTTCCGGCCGCCACGACACGCTCCGCGCAGACGGCAACAGCGTGAATGGGGCGGCGTTCGGCGGGCCGATTTTCTACGGCCACGCCGCCGACGGCCACGACCAGGAAGACGCCAAGCACACCCATAACGTCTGGTGGTATCAGGCCGAGCAGGCGAACAAGGTCTTCGCGACCCTCGACGACAAGCAAAAGGCCCAGGCCCTGGTCGCGGCCGCCCCCGCCGACGCCCCCAAGACGACCTCGCTCAAGGGCAAGAATCTGCCCAAGACGGGCCTCGATGTCGCCGGGCTCGACAGCCAGCAGAAGGCCATGATCAGCCAGCTCCTCGAGATGATGCTCCGCCCGTTCCGGGCCTTCGACGCCGACGAGGTCCGCGCCTGCCTGAGCGGCGCGGGCGGGGTTGACGCCCTGCGCCTGACGTTCTACAAGGAAGGCGACATCGGCAACGACGGCGTCTGGGATCTCTGGAAGCTCGAGGGGCCGGCGTTCTCGTGGTACTTCCGAGGCGCTCCCCACGTCCACACCTGGCTCAACGTCGCCCAGCACGCCTGAGCTCGTGACTTGCGATTGAGCCTTGACCCCTCCACGCGGTCGCGGCGCCTCTCTCGATGAGGGGCGTCGCGACCGCGTTTTGGTTTCCGAGGCGTTCAGGAACGCTGTGAAAGCAAACAGACGCCCTCAGGGAGGGCGAGGCTCCGGCCGACCCGGAAGGCGCAAGGGCCTATGAAATGGCGTGATGAGCAGACTCAAGGCTCGTCCCGGATCGGCGGGCGCCTCGCCCTGGGGTGGTGAAAGGCCGATCTTGACGGGCCTTTTCCGCGATCCCGGTTTCGTTGTGATTGTCAGGCCGGGGATCGACCCGTTTCCGTTGGCCGCGTCCGGACCCTCACCCGGCCTTCGGCCACCCTCTCCCGGAGGGAGAGGGTTATGTGTTGATCCTTCTCCCCGCGGGAGAAGGTGCCGCGCAGCGGCGGATGAGGGGGGCCGTGGCAGGGAACCGGCCGCCACGAAGTCCGATACGAGACGGCGTGCCCACGAAAACCATGGTCAAGACCAACCATGAGCCAATCAAAAAACCTCCCGCCGGGAACCAGGGTCGGCTCGCGGCGGGAGGTTCTGGTGGGGATGGCCAGGTCGGCAAGAGTTCAAGAGCAGCCCATGCTGTTGCCACAGTTGAAGCAGCGATAGCAGGTGCCGCAGCGGACCGTCAGCGCGCCACAGTTGTCGCAGGCGGGCGCATCGCTCTGGAAGTGGGCGAACTGACGCTCCCGCTCGTCGATGGCCGATTCGGCCGGATCGAGGGCGATGGTTTCTGGAACGGTCTGATAGGCGCCCATGACGGCCTCGGCATGTTCGAGGTCGGCGATGGTGGCCGTGCGGTGGCCGTTGACCTTGAGCAGCGGGGTCGAGGCCGGGACCGGGTTTTCGAGCAGGTTGTCGGCGGCGGGGCGCTTGGGGGCGTTGGCCTCGCGATAGCCGGGGATGAACTCCATGCCCAGCCAGCGGAAGATATAGTCGCCGATGCTCTTGGCGATCGGGATGTCGGGGTTCTTGGTGAACCCGGCCGGCTCGAATCGCGAGTGGGCGAATTTGTTGACGAAGACCTCGAGGGGGACGCCGTACTGGAGCCCGATCGAGATGGCGGTGCCGAGGATGTCCATGAGGCCGCCGATGGTCGAGCCTTCCTTGGCCATGGTGATGAAGAGCTCGCCGGGGCGACCGTCGGGGTAGAAGCCGACGTTGATGTAGCCTTCGTGGCCTTGGATGTCGAATTTGTGGGTGAGGCTCTGCCGGGTGTGGGGCAGGCGTTCGCGGCGCGGCTGGCTGACGATGACCGGGGCGGCGGGCTGTGGCGGCGCGGCAGCCGCCGGGGCCGCGACGGCGATCGGGGCCGGCTCGGCTGCCGGCTGGGCCGGCGGGGCGGCGGGTTCGGCAGGCTGCGACCCCTCGTTGGATTCGGCCCTGGTGCTCACCGGTTGGCTCCCCTTTGAACCGTCGCGATAGATCGCGAGCGCCTTCAGCCCGAGCCGCCAGCCCTCGAGATAGGCGCCGCCGATTTCCTCGACGGTGGCCTCGTGGGGGACGTTGCACGTCTTGGAGATGGCCCCGGACAAAAACGGCTGCACGGCCGCCATCATTCGCAGGTGGCCGCGGAAATGAATGCTACGCCCCCCGGCGGGCGGCGCGAAGGCGCAATCGAACACCGGCAGGTGCTCGTCCTTGAACGACGGCGAGCCCTCGATGGTGTCGTGGGCGTCGATATAGTCGAGGATTCCCCGGATCTCGGGCTCGTCGTAGCCGAGCTTCTCGAGCGCCTGCGGCACCGTGCGATTGACGATCTTGAGCATCCCGCCGCCGGCGAGCTGCTTGTATTTGACGAGGGCGATGTCGGGCTCGATCCCGGTGGTGTCGCAGTCCATCATGAAGGCGATGGTGCCGGTGGGGGCGAGCACGGTCACCTGGCTGTTGCGGTAGCCGTGCTGGCGGCCCATCTCGATGCACTCGTTCCAGACCGAGCGGACTTCGGCGAGCAAGTCGCGCGGGGCCGATTCGTCGATGGCGAAGGCGGCGTCGCGGTGCAATTCCATGACGCGGAGCATGGGTTCGCGATTGACGGCGAAGCCGTCGAACGGTCCCAGCCGTGCCGCGTGCTCGGCGCTCGAGAGATAGGCCTGGCCGTGCATGATGGCGGTGATGGAAGCGGCCAGGGCCCGGCCCTCGCGCGAGTCATAGGGAAGGCCCGCGGCCATGAGCAGGCTGCCCAGGTTGGCGTAGCCCAGCCCCAGCGGGCGGAACTTGTGGCTGTTGGCGGCGATCCGCTCGGTGGGATAGCTGGCGTGGTCGACCAGGATCTCTTGGGCGGTGATGAAGATCCGCGCGGCCGCCCGGAATTTGGCGGCGTCGAACCCGCCGTCCTCGCGGCGGAACTTCATCAGGTTGATCGACGACAGATTGCACGCCGAATCGTCCAGGAACATGTATTCGCTGCATGGGTTCGACGAATTGATCGGCGCCGTGTTGGGGCAGGTGTGCCAGCGCTGAATCGTGTCTTCGTACTGGATGCCGGGGTCGCCGCAGAGCCAGGTTCCGAGCGCCATCTTGTCGAGCAAGGTCCGGGCCTTGTAGGTCTCCATGGGCTGGCCGGTCGTGACCGAGATGGTGGTCCAATCCTGGTCGGCGACCGCGGCCTTCAAGAAGGCGTCGGTGCAGCGGATCGAGAGATTGGAGTTCTGGAACATGACCGAGCTGTAGGCCTCGCCGTTGAAATTGGCCTCGTAGCCCGAGCGGATGAGGGCGAGGGCCTTTTGCTCTTCCTTGGTCTTGCACTCGATGAAGTCGAGGATGTCGGGGTGCCAGCATTTGAGGGTCTGCATCTTGGCGGCGCGGCGGGTCTTGCCGCCGGACTTGACCACGCTGGCGATGGCGTCGTAGACCCGCATGAAGCTGACCGGGCCCGAGGGCTTGCCGCCGCCCGAGAGCTTTTCGCGGCTGGAGCGCAGGGTCGACAGGTCGGTGCCGGTGCCCGAGCCGAACTTGAAGAGCATGGCCTCGCTGGCGGCCAGGCGCATGATCCCTTCCATGTCGTCGGAGACGCTCTGGATGAAGCAAGCGGAGGCCTGGGGGTACTGATAGGCGCTTTCGGCGCGGCGGACGGCGCGGGTTTCTTCATCCCATCGCCAGTTGTTGGCCGGCCCGGACAGGCCGTACTCGTGATAGAGCCCGACGTTGAACCAGACGGGCGAATTGAACGAGCCGTACTGGTTGAGGCAGAGCGACGTGAGCTCGTCGTGGAAGCTGTCGGCGTCGGCGTCGCTGGCGAAATAGCCGTCGGCCTTGCCCCAGTCGGCGATCGTCCGGGTCACCCGCCCCACGAGCTGGCGGACCGAATACTCCCGTTTGCCCTCGGCCGGGCTGCCGTTGCCGCTGGCCACGTCGCCGTAGAAGTATTTGCTGGCCACCACGTTGGTCGCGAGCTGGCTCCAGCCCTTGGGGATCTCGCAGCCCTTTTGCTGGAAGATCGCCCGGCCGCGCTCGTCCTTGATCTCGGCCGTCCGTGTCTCCCATTCGACCAGGTCAAATGGACTCGTCCCCGGGACGCTGAACACCCGGGGAACCTGCATGCCCCCCCGCTCGCGGGCCCGCCGTGGAGGCGCGCCCTTGGAGGGAGACTCGACGGTCTCCGGTTTCGCCGCCACTCCCGACCGCTCGCCGACTGCTCTCATGACGATTCTCCACGTCTCGGCTTTCGACCAGGGTCGCCCCTGAACTCCCCGATCTCCTCGAGGATAGCCGCTCTGTGATCAGAAATCCATAGGTATACCGAAATACAGACCAAACGGGCGTCCAACGCCCTCTATCGACGCACTGCGAGAGTGATCTTGAATCCGGACGCCTCTCGACTCCGTCCCAGCTTGTCCTCGCGATGCGTCTCTCAGACTCCTGGAATCGCGCCTTAGTTGGCTCGAACGGCCTTGGAACTCACCGATGGGAAAATCTAACGCCGTTTTGCCTCGCTCGAGTGGACGTCTTCGTGAATTGAGGACCATTCCAAGCGTCCTCGCGCCCCCGACGAAGCGATTTGCCGGCGGGTTCGCTCGTCGTCGCGAACCAAGACTTGGCCGGCTCCGCCCGGCCCGTCACGCCCCGAGGACGCATGCTTGCCGTCCCTGGGGCCGCCCTTCCTCCCACCTTCACTCCCGCCCGGCCGACCGCCGTCCCACGGGCGGCCATATGGTACCATCAGTCCGGCCGATGCAAACAAAAAAACCGCCCGGCCTTCGATTTCTCGAAACGACCGAACGGTCTGAGGGAACTGGCAAGGATAACGAGCCTGGAGCGACCGCTCAGGCGGGGGCGGCGATGCTCGTGATCTGGACCATGGTGTAGGATTGCCGGTGGCCGTTCCTTCGACGCATGTTCTTACGCCGACGGAACTTCTGGATGATGATCTTCTTGGTCCGGAACTGGTTGACGATCTTCGCCTGGACCAGGACTTGTTCGACCAAGGGTGCGCCGATGGTGGTTTTTCCGTCCTCGCCGGCGAGCATGAGAACCTTGGAAAAGGTGACTGTATCGCCCGCCTTTCCGTCGCGGCGGTCGACTCTGACGTGGTCCCCCTCGCGGACCCGGAATTGATGGCTGCCGTCCTCGAATATCGCGTACATCCCGCTCCGCTCCCGAGCCCGTTTTGGGCCCCTCAACCACGAAAAAACAGGCGGCGCGTCGCCTCGACGCGCCCAGACCTGGCGGCGGCTCGCGGGCTCGATGAGCCCACCAGCGTGAACCCCGGGGTTCTTCTCGCCAGAATCCTTGATTTTAACCGCCGCCGTCCCGAATGGAAAGACCAGAGCGGCTTGACGCCCGATTCGATCCAGGCTATGAAGCGGCTCTCACCAAGCGAAGCCGGACCGGGGGCCGCGACGCCGGCCGGGGGCTCCGCGAGAGAACCCTATCCCTCTGCAATATAAGAGGTTCCATCGATTCATCGTGCTCCCATCAGGAGCTTGTCGGGGTCTGATCGACCGTCCTGGGGGCTCGAAACGGGCCCAGGAGGCTTATCTGAGCGTGATTGGCTCGAGGCTTCGCGAGGTGGTCGTACTCGTCCTCCTGCTGGCCAATTTTGGCCAGGCGGGGACCGAGCCCGGGGCCGATTCGCCTGGATCGACGAGGTGGGAACGCGGCATGAGCGCCCGGGTCGGCGTGGATTCGCTCGAGGTCTGGGATGCTCCCCGGCAGCCGGCGTATGAGGTGGGTCGATTCGCGAAGGGGGATCGGGTGCGGATCCGGGGAGTGGTTCGGGGTGGGTGGCTGGCGATCGAGCGGCCTTCCTGGGCGATTTGCTGGGTTGAGCGTGGCTCGCTCGAGCTGGGCGAGGAGGGGGTGGGTGATCAGGACCACCGCCATGAGCCGGCCGCCTCGCCGTTGACGGCGTGGGTCAAGGGGGACGGCGCCGTGGTGCGATCGGGGAATCCGCGCGCCCGCCTGCCGGGCCCGCCGCGGACGCGGCTCGAGGCTGGCACGATGACGCGGCTGGTCGATCGGCCCCCGGTCGGCATGGGACGCGCGGATGCGAAGCGAGCACAGTCCAACTGGCTCGCCATCGCGCCGCCGGACGACCTGGTCTATTTCGTCCGGGCGGCTGGACTCGAGCCGCTCGGCCGTGAGAAGCCCAGGGACGAGGCGGTTCGCGTGATGTACCGGCCTGATGATGATCCGCCGCGGCGCCCGGCCGTCGCTGCGAAGCCGATCGTCGATCCGCCGGGGCTGCCGGCCGAGGTCGCGGCCGAGCTCAAGAGCCTCGATAGAGACCATCGGGCGGTCGTGAGCCAGCGCGAGGTCGCTGCCTGGCGGTTCGAGGCCGAGCGCGCGCGGTCGCAGGCGATCTTGAAGAGAGCCGGCGACGACCCTCGGGTGCGCGAGGCGGTGTCAGCGCGGCTGGCGCGGCTTGAGCGCGACGAGCGCTCGGCCGCGGCGGCGCGGGAGGTCGAGGCGACACTGGCGCACATGAGGAGGCTCGATGGCGAGGTCGACGCCGCTGAGCGGAAGCTCGCCGCGAGTGCTCCCAAGCCCGCGCGGGGTTATACCGCCATCGGGTTCATGAAGCCCAGCAACCAGTTTCTCGAGGGCCGCAAGCTCTATGCGCTCATCGGCACGGACGGCAAGACGACGGCATTTCTCGACATCCCGCCGGGGCTCGAGATCGAGCCGATCACCGCCGGGCGGGTAGGGGTTCGAGGGCGGTCGCGGTTCGATGAAGACCTGAGCGTTCCCCTGATCACCGTGCGCGAGCTCGAGCCCGTCGCCCGTGGGCGCTAGCGCTGCGTCGACGGTGGGATTGGGAGGGCCAGGGTGGTTTCCGGTTTGAACCACAGAGACACAGAGACACAGAGAAGATGGGGAAAGAAGAGAAGAGAGGGAAAAGAGAGGATCGAGAAGCGGATGGCGCCGGTCTAGCGAGAGAGCCTGGAAACGGTGTCAGGCACCGTTTCCAGGCTCGTTTCCTGAGCTGGCGCCGTCTCGAAGCACCAGGAGGACCGGGCTGCCAAAACGGTGCCAGGCACCGTTTTCGGGGCGTTACTTGGCCTCGGCCTCGGCGTGCTTGGGCAGCGGCTTACCCTCGACGAGCAGCTTGATGTCGCCGGCCAGGCGCTTGTTGAGAGGGACGGCGGCGGTCGAGTCGTAGCCGACGTCGACGGACTGAATGTTCCCCTTGCCGTCGAGGATCACGAGCGTGGGAATGCCCTCGACGCCGAACGCGTCGCCGACCGAGTTGCTGGGGTCGAGCGCGATCTTGCCGACGGGGCTCGAGAGCAGGTCGATCTTCTTGTCGGCGAGCGTCTTCTCGACGAGTTTGCGGACGGCCGCGAGCTCGCTGGACTCTTTGTCTTGGCTGACCGCCACGACGACCACGTCCTTGGCCGAATCCTTGAGGGATTCGACCAGTTTCTGGATTTCGGGGAGTTCCATCATGCAAGGACCGCACCAGGTGGCCCAGAAGTCGATCACGACGACCTTGCCCGCGAGGTCGGCCTTGGTGAGGGTGCGGGTCTTGCCGGGTCCGTCGAGGACGGTCAGGGTGAAATCAGGCGCTGGCTTGCCCAGCCTGGGGTCAGCGCCCTTCGGGGGCTGGCGGTCGGCGAGCGAGTCGACCTTGGAGAACCCCTTGGGCGCCTGGAAGGCGAACGACCGGTCCTTGGAGACGGTGGTCGCGACCGCGCCCGCGATCCAGCCGAACTGCTCGATCGTGAGGGTCTGCCCCGGCGGGATGTTGGCGGCCAGTTGATCGGCGTCGATTTTCATGTCGATGCGTGACAAGAGCTTGGTCGCGGGGTCGACGCCGAGGATCATGTCGGGTCCGTTGCGGAGGTCGATCATGAGTTCGTCGGGCTTGGCGGGGTCGGTCTTGGGGGCGAGCTGAATCGAGCCGCCGAGCTTGGTGAGGGCGGTCTTGGGATCGGCGTCGGTGAGCAGGTTGAGCAGCACGAACATGGGAGCGCCCGACGGCCCGCCGAAGAGAACCGCCCCGACCGCTCCGTCGCGGAAGGTCTCGAAGCCGATCGTCTTGGGGGCGGGGACGGCCGTGTATTTCTTGAGCGGTTCGACCGAGGTCGTGAGGGTTTCGCCGTCGGACGAAACGCGGACGGGGCCGGCCTGGAAATCGAGCTTGTTGGGCCGGACCAGCGTGAGGGTGAGCTGCGAGGATTGTTTTTGAACCTTGCCGTCGAGGGTTGCGGCGATCACGAACTGGCCCTTGTCGGAATAGGCTTCGAGGGCCTTGTAGGCCTTTACGACCTCGCCCAGGAGCGCGATCGCCTTGGGATCGTCGGCCGCTTTTTCGACCTTGAGGCGCGGCGCCTGGGCGATCGCCGGAACGGCGGCCAGCGCCAGGCCCAGAACGAGCAGCCCGACGGTTGTCGCCGGGGTGTAGCAAGAAAAACGCCCGAGGCGCACCACATTGAACATGAATCGAACTCCAGGGCGCGCCTGAGGCGCAAGACCTACGTGGGTGGGAATCAAGGGGTTTGGGAGATCAACCTCCCCAACAAGTTTACAATCGAGTCCAGCCCCCGTCGACCCCCGCCGCGGAGGCCCGTCGTACCTTAAGGGCAAAGCGACCGGACCGCGATGGCGAGCTTGCGGGTGGGAGGGATGGCGAGGCGGCGCTCGAGGACGCGATAGTCGCGGCGGATGATTTCGTCGAGCAGTGCGTGATAGATGCCCACGATCGCGCGCAGGACCGGGCGGCCGACGCGGTCGACCAGATCCTCGAGGGGCTTGCCTGCCTCATAACAGCCGCGGGCGCGGGCGGCTTCGAATTCGAGCAGCGCGCGCAAACGATCGCTGGGAATTCCATGCCCGGCAAGCTCGCCGGGGTCGACGCCGAAGCGGTCGAGATCCTCGCGCGGGAGATAAACGCGACCCGCGCGGGCGTCCTCGCCGACGTCGCGGAGGATGTTCGTAAGCTGAAGCGCCAGGCCGTAATGCTCGGCGAGGGCCTCGGCGCGGCCTTCCTCAGAACAATATCCCCAGATGTGCAGACATGCCATGCCAACCACGGATGCGACGTGGTGGCAGTAGTCGGCGAGCTCGGCAAAGGTCGCGAACCGGCGGTGATGGACGTCCATCAGGACGCCGTCGATCGCTTGATGAAACAAATTCGCGGGGATCGCGTGGCGGCGGGCGGCGTCGCCCAGGGCTTGCATGCCGGGCCAGAGCGTGGCCTCGCCCGCGATCGCGCGATCGGGATCCTGGCGCAGGCCGGCCAGGGCCGTTTCGCGTTCGGCGTCGGGGGCGGGGCGGTCGGCGAGGTCGTCGGCGTGTCGCAGAAACGCATAGAGAGCGCACATCGAACGCCTGCGCGCGGGGGGCAAAAGCAGAAACGCATAATAAAAATTACGCGCTTCGCGACGAGCCAGGGTCGAGCAAAACCGATAGCTCGCCTTGAGCGAGCCTGGCTCGGTCACGGACCCGGCTCCGCGGCGACGGGCACGGGGGCGGCGCCGCGAAATCGTTCCGCTGCCATGCCGGCGACCGCCCGCGCAATCAGGCCGATCTTGGTCCAGCGCGAGAGCGCGGGCCGCCCCGAAAGGACGTCGTAGCCGGCGCGCTCGATGCGATCGAGAATCGCCAGGCCGCCGCGGGAAAAAAGATCCACATCCACGGCGAGCGGGCCCTTGATTCGTGAGACCAAGGGCAGCCCCTCGGCAAAGAGAGCGCGGGTGCGCTCGACCTCGAACCGCATGAGGGCGGCGAACGCCGGGGTGAAGACCAATCCGCGGAGGTCGGCCTCGGAGCATCCGAATCGCTCGCGATCCTCGCTCGGCAGGTAGATCCGCCCAATCGCCAGGTCACGCGCCACGTCTTGCCAGAAATTCGCGAGCTGGAGCGCGGTGCAGGTGGAATCCGAGAGCTGGGCGTTCTCAGGTGTGAACGCACCGGCCACGTGGAGCACAAGCCGGCCGACCGGGTTCGCCGACCGCGTGCAATAGTCGAGCAGCTCGGCGTAGGTCGCGTATTCCGGGTGGCGCTGGTCTTGCTCGAAGGCCGAGATCAGGTCGTGAAAGGGTTCCGGAGGGATCGCGTACCGAGCGACCGTGCCGGCGAGGGCCTGGAAGACGGGATGGCGCGCGTGGCCTCGGTACATCTCCGAGAGCGACTCGCGCCACCAGGCCAGGAGCTCGAGCGAGCGGGCGGGTTCGCCGACCTCGTCGCCCAGATCGTCGGACCAGCGGCAGAAGGCGTAAATGCTCTCGAAGGCCGGCCGATGTTCACGAGGGGTGAGCCAGGTGACGACGCTGAAGTTTTCGTAATGGGAGCGGGTCAGCCGCGCGCAGTAGGCCCTGGCCTCGGCGGGCGAGACGACGATGGTGGAGTCGGGGCCGTAGCGATCGAGGTCTTGGAGAAACGTCATGGCGGGGCGATTTTAATCGCGGGAGCCGCTGGCACGCAAACCGGGGGGAGCAGGGCGGTTGACCCGTGGCGCGGCGGGCGCGAGAATCGGGGCTTGCGGGAATCCAGCGGCCGAGCTCATCGCGCCCTGACCTGCCGGTTCAACACGCGGGGAGAGATGCAACATGTCGGGAATCACGGGGCGGATGACGGCGGCGGTGCTGGGGCTTGCGATCGCGGCCAGCGCATCGGGGGTACTTTTCGGGGCGGGCGATGAGTTCCACGCGCTCTTCAACGGCAAGGATCTGACCGGCTGGGTGACGCCCGCCGACAAGTCGCTCTTCACGGTCGAGGACGGCGTGATTGTCGGGCGGACCAAGGGGGATCTCAAGAAGAACGAGTTCCTGGCGACCGAAAAGTCGTATCGCAACTTCGTGCTCAAGGCCAAGGTCAAGTACCGGAATGGGAACTCGGGGATCCAGATTCGCAGCAAGCGGGCCGACGACGGGGTGGTCTCGGGCCCGCAAGCCGACATCGCCGACGGCTACTGGGGGCTGCTCTACGAGGAGCGCGGGCGGGGGATTCTCGAGCGTTATCCCGAGAAAAAGGCCGCCAAGCTGGTCAAGAAGGACGACTGGAACGACTTCGTGATCACGTTCCAGGGCAAGCAGCTCACGATTGAATTGAATGGCGTGGTCGTCATTGCTCGCAAGGATCCGGAATTCGCCGACGAGGGGATCATCGCGCTTCAGGTGCACGTGGGCCCGGCGATGGAGGTTCGCTTCAAGGATCTGGAGATTCGCGAGATCGGTCGCTGAGCGAGAGGCGGGCGGAAAAAAACTGGGAGTGGGGCTCAAGTCGGTGTCGGGAAAAGCCGACAACTGATCTGGTACTCCTCGTCCACTCCTAGTAAAAGGGGCTCACCGCGGTGAACGCGATCCCCTCGCGATCTTGCACGCCCCTGACCGGAGGTCGGGGCCGGACAGAGGCCAGGAGGGTACTCGCGAACGCTTCGGGACTGTCGGCCGCCTTGGTGGTTTCGCGCGGTCTTGCCGGGGATTCCGGTGGGGCTGGCGGGGCTTTTCGAGGTCGAGCCGGCGGGACGCCGCGCGCTCTGAAGGCGAGCGGCGTGGTCCTGGTCGCGAGACGCAGAAACCAAGGAAGATTCGGGGCGCCTGGGGTGCTCCGTCGCGTCAATACTCCCCTCGTCTTACATCTCCTTCACTTGGCAAACGCGCCCGCCTTGGCGGGCGTGCTCGACGTCGGCGCTGGCGGTCGCGGCACATCCGCATCCGCCCGAGCAGAGGCGATCGAGGGCGGCTTGCTCGCCGGGGCCCGGTCCGTGAACCGGTCGTCGCCCCCTGCGCGGGCGCTCGCGGCCGAGCGAACGGGACCCGAGCAAGCGGCGAATGCCGTTTGCCGGCCCGGCCAAGCCCCTGGGAAAGGAGTCCTCGCGGCATGAACGCCCTCTCGCTTGTCATCGCACTCGTCACGATTGGCGATGCGCCCGCCTCCAGTGCCCCCGAGCCCGTCTTGCTCGATTTCCACGCCGAGTGGTGCGGCCCGTGCAAACAAATGCGCGGACGCGTCGCCGCCCTCGAGCGCGATGGAATGCCGATCCGCTCGATCGACATTGACCGTTCGCCGGAAGCGGCCGCGCGCTACAAGGTCACGGCGGTGCCGACCTTCATCGTCGTCGATGCGCGAGGAAACGAGCTCGATCGGACGTCGGGCCTGCAACCGGCCGCGGAGCTCAAGCGGTTTTACGAGGCCGCCCTGGCCAAGGCCCAGCCGCCGGCCAACTCGCGGGCGCACTCGGCCGGGGGCGATGACGAGGATTCGGACGCCGACGTCGACCAGGACGCCCCGCCGCGCCCCGTCAATCCCAAGCCCTGGCAGACCGTCGTCCGCATCAAGATCATCGACGGCCGTTCGATCGGTTATGGCTCGGGCACGATCATCGCGAGCGATCCCGAGGAATCAGTCATTTTAACGTGTGCGCATATCTTCAAACGAGATGGCCGGAAGCCGGTGCGGCCGGCGGAGTTTCCGTTGCGGATCATGGTCGATTTGTTTGACGGCCGGCTGCGGGGGACGTCGCCGGCGCAGGTGCATTTCGAGGAGTCGGTCGAGGGCAAGGCGATTGATTACGACTTTGCCCACGACGTGGGTTTGATCCGGATCCGGCCGGGCCGGCGGCTGCCGGCCGCGCGGGTGGCGCCGGCGTTCTGGGAGCCGAAGGCGCGGATGCGCTTGATCACCGTGGGCTGTTCCGAGGGTCATGACGCGACCGCCTGGCCGACCGTCATCGTGCGTCCTCGACTGCTGAATTATCTGACCGAAAAACCGGCCTATGAGGCCATCGAGTGCACCCACGCGCCGGCCCAGGGACGGTCCGGGGGCGGGCTCTTCACCGAGGACGGCTATGTTACGGGCGTGTGCAATTTCGCCGATTACGGCGGCGATCACGGCCTCTACGCAACGCCACGGTCGATTTATCATATGCTCGACCGCAATCGGTTGACCGCGCTCTATCAACCGCCGCGATCGGGTGACGACACGTTGGTCGCCGACCGTCAGGGCCGGCTTTCGGGGCCGGACGTGGTGGCCCGGATGCAAACGGACGAGCCCGATCCGGCCAAGACGCGGCGTGGTCGGGCCGCGGCCGCGGCGGTCATGATTCCGCCGCCGACCTTGCTGGGAATCGCCGACCCGCCCGACGATGAAGCCGAAACCGAGCCGCGCCCGAGTGCGAGCGTGGCCAGGCGCACGGCGTGGCGGAGGGCCCAGCTTGGCGCGCCGCGGGCTGGCAAGACCGAGCCGACCGAGATCGACATCGACGCGGCCGCCGATCACGACAAGTTCGCACCCGCGAGCGAACAGCCCGAGCCCGGACCCCAGCCCAAGCCGCCGGTTCGTTCGGGCTGGCACGCGGTGCTCGAGCCGGCGGGGGCGGGCTCGTGACCGAGGGCCGAAGACCGGGCTGGTCTCAGGCTTCGACGTCGATGCGCAGGCCCAGCTCGCGGAGCGTTTTTTCGAGGCCGTCGATCTGGTCGGCGGCCACGGCGGCCGTGGTCGGGCCCAGCCGTTCGCCGAGTGCGCCGCTGGTGGCCGGGTGCTGGTAGAGGCCGTCGAGCAGCTCGGCGCTGGGGATTTCGATCACGAGCAGCCTACGCGCCCGGATCGGGGCCGATTTGCCGTCGATGGCGGCGAGCAAAAGGGTGACCGCCGGGGGGGTGGTCAGGCCGGCTCTGCGCTCGAACCACTGGGTGATCTGCTGGGGTGAAAGGCCGCGCTCGAGCGCGTTTTTGAGCGACGACTGGGTGATCACGAAGCGGGGATGCTCCGCCGTGGCGAACGAGTCGGGCGGGGCCGACGAGACGGCGATGCGTTCGGCGAACCGGCTGATCTCTCCAAGGGCGAGCAGGTCGGACCGGGCGGGATCGAGCACGACGGTGACGCCGTCGGGCAAGAGCGTGAAGCACATGCTGGGGGGCTGGCGATAGTCGCGGGTGCTGGTGAGCCGCAAGCGGTCGAAGGGGATCGTGCCTTCGTCCTCGACGAGCAAGAAGCGGTCGGCGACGGGGACGGCCGGTTGACCATCGGACGAGGGCCAGCCGGCCGCCGCCAAGTCGCGTTCGACCGCGCTTCCGAATTCGATCAGCGTGGCGGATTCGTGCATGGCGACCTGTTCGCGGCGGGCCGACCAGCTCGCGACCAGATCGGCCACGCTCGCGGGCAACGCCCGGTGGCTGTGGCGAGACAAGATCTCGAGGATACTCTCGGCCGTCTCGCCCTGTTCGAGCCCCTGCACGATCGACTCGCGCGAGATCGCCAGTTCGAGCGCGGAGCCGATCTTGGTCCACCAGGCGAAACGCGAGAGCCGGCCGACCAGCCGGGGCGAGAGCCCCTGGCGATAGGCGATGATCTCGAAATTCGGCTGAACATACAAGAATTGCTCAAAGTAAGCCGGCGGGGCCGGCGACGGGCCGACCGAGAGTGCGTAACGCCCCATCGGGCTGAGCTGGACGGCGCGTCGGCCGGTGCCGCGCTCCTCGGCGACCCGGACCAGACCCAGGTCATGGGCCGGCCCCAGGATCACCGCCTCGAGCCCCTGGGCGAGCCGGGCCGCCGGCGAGAGCAAGGGACGCGTCCGCGTCCGCGCGCCCCGCCGCGTGGACGCCGGGCGGGCGGAGTCGGGTTCGGAGGGATCTTCCTCGGGTCGATGAATTGATATATGTTCCAGCAAGTGTTCAGACAGGCCTTCGAGCGTGGTCCAGTCGGATTCGGGAAGGGCGGCCAGCCAGAGCAAGGCGGCGAGCCGCAGAGCCATTGGCTCGAGCCCGCCGGGCTCGGCCTCGAATTCGCGCCAGGCCTCCAGGCCGAGCCAGCCGCTGGCGATCATGCGGGGCAGATGGACGGCGTTCGAGATCCAGTAGTCGAACGGGGCGGCGGCGAGCTGGTCGCCGGAGGGGTCGGGGACGACGAGGCCGATGCGAAAGGCCGTGGCCAGCGTGAAGAAAGCGGGGTCGACGATGGGAGCGAGGGCCAGCGCGCTGGGGCCGGCCAGCACGGGGTCGCCTTCCAGGCGGTCGCGGTCACGCTTGTAGAGTGCGCCGAACTGGGTCTGGCGAAGGGGCTCGGCGCGGACGCGCTGCCAGAGCGCGGCCAGCCGGATCAAGGGCTCGAGGCCGTCGGACTCGCGGGGCTGGACGATGCTGGCGGCGAGGGCGGGGGGCGCGCCCGTGGGGGTCAAGGTCTTGACAGATCGTGCGACGGCGGGGTGGATGCGCACGCGAAGCGTCGCGTTCGGGCCGGGTTGGAGCAGGGGGGCGAGATCGTCGATGAGTGGCCGATCGAGACCGGCTTCGATCGCCAGGAGCCCGAGTTCGAGCGGTTCGAGCAAACAGGCGGGTCGAGCGCCCAGGAGCTCGAGGGCCTGGGTCAGGGTTGGGAGCGGGATCGAGGCGAGCTCGGCCAGCTCGAAGAATCCGAGCGCCTGGAGTGCGGGCTGCGAGAGCCGGCCCAGGAGGGGCGGGAGCTCGGCCGGTTGGTCGAGGCGATCGGTGATCTCATCGGCGAGCGAGCCGGGGCGGGGCCGTGGGGTCTCGGAGTGAGCGCCCTGAGCGTGCCAGATCGCCGTCAGCCGCGACGTCCGGTATCGCGCCAGGGCCCCCCGGAAGCCGCGCCTGGCCTGGTCGCCGCGCTCGGGCGCTTGCCAGCGGATTTCCGGCCGCGCGAGGTCCCCGTCCCGATTCTCACGCGCCAAAACCCCTGACATGGCCTGGGTTCCTCTACCGCTTGGACGCGTCTCGCCGCTTCACGACCCGCGGCGTATGACCCATTCGCTTGAGCTCGTCAAAGACGGCATCGCACGCGTCGTGCTCGATCAAGAGCACCGTCTCCGAGAGGCGGCCCAGCACCGACCGCGAGAGCGTCTTGCGCGCCAGCAGCTCCTCGGCCAGGATCGGCTCGCCCAGCCGTAACAGGGCGACGTTGCGATGAACCTTGACGGGTGTGCGAGAGGGCGGGTTGGCCATGCTTGATCACGTTCGGTTGAGATTCACGGCGTCGCGCCGCGGATGTGCGTCGCCGTTCTCGCGCCGGCTCGCCCAGGTCTCGAGCCGGGTCGCGACCAGATCGGCCTCGTCCAGGATCTCGTAACTGTAGCCCTGCTCGGTGAGGAACAACTGACGGTGATGGGCAAAATCCATCTCGCGAGTGTCGCGGGTCACCAGGGTGAAGAATTGGGCCCGCGCGTCGCCGTCCTTGGGCCGAAGGATTCGGCCTAGCCGCTGGGCCTCTTCCTGGCGGCTGCCAAAGGTTCCCGACACCTGGATCATGACGTTGGCGTCGGGGAGATCGATGGCGAAATTGCCGACCTTGGAGAGGATCAGCCGCCGGATGCGGCCGGCTCGAAAGTCGCCGTAGAGGGTCTCGCGCTCCGAGTTGGGAGTCTGGCCCGTGATGAGCGGGATGTCAAACCGCTCGGCCATCAGGCGGAGCTGCTTGAGGTATTGACCGATCACGATGACGCGGTCGTCGGGCCCGTCGTGACGTTCGAGGAGGGCGGCGACGAGCTCTTCCTTGGCGGAGTTTTCGCTGGCCAGGCGGAACTTGTCGCGCCATTCGGCCAGGGCGTATTCCATGCGCAGGGGGGGCGCCATGCCCAGGCGGACTTCGTGGCAGCGGGCCTCGGCGATGAAGCCCTTGGATTCGAGCACGCGCCAGGGGACGTCGAATTTCTTGGGTCCGATCAAGCTGAAGACGTCGTCTTCGTGGTGGTCCTCGCGGACCAGGGTCGCGGTGAGCCCCAGCCTGCGCCTGGCCTGAATGTCGGCAGTGACGCGAAACACGGGTGCGGGCAGCAGGTGGACCTCGTCGTAGACGATGAGCCCCCAATCGCGCTGGTTGAAAATGGGGAAATGGGGAAAATCGCCGTCTTTCTTGGGCCTGTAGGTGACGATCTGATAGGTGGCGAGGGTGACCGGGGCGATGGTCTTGGAGTCGCCGGTATAGGTTCCGATCAGTTCGGGATCGAGGTCGGTTTTGTCGAGGATTTCGCGGCGCCACTGTTCGACGGCGGTGGTGCTGGTGGTGAGGATCAGGGTTTCGGTCTTGAGGGCGGCCATGGCGGCGAGGCCGACGATGGTTTTGCCGGCGCCGCAGGGAAGGACGACGACGCCCGAGCCGCCGCGAGCATCGCCGCCGGCGTGGAACGCGGCGACCGCCCCCTTCTGGTAGTCGCGTACCACGAACGGAGCGCCTGCCGTCGTGACCGCGCGGAGCTCGACGGCCAAGGGAGCGCCCTGGGTGTAGCCGGCGAGATCCTCGGCGGGGTAGCCGACCGCGACCAGGGCCTGCTTGAGCAGACCGCGATGGGCGTCGTCGACCGAGAAGCTGGTGTCGTCGATTCGCGGCCCGAGGTAGTCGCGGACCCCTCGTTGCCGCGCCAGTTCCTCGAGCAGAGGGCGATCGGTGGTCACCAGCCGGAGGTCGCCGTCGGCTCTTTCGAGTCGCACGCGGCCGTAGCGGTCGACGAGCTCGCGAAGGTCGGCGGGGATGTTGGAGGGGATCGGGAACTTGGAATAGGTTTCGAGGGCCGCGACCATTTCGGCCGCGGTCATGCCGGCGGCCGCCGCGTTCCAGAGCGACAGCGGGGTCAGGCGGTAGGTGTGGATGTGCTCGGGGCTCTTTTCGAGCTCTGCGAACGGCGCCAGCGCGTCGCGCGCCGGGGCGTGCAGCGGGTTGTCGACCTCGAGCAAGATCGTGCGATCGCCTTGCACGATGAGCGGATTGGCGGGGTTGTACTGCATGGGCTCCATGCCAGGACCAGGCCGACGACGCGTCGAAGCGTCGCCCAGCGAAACGTCACACACGCGAAGGCCGAACAGTCCATCGTAGGCGGACAACCGTTCCGCCGCAAGCAATTCATCCCAGCCCGCGGTCTCGTTACTCGTCGTCCTCCGCGCCGCGGAGGTCGACCTCGGTCAGGCCCATGCCCCGCGCGACCGCGCCGAGGTGTTCCTTGATATCAAGCATTCCACCCGGGCGTTTCCCGGGGTCCAGGCTCAAACAGGCGATGATCAGCTCGTTCAAACCCGCCGGAATGCGACTGTTGAGCTTGCTCGGAGCGACCAGCTTGCGGTCGTCGCCGGGTTTGGGCAGGCCGCCCTGCGCGAACCGGCCCGTGAACATCCGGTACATGGTCGCGCCCAGGTTGTAGATGTCGGTTCGCTCGTCGACGACTTTTTCGACGGCCTGCTCGGGGGCGATGAACTGGGGAGTGCCCTGGATGCGATTCTTGTCTTGGCCGCGGACCCAGGCGGTGCCGAAGTCGATGAGTTTCACCTGGCCGTTCTTGGCCAGCATGATGTTGCCCGGCTTGAGATCGCCGTGATAGACGCCGCGGCGGTGCATGTGCGCGAGCGCGGAGGCCACTTGGCAGAAAATGAGCACGAGCTGGCCCATCTCAGGCGCTTCGATTTCGTCGAGGGTTTTGCCGTCGACATACTCGAGCAGGAGCTCGACGCCGCGGACCTTGAACCACGATTTCTTGAGCCGGCAGTCGTAGACCTTGGCGATGGCCGGGTGATTGAGTTTCTTGGCGGCCTCGAACTCGGTGAGGGCCTGCTGAATGTAGATTTCGTCCTCGGGCTCTTGTTTGCGCACCACCTTGAGGGCGAAGCGCTTGCCGCCGGAGGTCTTGTCGCTGATGAGCAGGATGGTGCTGCCCGCCCCCGAGCCGAGCGTGCTCACGACGCGGTATTTCATGCCGGCGAATGTGGGCGTCGTCGAGACCTTCGACATGCGGTTCCTCGTTTGGTCGCGACCCAGGCCCGCCCGCGCCGCCAGGTCATGGCGACAGATGGATCAAGCGGTTCGCGGGGGTCGGTTGAAGACGAGCTGGCGATTCGAATCCTGAAACGACGAAAATAGCGAAACCGAGGACCAGGGGCAATCCCCGGCCCGCGGGGATCCGTGCGCGGCGCGAGCGATCGGGTGTCTGTCAGAGAATGTCGATCAGCTCGACCTCGAAGATCAGAGTCGCGTTGGGCGGAATCACGGGTGGGCGACCTTCCTTGCCGTATCCGAATTCGGGAGGGACGGTCATGCGGCGGATCTCACCGACCCTCATCCCCGGCAGCGCGTCCACCCAGCCCTTGATGAGATCCTTCGCGGTCAGCGTGAACATCTGAGGCTGCTTGCGGTTCTTGGTGGTGTCGAAGACCTCGCCGGTCTTGAGCTTGCCCTCGTAGTGAGCGCGGAGGGTTTGCCCGGGCTTGAGCTCGGGGCCGGTGCCTTCGCGCAGCGTTTCGTAGACGATGCCGTGGGCCGTCGTCTTGGTCTCGCCGATCTTGGTGGGAAGCGCGGGCGTGTACTCGATGGCCTTGACGTCGTTCGTCGTGCTCTTGAGGGAGGCGGCGGCCATCTCACCGACGGCCTGGGCGGGCTCGGCGTCGGGCGATTCCTTGGGGATGTTGGCGCCCGGCGGCGCGACCGGGACGATCGGGCCCGGATCCTCGCAACCCAGGATCGCCGCTGATGCGAGGCCCATTAGCACGCCAAGAATCCGAAACCTCATGGACTGTCTCCTGGAACTACGCGAACATGCGATGACGCGAAAATGATAACGGAGCGGCGCGACGCGATTGAACAAGCCGCCGCGCTGGCACGTGATCGGCGCGCCGGCGCTTGAATGACGTTCCTGATTATGACATGACCACGCCGCGGGCGACCAGACCTCGCCGCCGGTGAATGAGTCAGGACTCGCCCCGCGGGTCGTGCTCGAGCACCGAGATCCGGGTCGCAGAGATCCGCCCGCCGAAGCACACGTCCACGTCGCGTCCCGGCAAGCGCGGCCGCCCTTGATAATCTCCCTCATAATGGGCCTGATCGCCCTCCAGGCGATAGCGCGCGGGGAGCGGCGACGGGTCCAGGCCGCAAAAAACCAGTTCGGGATCGGGCGCGTCCGGGTCCAGGTGGGGCAGATTCACGTTCCAGTACGTCCCCGGCGTCCACGCCCCCTCCAGCAGCCGCCCGATCACGAGCCGGGCCAACCGCGCGGAGACGGACCAGTCGACAGCCTTGCCGCGCGCGACGTACTGCGAAATCGCGATGCCCGGAATCCCCCGAATCGCTCCCTCCCGGACCGCCGCCACGGTTCCCGAATGGTAAACGTCTGTTCCCAGATTGCCGCCGCGATTGATTCCCGCCAGGATCCACGCGGGACGGGACGTGGTTTGGGCGAGCGCGAGCCGCACACAATCGGCGGGAGTCCCTCCGACGACCGTCAGGAGATCGTTTTTCACGGCGAAGGCGATTGGACGGTCGGTGGTGACCCGGTGACCGCATCCGGAATAAGCCCCGTCGGGGGCAACCAGGCGGCAGGCGCCCAGGCCGGCGGACGCCTGTCCGAGGGCTTCGAGTCCCGGGGCGTCCCAGCCGTCGTCGTTGGTCAAAAGCAAGAGGCGTGGAGGCGGTTTTTCGTTCAAGGCTCGTCCCAACCAAAAAAGTGCGCTCGACCCCATGGTCGGGAAGCATCCACGGTGTATCCTGGATGATATGCGGACCTGGAGTTGGATCGCAGGGCAAGATTGACCCCAGGGTGTCGTTCGAACCTTGTCTCGATCGCCGATGGGCGCATTTTCGGCGGCGCCGGTCACCCCGCGGGCGGTCGTTGGCACGGGAATCGCTGGCGGATTGTCCCGCCAACGGTCCAGCGGACCTCTTGGTGGCCCGAGACTGGGTCGGATGGCATGGTCGGTGACGGTTTCGACGAGGTGATTCGCCGGAATTCAGGTTGATCAAACCCGAGCGACGTACGATAAGAGATTAGTCCATGTGGATTCAATCCGGGGGTGGTCCAGGGCTCGACCGGGCAGCGGTCGACACCAGGGCGATGGAGCGAGGCATGGGGGAGCGCCCGAGATCCGACCTGAGCCGACGCCGGCCAAGCCCGGGCAGCCCCGTCTCGCGCGGATCTGGGCGGGCGTCCCGTTCTCGAATGCTCACAAACCCTCAAAACACGAGAAGCTACGAACCCCCGGAAGAGGCCCTGAGCGCCCTTTTCATGGCTCGCATGCACAAGATTCATCGCTGCAAGGTCGCGTTCGAGGTCGACATGAATCCTCGACCGACGATGCGCGTCCTGGGTGGTTACTACAAGACCCGTCGGCTGGTACGGGTCTACACCAACGACACCAGCGACGGCCGGCGCCATCTCGAGGAGCTGTTTGACACGTTCCTGCACGAGGTCGCCCATCACCTGGAATACACCGAGCCCCGATCCTTCGCCGCCAGCCGCTGTCGGCGCGTTCATGGGCTCATGCATAGCCGTCTGTTCTGGTTGATTCTGGGCGAGCTCAAGGATCGCTGGGAGCGGCTCCAGCGCGGGGTCGGCCGCCGCTGTTCCTAGGCGAGCGAGCGACGCCGTCCGATCGGGCCGGCCGTCTTATTCCCCAGCCAGCCCGAGCGCCTTGACCTTGGCGGCGATGTCCGGGCCGGCTTGCTCGGTCCTGATCTTTTTGTCGATCGCGCGGATCACTCCCTCCTTGTCGATGTAAAACGTCCAGCGGGCGGCCACGGGGCGCTCGGTTTGCATCACGCCGTAAGCCTTCGCCGTCGTCTGGTCGGGATCGCTCAGGATCGGATAGTCGAGATCGAGCGACTCGGCGAATTTCTTGTTGAGCTCGGGCGCGTCCACGCTGGCGGTGAAATAGGCGACGTTGAGGGCTTTCAGATCCTTGGTCGCCTGGCGCATCGACTTGCATTCCTTGGTGCAACCGCCGGTGAACGCCTTGGGAAACCAGGCGATGACGACCGCTTGCTTGCCCTTGAACTGGTCGAGCGAATAGGTCTTGCCGTCCGAGCCGGCGAGCTTGAAGGCGGGGGCCTGGTCGCCGACCTTGAGCTCGGCCGCCGCGAGGGCGACCGTGGCCGTTGCCAGCGCCGCGGACAGGACGACCACAAGACGAAGCGAGAGTTTCATGACGGGTTCCTCGAACAAAGAGATCAGGGAAGATCAGATCCCAGGTTATCGCGCCCGAGGGCGCCGCAACAGAGGGCCGATCAGCGAGGATCCGGGACCGGTTGGTCGAGAAGCGTCTCGTCTCCCGGCTCGTTTCTTCATGGTTTTCCGCGGGGGCTGGCGCCTTCGCGCAGGAGGTGGCGCTGGTCGGCTTCAAAGCCGCGCCATTCATCGATCGTGCCCGACGGCCAGCGCACCGTGACGCGATCGACCCGCTGGGCGGGGCCGAGTCCGAAATGGATTCGAGGGTCGGCCGCTGAAAGAAAGCTCCCTCCTCCCACTCGCCAGGCGACCTGCCGCCGGCCGGCGGCCTCGATCTCGACCCGCGCGCCCACGCCGTCGCGGTTCGAGGTTCCGCCCTCAAGCTGAAACGTGATCGAGCGGCCGCCCTGGGACTGATTATGCAAATAGATCAGCGGCTCGCCGTGGGCCACGACGATCGCGTCCAACCGGCCGTCGTTGTCGAGATCGCCCGCGGCCAGTCCGCGGCCGATATGGAGGGCGGCGAAGGGGTCGCCGGCGCCCGCGGTCGCATTCCTGAGCCGGCCGCCAGGCCCGCCAAGCATCAGCAACAAAGGCATGGCGTAGGGAATTTCGGGGCGGTAATCGCTGACGTGGCCGTTGGCGGAAAGCAGATCGAGCCGGCCGTCATCGTCCAGGTCCAGAAGCGCGATGCCGAAGCCCAGCAGCGTCTTGGTCGGCAAGGCCAGCCCCAGCAGGCCCGTGTGGTCGGCGAACTGGCCGCCGCCCAGGTTCTGAAAGAGGCTGGTCGATTCGTTGTAAAAGTTGGTGACCGCGAGATCGACCCGGCCGTCGCCGTCCAGATCGCCGGCGGCCGTTCCCATGCCCGCCTGGTTGCTTCCCTGGGCGTTGCAGGCAACCCCGGAGAGGAGCCCCCGCTCCTCGAAATGGAAGCCCCCCAGGTTATGGAAGAGATAATTGGCCGACATGTCGTTGGCAACGAATATGTCGATTCGATCGTCGTCGTCCAGGTCGACGGCGACCACGCCGAAGCCGCGTCCGTCGTGGTCGACGAAGCCCGCCTGGGCGGTCACGTCGAGGAAACGGCCGTGGTCGTTGCGAAAGACGTGGTCGGCGAGGGCATCGGAGCTCTTGGGGTCGCAACTGATAGCGGTTCCGCGGGCGGAATCCTTGCAGAGCCGGGGTTTATCGGCGTCCCATTTCAGGTAGTGGCAGACGTAAAGGTCGAGGTCGCCGTCGTTGTCGAGATTGGCGAAGGCCGCGGACGTGGGCCAGTCGCGGTCGCCGGCGAAGCCGGCCGGGATCGTGACGTCGCGGAACGTGCCGTTCCCCTGGTTGTGCAAGAGCAGGTACGACCGCCATCGCGTGAGGAACACGTCCGGGCGGCCGTCGTTGTCGTAATCCCCGACCGTGATCCCATGCCCGTAGCCGCCGGGGAGACGAGACAGGCCGGCGCGCTCGGTGACGTCCTCGAAGGTTCCGTCGCGGCGGTTGCGAAATAATCGGTCGCCCGATCGAGCCCCCTGTGCCGGCGGCGGGAACGGCCCGCCCTGGACGGCATAGACGTCGAGCCAGCCGTCGCCGTCGTAATCGAGCAGGCCGACGCCGCCGCTCGAGACCTCGGGGATCTGATGGATCGACGATTCGCCATTATCGAATGAGAAAGCGAGCCCCGCTGGCGCGGCCGCGTCCTCGAAATGTGGCGAGCCTTCCTTGGCGGCGGCAGTTCGTGCCGCGGCGTCGGGGCTGTTGTTCGCGGAGGCGGCGGCGAGTTCGACGGCGAGCAGGTCGGCGAGGGTTTGGCTCGTGGAATCCGGCCCCGGCGGCCGGGCTGGAGGCAAATTGTGCGGCTGAGTGGGAACCGCGCGGACGCGGTTGTTCTGGACGGCGATCGCGTCATACAGCCGGGCCTCGAACCGGCGGCCCAGCCGCTCGGCCAGATCCGCCATCTCAACCGCGTCGCGCACCGGCTGGTCACGGCGAAAAAGAGCCTGGAACTGGAGCCGGGTTTGATCGAGCTGTTGTTTCTTGAGGCGAAGCTGGGCGGCCTTGTCGGCGTGCTTGCCCCGGATCGCGAGCTCGGCCAGGCGGTCGTAGGGAGTGCTCGACTCGGGATCGGCCTCGACCCAGCGAAGCAGGGCGGCCTCCTCGGCGTGGTCGTCGCCCCGGCGGGCCGCCAGCCATGCGGCCACTCGCGCTGGCAGATCGGCGGAGACCGAGGCGGCGGGAATCCGCCCGAGCGCCTGGCGCGCGGGCTCGAGCCGATCGGTCCCCATGGCCCAATCGAGCTGGGAACGCCAAACGGCCTGGTCCGCCGGGCGTTTCTTGAGACAGCGCGCCAGCCACTCCTCGGCCTGATCGAATCGGCCCTGGCGAAGCGCGAGATTCGCCTGACCCAGCCAGACGCGGTCGTCGTCGGGATCGAGTCGACCCGCGCGATCCAGGAAGGTTTTCACGGCGTCGATCGATGCCATGCCGACCGAGAGCGCGACGTGCAGCCGGACATGCTCGACGGCGTGATCCGATCCGACGCGACCGACGGCGCTCAGGCTTTCCCAGTTGGCCTCGACGAGCCGGCGGGCTTCCTCCATTCGTCCTTCTTGCCAGTAGAGCGGCGCCAGGAAGCGGCGGAGATCAAAGCGGTCGAGCCGGGCGTCGTCGAGCGCGGCGGTGATCAGTTGCTCCGCCTCGGCGAGCCGACCCTGATCGACGAGCACGGCCGCCTGGGCACGGATCGCGGCCGCGGCGAATCGCGACGGAGGCGCGATCTTGCGCCACGTCGCGCGGGCCTGGTCGAGCCGGCCCCGAGCCTTCTCGCAAACGCCCAGCAGATAGACGAGCTCGTCGACCTCGCCCCGGGCGGCGATGAGATCGGTCAGCTTGCGCGCGGCCGTGGCGTGGCGGCCGGCCTTGACGTCGGCCTGAACGTCGTTCATCGCCGTCTGGTAGCGATACCCGTCCAGCCCGCGCCAGCCGCCGTACGCGACCGCCAGAAACAGCGACGATAAGACCGCCGCCATCAGCCAACCGCGCAGACCCTGAACCATGTCGCCTCCCGATCTCCCGCCACCCCACGTCCCGCCATCCCGAAAGTATGAATCACTGGGCGGGAAACGGGCAATCCATCACGAATGAGTTTCCAGTCGATCGAAGGGGCGAGCCGATCAGAATCGAGCCAGCGGGAGTCGGCTCGATCCGGCAATCGATTCGGAACCCGTGACCAGATCCCTTCGAAGATGACGAGGAAACGAAACGAGCGCACTTGGTCGGCTCGGCCAGGCGAATCTTCGCACCACGATTCGTGACGGGGCGCTGGCGGATTTCTGAATTTTTTTCTTGCATCCGCCCGGGAAACGAGTTCAATAAGGCTGTCGGCGCGAGGTTTTCTTGATTGAGCTCGCGCCGGCGGCAGTGGTTCAGGCAAGAATCTCTCCGTCCGCCGCCAGGGAATTGGGGTTCCTCTCCTCCGACCCCTGGTCTGAAGTTTTCTCATTCATCCAAATATTGAGGCTTGATGATGCCAGGGACTCGCTCCCAGTTTGTTGGCGTTTTTTCGTGTTCGCTCGTGCTGGCGCTTGGATTGTCGGGATGCAATGGTTCGGGGGACGGACTTCCCCGGCAGGCCGTGTCGGGGACGGTGACCTTCGACGGCCAGCCGCTGGCGACCGGCACGATTCAATTCGTTCCCGCGGGGGGGATGGGCGCGGGCGGTGGGATCGTTGGGGGGGCCATGATCCTGAACGGGAAGTATTCGATTCCGCGCGATGGCGGTCTGATTCCCGGCAAATACAAGGTTTCGATCAATTCGGGAAACGCGACGGGAGAGCGGCCCAAGGCCGAGATGGGCCCCGGCCGCGTGCCCAAGGTGGCCAAGGAACTGATCCCGGTCAAGTACAACTCAGGCACCACCCTGGAAACCGAGATCAAGGAAGGAGGTTCCAGCAACCTGAACTTTACGCTCGAGAAATAGTCGCACTTCACTCCCATCGTCCGTGGTGCGATTCACGTACTTCGGCCGCGCCGGATCGGAGCATGCCGGCGTCCCGAGGGGTTCGACTGTCCGTCGCCTCTCCATGCTCGTTTCGCAATCCATTTCGTCCCTGAATGAGGAACTCGTCAAAATGAAGAATCGTCGTCCTGGATTCACACTGATCGAGCTTCTGGTCGTGATCGCGATCATCGCGGTCTTGATCGCACTGCTCCTGCCCGCCGTGCAGGCGGCGCGCGAGGCCGCGCGGCGCGCCCAGTGCGTCAACAACCTCAAGCAAATCGGCCTGGCCATGCACAATTATCACGACCAGCAGGGGACGCTCCCTCCGGGCGTGAAGGGCTGCTGCTGGGGCACGTGGCTGGTGTTCGTCCTCCCCTACATCGAGCAAGGGAACATGTTCAACGCCTGGAACGCCGTCGGCAACGACCGTTACGAAGGCATGGGGATCCAGCCTAGCGGCATGTTTCGCTACGCCGGCGCGGCCAACACGACGGTCACTTACCGCCGCGTGAGCTCGTATTATTGCCCCAGCGATCCCAACAATCTCAATCTGGTCGGGATCGGCCAGGTCACCTCGCAAAACTATGTGGTGAACTTCGGCAATACGATCGTGACCCAGAATCAGTACTATCTCTATAACGGCGTCAAGCTGCCGTTCCTGGGCGCTCCGTTCACCGACATGGGCGCCCCCGACAGCGACATCACCGCCGGCACCCAGCAGGCTTCGGCCGCGGGCACGGTCAGCTTTGCGGGCATCCCCGACGGATTGTCGAGCACCATGCTCACTTCGGAGATCCTGGTTGGCAGCGGATGGGATCTCCGTGGGTTCTCGTGGTGGGGCTACGCGGCCGAGTTCACCGGGCTTTACCCCCCGAACTCGACCTTCCCCGACGTCCTCCAGTCGGCGGGTTATTGCGGCAGCGTCCCCCCCAATCCGCCGTGCACCGGCGCCACCGGCTCGCAGAGCTCGGGCGGCACCTACACCGGGCTGGGGATGGTCAACGGCGTCCGCAGCAAGCACCCCGGCGGCGCCAACGTCGGCCTGGCCGACGGCAGCGTTCGCTTCATCAAGAACTCGGTCAATGTCTACACGTTCCAGTGCTTGGCCTCGACCAAGGGAAGCGAAATCGTCAGCTCCGACTCCTACTGAGCCGCGCTGGATTCGAGGCTCGCTCCGCCGGATCGCCGGATCGCAGGATCCCGGCGGCGCAGGCCTCCGTCCCTCTGTCTTTCCGGCGCCATGGTCGCTCCGCGCGGCCGTGGCGTCTTCGTTTTGTGTCGCCGCGCGGAGCTCGGCCGGGCCTCATTCAAGGATATGATCGTTTGTCGTTATGAATGTCTCGTCGACCGAACTCAAGCAAGCCAGGCCAAGCCCTGTTCCCGTCGCGCCCAAACGTGGTCTGGGGCCGGTGCGGATTCTCTTGCTGGCGATCTGGTGCGGGCTGGCCGCGGGGGCGCTCGAGGTCGTGATCGTCGTCATTCGGAAGAGCTTCCTCGATTTGAATCGGCTTTATTGGATGCCCCGTCAGTTTCTCTGGCTGACGCCGATCGCCGACCTGGTGCTTTTCAGCGTTCTTGGGGTCATGCTCGCTCTGGTGGCGGCGTTTGGCGGCCAGCGCGGCCGATGGCTAGCCGCTCGACTCCTCTGCGGGCTCGCACTTCTTCCCGTCTTTTGGGCCGCTTTTCCCAGGATTTACGGGCCAGCGGGTTTCGTTTTCGCGCTGGGCGCTGGCGTGCAGGCGGCCGTGATCGTCGAGCGCGGGGGCGATTGGTTCAGACGGATGGTTTGGTGGAGCACGCCGGTTTTCTTACTCGTCCCCATTCTTGCCGCCGCCGGGACGCTGGCAAGTGAAAGGCTCGCGGCCTGGCGCGAATCCAGCCGGCCCGCTCCCGACGGCGGGCGGCCCAATGTGCTGTTCGTGGTGCTCGACACCGTGGCGGCGGGCCATCTCGGCCTCTATGGCTATAACCGGCCCACCTCGCCCACGCTCAGCGCGCTCGCCGAGCGAGGTATTCGTTTTTCTCGCGCGATCGCGCCGTCGTCGTGGACCCTCCCTTCGCATGCGAGCTTCTTCACCGGCTGCTGGCCTCACGAGCTCTCGGCTGGTTGGCTCACGCCGCTCGACGGGTCCAAGCGCACGCTCGCCGAATTCCTCGGCCAGCGCGGCTACGCCACGGCCGGCTTTGTCGCCAACACCTGGTATTGTGGCGCTGACACGGGGTTGGGCCGCGGCTTCTCCACCTATCGCGATTACATCTTCCCCGACCTTGCTGCGTTCAAATGGGCTGTCCTCGTCGATCGGCCGGTCGAGGGCCTGCGCGCCCTCGATCATGACATCCGGCAGCGGTTCGGGCTCGATTTCCTCCGCCCGATCGCGCGCTACGTGTGGTGGCGATTCAATTCGGGCGAGCGCAAGGACGCCGCCCAGGTCAACGCCGAGTTCCTCGATTGGCTTGCTCAGCGTACCGGCCCTCCCAGGCCGTTTTTCGCGTTCCTCAACTATTATGACGCCCATTACCCGTACGAGCTGCCGCCGGGGAACGTCCACCGCTATGGCATCCGCCCCCGAAACCCGCGCGAGGTCGAGCTCATTCAGAACTGGCGGGCGGTCGAAAAACGTAACGTCGAACCCCGCGAGGTCGAGTTCGTCCGCGATTCCTATGACGACTGCGTGGCCGCCCTCGACGAAGAGCTCGGCCGATTGGTCGATGACCTCGATCGGCGGGGGCAGCTCGAAAACACCTGGATCATCGTGTTGTCGGATCACGGCGAGAGCTTTGGCGAACATCCCGGCGACTTTGGCCACGGTACAACGCTCTATCAAACGGAGCTTCACGTTCCCCTCGTGGTAGTGCCGCCCAGGGGAACGGGGACTCGCAAGTTGGTCAGTGAGACGGTCGGCCTGCGCGATCTGCCGGCCACGATCGTTGACATCCTGGGGTGGGGATCGGATTCGCCATTCCCGGGTCGCTCGCTGGTCGGCTTGTGGGATTCACGGAAGGGCGGGTCTGGCGAGGTCTCGCCCGCGCTCGCCGAGGTCGTGCCGACCGACCCCGTGGAACCCGATCTCGCCAAGGCCATGGCCGCCCGCGCGGCCTGGTCGTCCCTGACCCGGAACGGCTGGGTCTATCTGCGCCGCGAGGGGAGCAGCTTTGACGAGCTCTACAACCTCGACGCCGATCCCGGCGAGCTCTCGAACCTGGTCGCGGACCCTCGCGAGCACGCCCGGCTCGAGGAAATGCGCGCGCTCATGAACCAGCTAACCGGCGGCCCGCTTTCACGCGATCGATTTCAGCCCTGACCTGGCCGAAACACTACCGGTGTGACTAAGCTGATGCCCGTCGGTCGCCCCAGATCGGTTGCTTACCCTTCGACGCGGCAGATGAGGCATTTGAGATAGTCGGTTTCGAGGCAGCTTGCGGCGACGGGATGGTCGGGTGCCTGGCCGCGCTGTTCGAGGATCTGCAACGGTCGCCCGGCGAGCTCGGCGGCGCTAGCGAGCACGTCGGAAAACATCACGCGGTCGACCAGACCCGAGCACGAGCAGGCGACCAGGACGCCGTCGGGTTCGAGGATCTCGATGGCCGCGCGATAGAGCCGAGCGTAGCCCTTGAGCGCGGATTCGACGTCCTTGGCCCTACGCGCGAATTTGGGCGGGTCGCAAATCACCACCCCGAAGCGCTCGCCTTGATCGCGCAGTCGGGCGATCGACTCGAGGGCGTCGCCAGTCTCGAACCGAGCGCGGTCGAGGCCGTTCAAGGCGGCGTTCTCGCGGGCTCGCTCGATCGCCGACGCCGAGCCGTCGATTCCCAGGGTCGATGCGGCGGCTCCGTGAAAAAGCGCGGACAACGAGAACGCGCCGGTGTAGCAAAAAAGGTCGAGCACGCGGCGGTCCCGGCAATATCGCGCCGTCGCCAGTCGGTTGTCGCGGTGGTCGAGATAGAATCCCGTCTTTTGACCACCCTGGAGGTCGACCCGGTACGCGAGCTGGTTTTCCTCGATCAGGACTGGGCCCGCGGGGGGCGCGCCCAGGATGGTCTCCGGGAGGTCGGTTAGGCCCTCGCGCTCGGCGACTCCCTTCTCGGCGCGCGCGAGCAAGCCCTGGACGCCCTTGATCCGGGCCAGTTGCGCGAGCAGCAGGTCGCGCCGATGGAAGAGCGCGAGGCTCGAGAAGCGCACGACCAGGTGGTGGTCGTAGCGGTCGACGGTGAGGCCCGAGACGCCGTCGCTTTCGCTCGCGACCAGGCGGTAGGCCGCCCCGGGAGCGGCCAGGCCGAGGAGGCTCGTTCGCAATCGTTCGGCCGCCGCGATTCGGCCCACCCAGAACGCCTCGTCCAGAGGTTCATCGTCCCAGCGGTAGAGCCGGACGCGGATCGTGCTGGCGGGGTTGTAAAGCCCGCGCGCAATGAACTGGCCCTCGCGGGTCGCGAGCACGACCTCGTCTCCGGGCTGCGGATCGCCCTCGACGCGTGCGATCGAGGGCTCGAAAACCCACGGATGCCGCGCGAAAAAAGGTCGAGCGCGGCGCGGGCGCACAAGCACTCTTGGAATGGGCGTCATCGCGCCTGCGCCGGCAAACAGAGGTTTCGCCGTCCCGCGTGGTTTGGGCTCACGAGGGCCTCGGTTCCCGGGTTGTCGCCCGGCTGGCCGCCTCGAACTCGGCGAGATACGCGAGGGTCCGGTCGAGCTGGGTTTTCAAGTGCCGCACCCTCAAGAGCCCCCGGATGCGACAGAGCAGCTCGATCTTGTTGACCGGCTTGGTGAGAAAATCGTCGGCCCCCGCCTGGACCCCGCGCTCGAAGTCGGCCGCCTCGTTGAGCGCGGTCACCATCAGGATCAAGAGATCCTTGGTTGCCTCGCCGGCGCGGAGTTTCTTGCAGACCTCGAATCCCGACAAGCGGGGCATCATCACGTCGAGCAAGAGCAAGTCCGGGCCGAACTCCTCCACCACACGGAGCGTCTCTTCGCCGTCGTGGGCCGTCTGGATCTCGCAATCGAAATCCCCCAGATAGGCTTCGAGCAACTCCACGTTCTGGTGGTTGTCGTCGGCGATGACGATCTTGGGCGGGGCGGTCGACTCTTCCAATTCCCGATCTCCTCGCACAAACCACGCGGTTAGAGGATCAAGAGACAGGGAACGTCAATGTCCCTCGGACGGGCGTCACGAGCCCCTTCTTGACGCCTAGAATATACAGTGGAACTCGCGCGAAAGACAGTGAGCCGGACGCGATCGACCAGACCCGGCGTTCGCGACCCTCGGCTGCCACCGGGGATTTCCCATCTTTCGCGATCACCTGGGTCGAAACGTTGCCATGGTCCATTCCTATGTTAAAATTGGGTGGATTTAGGAAGACGTCGACCTGAACACTCGGCCTCATCGTCATTGAGCCTTCTTTACGTGAAAGGAGGCAAGATCATGCCCTTGGCGGATATCGATCGCAAACTCATCGATCGTTGCCTGAACAAAGAACCGGGCGCGTGGAACGACTTCGTCGACCGGTACGTGGGTTTGATCTATCACGTGATCGGCCATGCGGCTTACGCGCGAAGCCGCACGCTGTCGTCCGAGGACATGGAAGACGTCGCGGCCGAGGTGTTCCTCAAGATCGTCGACGACAATTACGCGGTGCTCCGGCGTTTCAAGGGCCAAAGCTCACTGCCGACGTACCTTACGGTCGTCGCCCGGCGGACTTGCATCAAGCAGCTCGTGAAGCGGCATCGCGAGGAAGAGCTTGGCCACACGAGCGCTCACCGCGCGATTGTCGAGGAGGGTGCGTCGGGCGAGGTCGAGTCGGTCCTGTCGGCCGACGAGGTCGAGCGGATGCTCGAGGATCTACCCGAGCGCGAGGCCGAAATCGTCCGGATGTATCACCTCAAGTTTTTGAACTATCGCCAGATCGGCAAGCGGATGGGCATCCCCGAGAACTCTGTCGGCCCGATCTTGGCCAAGGCGCGGAAGCGCTTGCGGGAAGCGGCCGAACAGCGCAGCGCGGGCTGAGACGTCGCGCCGGCGGTCCGCGGTGAACGGGTCAGCGGTCGACCCCAAGGCCCAACGTTCCCGCCCGCAGGCCCTGCGCGAGCTCGCCGCCGGGAGCGTTCGGCATGGGAGCGCCGATCACCTCATCGAATCGAGCCCGAGCAGGTCCATTCATCGACGTGGCATCGTCGATTGGAGTCGGCGCACCCAACCTCACGCCGTCGTCATGCGGCGGGGACGGGAGAGTGCGGCGAACGGTCGTTCCTGATTCGGACCCCCGTCCGCGAGCCAGCTCCGCCAGATTCACCCGCGCATAGCCGGGGAGCTTGGGCTCAACGAATCGAGCCGCCGATCGATCCGGGTCGAGCTGATTGATCTTCACTTCCTTGAGAGCCACGTCGAGCGCGAGCTGTTCCGGCTTCCACTCGAGTCGAACGTTCTCGGGCAGGTGGCAGACGTCGGCCAAGCTCCCCGCGTCCGAATCGAGCGTGTAGGTCTTGTAACCTTTGATCTCGGCGTGGGCGATCACCGTCTTGTGGTCGGCGGAATAGAGTCGATACTCCTTGATTCGCCGGTTCTGGTTCCAGACGACCATTTCGCGTGGGGCGAGGCCGTCGGCGTTTCGGCCGGGGAAGGCGATGGTCGTCGTGCCGGGCTCGGGCCCTGGCTTGGTGGTCAGACCCATCGCCTCGGCGGACGAGATCGGCCTGAGCCCCATGACCTCGACGATCCAGTCGGGCTTGAAGCTCTGGGCGAGGGCGCTCTTCTCTCGATCCGCATGGTCGCACCAGTAGATCGACTTGTCTTGCTTGTTCTGCACCCAGAACCAGAACTCCTGGTCGTTCGAACCGATATCGGCGACGTTCGAGTTCACGTGGCTCAAGACGAGCTTGAAGTTTCGCGGCCGCTCGAGTGCCAGATGGCCGTCGACCCGCCCCCGGACGCCCTGACCCGACACGCCGATCGAGGGGCGTGCCTGAAGGCTCTTGATCCGCTCGGCGTTTTCGTTGTAGCTGGCGACGAAGTTCTCGACTTCCAAGGACTTTCGGGCCAGAGTGGGCTTGGCGGGGGTGGGGGATCGCAAACCAAAGGCCGCACAGCCGCTCGAGCCCATGAAGGCCAGCGCCGTCATCATGAGTAGCCGACGGCCGTTCATGGCCCACTCCCCAATCATGGCTCGAACCCAAAACCGGCAAGGCAATTATGGCGGACGGACGAAAGCGATGCGGTGATTCTGGGATGGGCCGCGTACCGTAAACCAAGTCGGCCCAGACCACAAGCGCGATCTTGGCAGCCGATCTGGATTGTCTCGAGCATTGCTCTGGCCGCCTGGCTTTACATCGACCGACGGTCAGGTGGAACTCAAGAATCTCTCAAGTGCGGCGAAGCCCTTCTCGAGGGTCTGCATGTTGGTCGCAAACGACATCCTGGCATAACCTTCGGCCCCGAATGCCGAGCCCATGACGAGGGCGACGTTGGCCTCCGCCAGGGCGGCGAGGCAAAAGTCGGTGGAGTTGTTGATGGTGCGTCCGGAAAGGGTCGACCCGAAGGTTGAGCGGACGTTCATGAAGGCGTAAAAGGCCCCTCCGGGCGCCAGGCACTCGATCCCGGGCAGTTTTTCGATCTTGTCGAGTACGAACCGCCTGCGTTTGGTGAACTCGGCCTTCATGAATGCGACGGAATCCTGGGGCCCGGTGATCGCCTCGAGGGCCGCCCATTGGCTGACCGAGCAGGGGTTGGACGTCTCCTGGCTCTGGAGATCGCCCATGAACTTGGCCACCGGAACCGGCCCGACCGCCCAGCCGATGCGCCAGCCGGTCATGGCATAAGTCTTGCTGACGCCCGAGATTGTGATCGTTCGATCGGCCAGCTCAGGGCGTAGGGCGGCAAAGCAGGTAGGTTGCACCGATCCATACGTGAGCTGTTCGTAGATCTCGTCCGAGAGGACGCCGACGTTGGTCGTGAGGACGGCGTCGGCGAGCGCGATGATCTCGTCGCGGCTATAGACGACCCCGGTCGGGTTTGAGGGGCTGTTGATCATGAGCAGCTTGGAGCGCGGGTTGACCGCGGCCAGGAAGCGCTCGGGGCTGAGCTTGAACCCTTCGGCCTCGGTGGTCGGGATCACAATCGGCGTCGCCCCGGTCAGCTTGACGAGGTCCGAGTAGCTCACCCAGTAAGGGGCGGGGATGATCACCTCGTCGCCCGGGCCGCAGACCGCCATGAGTGCGTTGTGGATCGAGTGCTTGGCCCCGTTCGAGATCACGACCTGGCTGGATTCGGTCGGCAGGCCGTGCTGCCGGGTGTAGAGCATCGCGACGGCGTCACGCAGCTCGGCAATCCCGGCTGGCGGCGTGTAATGCGTCTGGCCCCCCCGGATGGCCTTGAAAGCGGCCTCCTGCACGTTGGCCGGCGTGTCGAAGTCAGGCTCGCCGAGCGCGAAATCGAGAACCTCGATCCCCTTGGCCTTGAGTCTCCGCGCCTCGGCCCCCATCGCCAGCGTGGCCGATGGAGCAATCAAGGTCGAACGTGCCGCCAATCCCAGTCCCATTTTCGCTCTCCCCCCCGGCGAGTTCCAACCCCTTCTCGGGCCGACACCCTCGCGAAATCATCCCACTAAACCCGAACATCACTCCCAGGATTTTGACCCTGACACCCATCAATTGGCCAAACAGCCTGTATTGTGGTGTTTGTCTAGACAGCCTAATCGTCCGACCCTCGTTTGCTCTTGAGAGGGGCGTATGGTAAGATCAGTCAGCAGGGTAAACTTGAACGGGCGAATGGCCTTCCATCAAGATTTCGGCCGCCTCATTGTCGGGGAAGGGCCTTGGCGGGTCAATTCGTCACCACACAGTTCAACGCTGGATTGATCTTTCATAGAAGAAACAGAGCAAGGTGGGTAAAATAAATGATTGGCGCGATATGGATCGATTCCATGGTTGAGGAACTGGTGAGATCGCGCCGGTGGTGATGGATCTGGATGGTTGAACAGGGAGGGAGGCGGTTCAAGGAAACCTGGATGCCCCGCACAACAAGTGTTTTGGCAACGTGAGAGAGCGTGGGGGGAAGCGATGCGCCGCGTGGTCGTTACAGGAGTAGGGGTGGTCGCGCCCAATGGGATTGGTCGTCGCGCCTTTCGCGAGGCGATCTTCGAGGGCCGCTCGGGGGTGGGCTACATCGAGAGCTTTGATACCTCGGGGTTGGGAATCAAGATCGCGGGCGAGGTGAAGAATTTCGACGTGCTGCCGTACCTTGGCGAGCACAAGAAGAACCTCAAGCTCATGAGCCGAGCGGTGCGATTCGCGGTGGGCGCCGCGGCCTTGGCGGTTGAGGATGCGGGAATCGTCACGAACCGTCTTGATCCGTCGCGGTTTGGCGTCTGCATGGGGGCCGGGATCACTCCGGTGGATGTGGGTGAACTGGTCGGCCCGATTCTGCGGAGCGTGGGCACGGACGGGGAGTTTGATTTCGGCCGGTTCGCGATCGAGCGGGCGGAGTCGATCTTCCCGCTCTGGCTGCTCCAGCATCTGCCGAACATGGCGGCGGCGCACATTTCGATTTTGCACCGGGCGATGGGGCCGAACAACACGATCGTGACGGCCTGCGCCGCGGGGACGCAGGCGGTGGGCGAGGCGTTTCGGCTGATCGCGCGGGGCGACGCCGACGTCATGCTGGCGGGGGGTTGCGACAGCCGGCTCGATCCGCAGCTTTTCGTCGCCTATCAGGCCATGAAGGCGATCAGTGCGTCGGTGCGCCCGCCGGCCGAGGTGTCGCGCCCCTTCGACGCCGAGCGTGATGGGTTTGTGCTTGGCGAGGGGGCTGCGGTGCTCACGCTGGAAAACTATCAGCGCGCCCGCCGCCGCGGCGCGCCGATCTACGCGGAAGTCACTGGCTATGGATCGTCGTTTGACGCTTTTGGGATCACCCGTCCCGAGCCTGAGGGCAAGGGGGCCGCGCTGGCGATGACGGCGGCGTTGCGCGAGGCCAAAACCGACGCTTCGCAAATCGACTATATCAATGCTCACGGCACCAGCACCCGGCTCAACGACCTGATGGAGACGGTCGCCGTGAAGCGAGTCTTCGGCTACCGAGCGGGGTCGATTCCGATGAGTTCTCAGAAATCGATGATCGGCCACTTGATCGGCGCATCGGGGGCGGTCGAGGCCGCCGCGACCGCACTCTCGCTCCAGGACGGCGTGATCCCGCCCACGATCAATCTTGCCACTCCCGACCCCGAGTGCGACCTCGACTACGTCCCCAACACGAGCCGCGAGACATACCTGCGAACGGCGATCTCCAACAGCTTCGGCTTTGGCGGCCAGAACGCCTGCTTGGTCATGACCCGGATCTGAATGCCGGGATTTGACAAGGCGGCGCAGCCGTCCTAGCGTTCCTGCAAACGAGTCCTGGGTCCGCCGTCCGGACGGAATCGGCTTTTCTCATCGACGAATCGATCACGCCCATGAACGCCGCATGGAATCTACTTGCATCCCAGATCGTGACCGCTTATCGCGCCGCCGGCGAACGACGTCGAGTCTGCCGTTACATCGTCAAGATTCCGCGGGCCCGAGTGGGTTGGTGGGAGGGCCAATCGTTTGTGTCGCTGACCTGCGAACTGGTCGACCTCTCGATGAACGGTTGCCAGATCGGGACGGTAGGCCGTCGGGCGCCGGGCGCCGACCAACCGATCTGGCTGCGCCCCGCCGGAATGGCCGAGGACGAGTGGATCGAAGGAAGGGTCGTCGCCGCCCGCCGCGCGTTTCTTGGCGGTCTCAAGATTCGCATCCGTTTCGAGACGGCGCTTTCCTATGAGATTTTCAACCAGCTTGTTTACGGTCGCGAGCACATCCTCGACACTCCGCTTCGCGACCTTCCCGAGCACGAGCGCGATCAGATCTGGAGATAGCCCGGCCCACGCGGCTGCTCGAATCTCCTGATCGGGCTCAATTTCGGGCTGGCTTGGGGTAAACTCCAGAGCCGTCCTGGATCGTCTGGGGCGCGATCATGGGGAGCCCCAGCGATGACCGCGCGGCGCCTGAGCTTATTTCAGGCGGTCAGCCTGAACATGTCGATGATGGTGGGGATTGGCCCGTTCATCACCATCCCGTCGATCGTGCTCGCCATGGGCGGGCCCCAGGCGATGGTTGGCTGGCTGCTGGGCGCGGCGATCGCGCTTTGCGATGGCATGGTCTGGAGCGAGCTGGCGGCCGCGTTTCCGGGATCGGGCGGGACGTACCATTTCTATCAGGCGGCCTACGGCCAGTCGCGACTGGGCCGGCTGCTCAAGTTTGTCTTCGTGTGGCAATTTGTGTTCAGCGGTCCGCTCGAGGCGTCCACGGGCGCAATCGGCGTCGCCAAATATCTGGGTTTTTTTCTGCCTGGCCTTGCGACGCCAGCGTGGCGGCCAAGTGGGCTGGGTCTGCCGATTTCGGGGATCGTGGGCTGGGATCAGCTCGTCGCGGTCGCGATCGTGGGGCTGGCGACCTGGCTCGCCTACCGGAGGATCGAGCGGATCGGCCGGCTCTTGGTGGTGCTCTGGGTAGGGATGATGGCGACGATCGGCTGGGTGACCGTGACGGCCCTCGTGCATTTCGATCCCGCGCTGGCCTTTGTTGATCCACCCGACGCCTGGCGGTGGGACGGCGGCCACGCCCGCGGCCTGGGGCTGGCCCTTTCGATCGCGCTTTACGACTATCTGGGCTATTACCAGGTCTGTTACCTGGGCGACGAAGTCGATCGCGGCCACCGGACGATCCCGCGGTCGATCTTGATCTCGGTGGTTGCGATCGCGGTTCTGTACCTGGCCATGAATATCGGGATTTTAGGCGCGATGCCGTGGCCGGATGTCGCGGCGTCGAATCACATCGCCAGCGACCTCATGGCGCGACGGATCGGGCCCTGGGCGGCCAATCTGGTGACGGTGATGATCATCTGGACGGCCGTCGCGGCCACGTTCACGGCGCTCTTGGGATACAGCCGGATTCCCTACGCCGCGGCCCGGGCTGGCGACTTTTTCGGCTTCTTCGCCGCGACCCATCGCGAGGGCGGGTTTCCGCATCGGGCGCTGCTCTTGGTCGGCGCGATCGCGGCGGCGTCTTGCTTGTTCAGCCTGGGAACGGTCATCGCCGCGCTCTTGTCGACGCGGATCCTGATCCAGTTCGTCGGGCAGATCGCGACCCTCTGGCGGTTGCGCGGGCTTACCCCCGAGCGGTTGCCGTTCCGCGCGCCGCTGTATCCGCTTGCCTCGGTCGTCGCACTGGCCGGCTGGCTGTTCATCTTTTTCTCGGCCGAATGGCGGGTGCTGGCATACGGGCTGTCGACCCTGGCGCTCGGCGCGGCGGCGTTTCTGGCATGGGAGCGCGGGGGCCGTGGACCGTCCGCGTCGGGACCGGCGATCGAGCCGGCGGAACGTGGCGGCGACGGGTACGAGGCCCCGTGAAGGTCCCGGGTTCTTTCCGCTCCGTCGGCCACGGCCCTCGTCCTTGGGGCGTGAGGCTTGCGATCCGAGGACGAGGCCGATAGGATCGTGTTCATGACTTGTGTCATAAGTGTGGTCGAGCGAGGAATGGTGATGGGCCGTCGAGCGATTCGGGTGGCCGCGGGAGAGCTGGAAATCCTTGGGATGCTATGGGCCCGGGGGCCGCTCACGATCCGTGAGGCCCACGAAGCCTTTGGGGCGTACGGCGCGCCGGTGAGCTATCCCACGATGCAGACCCGGCTGAACCGCTTGGCCGAGAAGGGGCTTGTCGTCCGCTCGGCGGACCGCCCGGCTCGCTATGGCGCGGCGGTGTCGCGCGAGCAGGTGACGATTGGCCACCTCCGCGAGCTTGTCGCCAAGCTCGGCCGAGGCGACGTGGTCCCGCTCGTCGCCCGGCTGCTCGGCGATCGGACGTTGACCGAGGAGCAGATCGTCCGGCTCAGGGAGTTGCTGGAGCAGGCCCAGCAGAGGTCGGAGTCCGCGAGGATCTCGAGGAGGAAGCCATGACTCAGGCCGTGGAGTGGGTCGTTGTCGGGCTCTTGCGTGCTTCGCTGGGGCTGTCGGTCGCGGCGCTATTGGTCGGGGCGAGCGTGCGGCTGACGCGGCTGCGCGCGCCGCGGGCCGAGCAGTGGGCGTGGCTGCTCGTCCTCTTGCAAGGAGTGGTAATGGCGCCCTTGCCCATCCCGATCCGTCAAGATTCTGGAGCGCCCGGCGTGTCGTCGGGGCGCGAGCCGGCTGGCGCGATCGCGCTCGACCTGCTCCGCACGACGGCTGAGTCCGGGCGCGGGATGGCGGGCGGCGAGGTCGGTCGCGGACCGGCTCTCGACGTTGAGGTCGTCGTCTCGCCCGCGAGCGAGTCGTCAGCGCCCGACCCCGGGGCGGAGGCCCTTGGATTTACTTGGTCGGTCGCGGTGCTGAGCTGCTGGCTTGCTGGCGTCGCGGCGCTGCTTGGGGTCGGCGCTCTGCGCTATGGTTCGTTCGTAGGCCGTATTCGGCGGGCTCGATCGGCGCCTGTGGAATGGCAAGCCGAATGGCGGCGGATCCTCGACGAGCAGGCTGTCGGGGCGTCGATCTCGCTGTTCGTGAGTCGGGACGCGGGACCGGCCTTGTGCCGGCTGCCCTCTGGTTATTGCCTGGTCGTACCCGAGCCGTGCTGGACCTGCCTGGCGCCCGCCGAGCGCGGCTCGATCATGCGGCACGAGCTGGCGCACTACCGGCGCGGAGACCTGTGGACGACGCTTCTGGCGCGGGGCCTAGGGGTGGTTCAGTGGTTCAACCCGCTGGCCTGGTGGGCGGTGGCGCGATTCGAGGCTCAATCTGAATTCGCCTGTGATCTGGCCGCGATGCCCGGCGATCCGTCGGCGTTCGCGGAAACCCTGATGCGGCTGGCCTCCGTCCCTCGGGAGCGCATCGCCGTCGTGCAGGCCGCGCGGGCGGGCCGCCTGTTCGAGCGGATCCAGCGACTTCTGACCGAGCCCACGCATGCTTCGGTCTGGCGATGCGCCTTCCCGATCGCGGTCGCCATCGTGGTCCTGGGTCCGGCCGCCATCAGGATCCAGAAGGTTGAGGCCTCCCGGATGGCGGTCGGTGGTCGGGGCGTTGAGGCGAACGCTCCAGGAGACGGGTCGCCTCTGCCGACTCGTGCTTTGGTACAGCTCGGGGCTGCTGAGCTCAGGACGCGGAGTGAGATCACGGATCTCAGGTTCGTCCCCGGCGGCCGGTTGATCGCCGCCGCCGAGTCCAACAGCGAGTTCCCCCGCATCTCCATCTTTGACGTCCGATCAGGACGGCTGAAGAGGCTGCTCGCGCCGGCGGTCGAGCCGCCGGGTTCGGTCCAGTGTCTCACGTTCTCGCCCGATGGCACGAGGCTCCTCTGGGGCGAGACGAACGGGCAAGTCGGGCTCTGGGATCTGACTGGCGATCGGTTGCTCTTCCGGGAGCGGATCCATGGAGGAGGGGGACTGGTCGACAACGTGATCGTCGACCTGGCCGCCTACACTGGCACGGTCAATGACGTGGCCTTCTCGCCCGATGGGCTCCAGGTGGCGACGGCCAGCATCGACGGTTGGGCGCGCCTACGGCGCATTGATCGACCCAGGGAACCGTTTCGGGATCTGAGGGCGCCCTGGAGCGCGACGGGCCGGCCGAACAGGCTTGCGGGCGGATTGGGTCCACTCCCCGGCCCACAGCCGGGCTCGGAGAGCGCTGAACGCGTGACGTTCACGCCCGAGGGGCGCAGGCTGGTCGTCGGCTCCGCCACCACGATCTCCATCTGGCGGATCGAGGACGGCCAGCTTCTCCATCGAATCGAGCGGGCCCATAGCGACCGCCAGGGCGCCTCGAATCCTAGCATCAACTCCCTGGCGGTGACGTCGGACGGTCGACTGATCCTCTCGGCTGGTGATTGCACCGTGCCGGTCAACCTGACGAGCCTCGCGGGACTCCCGAAGAATGTGGCCAGCGTGACGTTGTCCGAGGTTCGACTCTGGAACCTCGAGAGCGGCGAGCGGGTCAAGGTTCTCGGCGGCGAGGATTGTCAGGGACTCGGATATGCGGCCTTGTCGCATGACGGCCGGCGTGTGGCCGTGGCCGATATCGGCTCGCTGCGGATCCTCGACGCCACGACCGGGCGAGTCGAGCGGATGATCGAGTCGCCGGGTTCCGGTGGCGCCCGCCCGGCCTTTTCCCCGGACGGCTCCGTCGTCGCCCACGCGATCGGTGGGACCGTCGCCATCCACGACTTGAAAACCGGTCGTCGGCTGCACGACGAAGAGGGCATGCCGAGGGGCGAGCCGACCTCGGCCGCCTGGTCGTCAGACGGTCGCCGAGTCGTCCTCGGGTATCGAGACGGGGGCGTCCGGGTGTGGGAGGTCGCGAGCGGCAAGCGGACATGGCATAAGCCCATGAGCTTGAACAGCGTTTCGTTCAACAGCGTCCTCGCTCCTAACTTTGTGGGGTTTTCCAGCGACGACCGATTCGTCGTCGCGGCGGGCGGGGCGGAGCGCCGTGGCAGGATCGCGGTTTACGAGGCAACCGGCGGAATCTTGGTGCGCGAGGTTGATCAACCGGAGATCACCCAGGCGGCGCTTTCGCCTGATGGCCGGATCCTCGTCGTCGCCTCCCCTCTTTCCGGATCTCGATTGGTGATACAGCTTCGGGGAATCGAGGTTGGCACCGGTCGGACCCACTGGAGCTCACCCCCCGACGGTGAAAAAGGAGGCTGGTTGGACCTGCGCTGGATGAAGTTCCGACCCAATTCGGCCTCGATTGAGCTGGCCCAGGGGAACGGCGAAGTCATCCGGCTGAACGCGATCACGGGCGGTGAGTTGCGCCGGTCCAGGTTCGACTGGCGCCCACGAGACCAGCAAAAGCCCGCCCGGCGAGGCGTCCTCGTGCAATTGTTCCACGACGCCGCGTTCAGCGACGGCGGCCGCGTGCTGGCGTCGTTCGCCGCGAAGGCCGTCTCCCTCTGGGATGTCGAGACGGGCGCACTGCGGCGCACCATTCAGCATCCCCACGGCGATGGCTGTTTCTTGGCGGTCTCACCCGACGGAAACACTCTGGCGACGTCCGTCCGGCACTACCTGGAGCCATTGAGCGAGGACAAGATCCGGCTCTACGACGTCGCCACGGGCGAGCCGCTGCTCACACTCGAGCCCCGCGACGACCGCGCCGTCGTGTTGGCGTTCTCGCCGGACGGCACCAAGCTCCTCGCCGGATTCCACCGAGGAACAGCCATCGTCTGGGACGTACGCCGTCGGCCAGGCACGCCGCGGCCGAAGGGGTGAGGGCGGCTAGCCGCCGCGTGGGCCGCCCCGTTTGACGACGCCACTCCTCCGAGCGCGGATGCGTGACAGCGCGGCATGAATGTCAGCGAGCGTCAGGTGCGGCCAGGTCGAGACGATCTGGGCGGGGCTCATCCCCTGGCGCTCGTGCCAGAGCACGACCTGCTCGACCTTGATCCGCCTCCCCACGATTCGCGGCTTTCCCAGGCACGTTGCCGGCATCCGGACGATGTGCTCGCGAATGACCGGGAGCGCCGGCTCCGCGGTCGCGGGAACGCCTGGGCGGGTCGGATCTTGGACGGGCGCGGTGGTTTCCATCTTGGTTGATCCTACCGCGGGCATGGCGGATCGTACCAGGCTTGTCGGCCGCCACCCTCTCAATCGGCCGCACTGCCCACCGAGCCTTCGAGAGTTCGCTTGCGATCGAGTCCAATGGCGAGTAGGATCTTCAGAGCGAATCCGAGACGGGTTTTGGACCGCTCGGGGACAGTGGGAATGCGGCATGGGGCTCTGACTCTCGTGCCTTTTCGACGATCGACGAGGAATCCATGTCGCTTGATAAGAGCTTGAAAAAAGGGCTGGGCCTGACGCGGGCCCGGAACGTACTGACCCGTCCAGAACGGCTGGCGATCTTGCAAGAAGACGACCGCTGGAGCCCCGAAAAGGGGGTCTACAACGTACCCAAGACCAAGTTTCGCCGCCTGGCCCCAGGCGTGTCGGGCCCGCGTCGGGGCGGCAAAGCCGGCGCGAAATAACCCGGCCGCTCCGCGATCGACTCGGAACGCGCCTGGGCCGACCGTGTTACGTTTTTCTGGCTGCGCGAGGCCACGCTTGGATGTTATTAGCGGTCGGTGCGCAGCTCGTTGATCTCGCCGATGAGCACGAAATCGCGGTCGGTGAGACCGCCGACGTCGTGTGTGGACATCTCGATCCGGACGGTTCGGAATGAGATCATCACGTCGGGATAGTGGTCGCTTTTCTCGATCAGGGCCGCGACCTCGTTGACGAATTCCATGGATCGCCGGAACGAGGGAAAAGTCCAGGTTTTGACCAGCATGTCGCCGTGTCGATCCCAGCCTTTCGCCAGGGGCGTTCGCTCGACGATCTCGGCCTCGCTCAGTTTTGACATCGCAACACCTTGATCCTTGGTCATCCGATCCGCGCGGGAAGGGATCACCGAATTCCTCGCCGTCGGAGCCGTGCGTTTCGTCGTCGTCCAACCATTATCTCGATTCCGGACGACTCGAGACAAGGGTTGATCCCAGCGGAAGAGCGAAGGCCGCCCCGAATGACGACGACTCTTGCACTGCTTTGTTTGGCGATTGTGGTAGTGAGCGTCCTGGGGGGGCTGTTGCCGCTGTCCCGGGCTCTCGACCATACGCGTCTGCAAGTCTATCTGAGCTTTTCGGCGGGCGTGATGCTCGGGGCGTCGTTTTTTCACATGATGCCCGAGGCGGTTCGGGTGGGATCGTCTGCGACGATTCCCTGGACCGCGGCGGGCCTGCTCACGCTGTTTTTCGTCGAGCGATTCTTCTCGTTCCATCATCACGAAACCCACGACAAACCGCGCGAAGCTCGATCGAGCGCCGGCCTTGAGAGCGGCGCCCACGATCATGGATCCGGCGACGGAGACGGATCGCACGAGCGAACAGGCCATTTTATGCCGTGGGGTGCGACCGCGCTCGGGCTCGGGTTTCATTCGCTGGTCGGGGGGGTCGCGCTCGCGAGCGCGGTCTTCGCGGACCAGGCGTTGTACAAGGGTCTGGGCTCGACGTCGCTCGGGGTTTTTCTGGCCACGCTGGCGCACAAGCCGGCCGACGCGCTCACGATCACGTCGCTCCTGGTGCGCGGCGGCTCGTCGCGGCTTGTGGGACACCTGGTGAATCTGGGATTTGCGATGATGATTCCCCTGGGGGCTGTCCTCTTCGCGCTGGGCGTGGGTGCCTTGCGCCCGGGGCCGGGCGTCGCCTGGACGGCCTGCGCGCTGGCGTTTTCGGCGGGGACTTTCCTCTGCGTCGCACTCTCCGACATCCTGCCCGAGCTCCATTTTCACTCGCACGACCGGCTCAAGCTCTCGATCGCGCTTCTTCTGGGTCTCTTGCTGATGGCCGCGGCGTCGGCGTTCGAGCCCGGCGAGCCCTCCGCCGCGATTCCGGCCGCCGCCGCGCCTTGAATCCTTGAGGAGCGCCAGATCGGTTCTGATTTTGTAGAATGAGTTGGCCGTTTGGGAACCTTCCGATCAGCGCTCGTGCCTTGGACCGTGGTGATCGACGGAACCTCACCGAATGACGTGTTTATCCTCTTGTGATCGGGGCTAAAGGCGATGCGGAATCTGGCTGTGGCACGCGGGGCGGGGCTGTTGGGGCTTTTGGCCCTTGTTTCGGCCGCCGGATCGGGCTGGGCGGGGGATGTGGGCTCGTTCAGGGGCGCCTCGGCGGCCGGGACGAATGGCAAGCGGCTGGGGCTGGCCGCGCCCAAGGGGGGGGCGACGGCGATCGTCTTTTATTCGACCGAATGCCCGATTTCGAACGCCTACAGCCCCACGCTCGACGAGCTGATGGCGAGCTTCAAGGGGCGGCCGGTCCGCTTCGTGGGCGTGTGCGTCGACCCCGATCTGAGCAACCACGACGTCGAGCAGCATGCCCGCGATTTTTCGCTCCGGCTCGAGCTCGCGCGGGATCCGTCGGGCGTGCTGGCGCGGAAGCTGGGGGTCACGATGACCCCCGAATCGGTCGTGCTCGACGACCGGGGCGAGATTCGCTATCGGGGGCGGATTGACGATCAATTCGCGGCCCGGGGCGTGCGGAACGCGAACCCTGGGGCGAGCGAGCTCAAGGACGCGCTCACGGCGGTGCTCAAGGGCAAGGAGGTCGCCGTCCCCCGCGCGGCCGCGATCGGATGCCCGCTCCCCGAGACGGCCGCGGGACCGGCCAATCCCACGTATTCCCGCGATGTGGCGGCGATCTTGAATGCACACTGCGTCGAGTGCCATCGTCGCGGTCAGGTCGGCCCGTTCGCACTGGAAACCTATGAACAGGCCCGCAAGCGAGCGAGCGACATCGCGACCGTGGTCGAAAGCCACGTCATGCCCCCCTGGAAGCCGGTCGCGCACTTTGGCGTGCCGCTCAAGGAGTCGCGGGCTCTCGCGGACCGCGCGGTCGCGACCCTGGTCGCCTGGGCCGAATCGGGAGCGCCCGAGGGCGATCGCGCGCAAACCCCTCCCAGGCCCCAGTTTTCCAGCGAATGGGCGCTCGGAGCCCCGGATCTGGTCGTCGACCTCGGCTGCGATTTCCCGGTGGCGGCCGGCGGCGAGGACGTGTATCGCTGTTTCGTCGCCCCCACGAATCTGCCCGACGACGTCTACGTGAGCGCGATCGACTATCGGCCGGGCAATCGCAGGGTCGTGCACCACGTGCTTGCATATGTCGACGTTTCTGGCAAGGCGCGCGAGCGCGACCTGGCCGAGCCCGGCCCGGGCTATGCGTGCTTTGCGGGCCCTGGCGAGCCGATCCACGGCGACCTTGGGGGTTGGGCGCCTGGCATGCGGCCCAGCTTTCTGCCCGACGGCGTCGGCCGCTCGCTCCCCAAGAAAAGCGACGTGATCATTCAAGTTCACTATCACCCCAGCGGGAAGGCCGAGACCGACCGCACCCAGGTCGGCCTCTATTTTTCCCGGAGGCCGATCAAGCAGACGCTGCACTGGAATGCCGCCCTCAACACCCAGATGCAGCTCCCGCCCGGCAAGTCGAACACCGAGATCAAGGCGTCGTGGGAGATCCCCGTCGACGTGGTTGCCTACGCGGTCACTCCTCATATGCACATGCTCGGCCGTGACATGACGATGTCGCTCGAGCTCCCCGACGGCAAGGTCAGGGATCTGATCAAGATCGACGACTGGGACTTCAACTGGCAGCAGTCGTATTATTTCGAGCACCCGTTCGACGTTCCCAAGGGCTCGCGGCTGCTGGTCGAGGCCCATTATGACAACACGGCCTCGAACCCCCGCAACCCCAACCATCCTCCCAAGCTGGTCGGTTGGGGCGAGGCCACCCATGACGAGATGTGCATCGGATTCCTGGCGGTCACCAAGAAAGGGCAGGACTTGACTCAGCCGGGAGCAAAGGACGACCTGGGCGAGATCTTCCGCAAACAGATGGAAGAGCGGAGGGCGGAATTCGAGAAGCGAGCTCGTGCCGCCCAGGAGAAGGCGGGCGGCGCGTCTGGAGCCAAGCGCTAGCGCTTGCTGGCCGGCGGCGCCTGTCCTAGTTCATCGCGGGCTCGAGCGGGCCGGCCAGTTCGCGGAGATAAAACAGCCGGCCGGGCAGGGTGGGCATGAACGAGCTCGGCACCCAGGGGTCGGGTCCGTAACGAAGGGTCATCCAGAGGCTCGCCCCCTGCCACTGCATGCCGCGTCCGAAGACCCCCTCCGCGCCGCCGATGATCCGGTCGGCCTGAAGGAACAGCCCGGGCCCGATCGTGTTGGCGAAGGCCGGCACCAGCGTGGTGCGGCTCTTGAAGCTCGTGAGCGCGTTTTGCTCGATGGTGAGCGGGTGCAGCCGCGCGCCCAGGCGATGGGTTTGCGCCCGCCACCGATCGACGGTGGCGAACTCCTCGGCGAAATGGGGCTCCCAGAACGCGATGTGACAGACCCGCCCCACGCCGAAGATCACCACCAGGTCCGCCCCCTGCCGCTTGAGCTCGGCGATCCGCTCGGCGTAATGCGGCAGCCGATCGGCCGTGGCGAACCAACGATTGGCCGGCGGCACCGTGAGCTTTCCCAACGGCCCGTAGAACGCCGCTTGCATCGCGTTTTCAAACGAGCCTGGATCGCTCGAAGGCAACGTCGCGCCCGATCGATCGCTCCATTCGTCCATGTTAAATCCATAGACATTTTCACAAGAAACATCCCATTCCTTGAGAAAGTAAACGGCCCAGCGGTACATGCCCATGGGGCCGACGGGCAGGATGAGCGCGAGCGGCTTATCGAGCGCCATCGTGACCATGATGGTCATTGCGATCTCGTGCCCCATCATCACGTCGAAATCGGCGATCGAGGAGCAGGGGACGGGTTCGAAGGCGGGATTCCACCAGGGCTGGCGGTCCTGGATCGCCTCTGGCGGCAGCGAGCAACAGGCGTCGATCTTGACCAGATCCCAGCCGCGCGGCAGGAAGCCTTCCATCATCGATCCGGCGAATGTTGTGAGCAGATTCATGGCGACTCGATTGTGAGATTAGTCGATGGTGATGACGACCTTGCCGGAGAGCGAGCCCGCGCCCTTGAGGGTGTTTTCCTCCAGGAAGCGCTGGGCCTCCGCGGCGGCCGCGAGTGGGAAGGCGCGGCCGACGAGCGGCTTCACGAGCCCTTCCTCGATCGCGGCGTTGATGTCGGTCGCCGCCTTGCGCTGAAGGTCGGGGTGGGCGTTGAACATGGCGAAGCCGTGGATCGAGCAATCGCGGGGGTAGAACGCACCCAGGGGGAGCGTGGGCCTGGCGGCGCGGCCGGCCATGAGGATCATCCGCCCGCGCTTGCGGAGCAGGGGGATCGAGACCTCGAGATTGGGCTCGCGCTGGGTTTCGTACCAGACGTCAACCCCCTCGGGAGCGAATTCGCGGAGCCGTGCGGGGATGTCGTCGGTCTTGTAATTGAGGGCCAGGTCAGCGCCCAGGCGTTTGCAGATTTCGACGCGTTCGGGGCTGCCGGCGCTGGTCGCGGTGCGAGCGCCCTTGGCCTTGGCGAGCTGGATCACCATCGAGCCCACGCCTCCTGTGCCGCCGGGGACGTAGATGGTCTCGCCGGGTTGGAGCCGGCCGTGCTCGAAGGCGCCCAGGTGCGCTGTGATGCCGGCCAGCGCCATTCCGGCGGCCTCGTTGTCGCCCAGCAGGGTGGGGGTGGGATAGGCCCAGGCCTCGTCGATGGCCGCGTATTCGGCTGCGACCCCTTGCCGGCCCAGCAGCCCCTGATTCGAGCCCCAGACCCGGTCGCCGGCCTTGAACCGGCTCGCGCCGGGGCCGAGTTGCTCAACCACCCCAGCGAAATCGCAGCCGATGACGTAGGGAAACGCCATCGGCATCGCGATCAGCCCCGACCGCAGGTAGAGGTCGATCGGGTTCAGGGCGACGGCATGCACCCGCACGAGCACTTGCCCCGGTCCCGGGGTGGGACGCGGCAGGTCGCCGACCTTGATGAGCTCGATCCCGCCCGTTTCCTCGATGTAGGCCGCCCGCATCATGTAGCTCCCCAAGGTCTCGAGCGCGCCGGCCAGCGCCCACCGCCGGCCGACTCGTTCCGATGGCCTGAGTGTGATAGATTGCCACGGTCGACGCAAGCGCCTCGAATGGGCTCGCGAGCATTCGGAACCACAAGGGCTTGATATTGTGAGAATTTGCGTGTTTTGCGGCTCGGCGCGCGGCCGAGGGCCGATCCATGCCGAGGCCGCCCGCGCCTGCGGCCGCGCGCTGGCCGCGCGGGGCATCGAACTGGTCTACGGCGGGGGTCGGGTGGGGCTCATGGGGATCGTGGCCGACGCGTCGCTGGAGGCCGGCGGCCGCGTCATCGGCGTGATTCCCCAGGCGCTCGCGTCTCGCGAAGTCGCCCACGACGGGCTCTCGGAGCTCCACATCGTCGCCGGCATGCACGAGCGCAAAGCCCTCATGGCCTCGCTGTCCGACGCATTCCTCACACTTCCCGGCGGCATCGGTACCTTCGAGGAATTCTTTGAAGTCCTGAGCTGGGCCGCCCTCGGGATCCATCAAAAACCCATGGGTCTGCTCGACCTGGACGGCTATTACGCACCCGTTCTTGCCATGTTCCAGCGTGCGATCGACGAGGGTTTCCTCAATCCCGAAACCGTCGGCCGGCTCGTCGTCGACGATCGGGTCGATTCGATCGTCGAGGCTCTCGTCGCCGCGTCTTGCTGAACCAGTCGGGCTAATAATCCGTGGAATGAGGCGAAAAGGACTGTCGAGGAGCTCGCTGGGTTTTGTTCGTATCGAGAGGAGTGGGCCTATGATCCGCGCATGCTGGGTTGTCGCCGTGTTGGTAGCGCTCGGCGATATCGCGATTTCCGCCTGGGGGTTTGGGATTCTTCCCGATCGCGTGCCGATCCACTGGAACATCCACAACGAGGTCGACGGCTACGGAAGCAAGTGGATCACGCTCGCCCTCATGCCGATCGTGGTCGTGGGAATCATCGGGTTGTTCGCGGCTTTGCCGGCACTTTCGCCCAAGGGATTCGAGATCGACGGATCGCGGCCGACCCTGGCCCTATTGATGGTGATCGTGCTCGGCCTGATGTCTTATGTGCATACCGTGATTCTTTACGCGACCTGGTACAGCGTCACGGGTCGACCGGGAATTGATCTAGGGCGGCTATTGCTGGCGGGGATGTTTCCGTTCTTCGGGCTCATGGGCGTATTCCTGCGTGGGGTCCACAAGAATTTCTACGTCGGGGTGCGCGTGCCGTGGACGCTGGCGAGCGATCGGGTCTGGACCGATACCCATCGGCTGACGTCGTGGGTCTGGGCTGGCGCGAGCGTGCTGGGTTTGGTTTTGTTGCTCCTGGGCGTGACGATTCTTGTGCCGATCGCGGTGCTGGTCGTGGGCCTGATCACGCCGATTGTTTATTCCTACATGCATTATAAGAGGCTTGAGCGGCAAGGGGCGCTCTGAGGACGCGTTCTTCACTCGCCGAGTGCGATCCAGCGCGCGAGGCGGTCGGGCTCGGGCTGGTCGTCGTCGATCTTGAGGACGTGGCTCGCGCCCGCGAGCGTGTAGGCTCTCTTGGACCATGATGCGTCGAGGCCATGGCCCGCGACCCAAAGCGGCGTGGGTGCGGCGAGGGCGGCCGCGGACTTCCAGCCGCCGAACTGAGCCAGGCCCGGCAGGTCGACCGAGAGTGCGGCGGGGCCTTTTGCCATGGGATCAGGCCGTGGCGCGAGGACGATGCAAGCCCGCGCGACGTTTTCGAGCAAGGGCAGGGCCAGGAGCGCTTGCGCTCCACCGTCGTCGAGCGCGATCAGGCTCACCGAGCGCGCGTCGGGCTGGGCCTGGGCCCATGAGGTCGCGGTTGCCAGGTCCTGGAGCTGGTCGGCCGCACTCGCGGGATTGTAGGTCTCGAAATGGACCGCGCTCGGGCGCTTGTGCGAGGGATTCCGAGGGTCGAGCGCCTCGCCGACGAAGAGCGGGTCGAACCCAACCACGGAATTGCCCTGCTTGAGGAGCTCGCGCACAAGCGGCGTGGGCTCTCCGGTCGCATCCACGAGGGCGGCCTTGCCGCGGGCGCTCGCGATCACCGTCGATCGGTTGGCGGAGCGCCGAGGGGTGATCCGCACGATCGGAACCGCGTCGCCCACGCCCCTGCGGCCGACCACGAGATGCTCGATGGCCGCGTCCTCGCGCGCCACCACCCGAATCCTTGAGACGGTGAGCTGTTCGGGAGTCGGATTCAAGAGACCCACGCGAACCCTCAGCATTGTCTGTAGCATTTGCCGAGCGGCCGTCCACTGTGGGGCGTCGTGAGGACCGAGCGCGTCCACCCCTTTTTGGATCTCATCGGTCAGGTACGCCTCGAGCTGCTCGGGCGTCTTCCGATCGCTGGGCCGAGGATGGCCAGAGTCCCACGTCGACAGCTCGGCGGCCGTCTCGGGCCGCTGAGCGCCCTCGCGGGTCGTGGAGTCATCGGTCACGCCCAAAAGCCACCGCGCCAGGAACGGATAGACGGCGTTGCGACTGGTCTGGTTGTAGTTGTGGGGAAAGTCAAAGACGCGGGCGGACACACGGCCGGTCGAACCGACGAGCGTGTAGACGCCGCGAATCGCGGGATACGCCCGGTCCATGGTCTTCGCCGTCCAGTCGCCCGACGCCCCCACCATCATGAGCGGGCGTGGAGCCGTCAAGGCGGCGATTTCGACATTGTCGGTACCGATCCGCAGGCCCGCCGCGTTTTCACACACGCAGCCCCCCTGAAACGTATCGGACACCATCACAATGGGCGCGGACACCGCGATCCGAGGGTCGAGGGCCGTCAGGAGAAACGTCTGCGTTCCCCCCCCCGACTCGCCGGTACAGCCGATCCGGGCGGGGTCGACGTCGGGCAGGGCCGAGATCCAGTCGACCGCGCGCAGGCTGTTCCAGGTCTGGAGCGTGGGCAGGCTGAGGCCGAATTGCCGCAAATGGTCGTTCAAGAATTCATGCGGGAACGGCTTGCTGTCGTTGTAGCCGACCATGTCATACATGAAGACGACGCAGCCGAGCTTGGCCAGCCGGATACAGCGCATCTGGACTTCGGGATTCATCCGGCCGTCTTCCCAGTGGCCGTGGGGGCAGAGGACGGCGGGGCGCTTGCCGGCGGCGTGCGCGGGCCGGTAGAGGTTTCCGCTCAGTGTGAAGCCCGGCAGCGTCTCGAGCACGACCTTCTCGATCGTGTAATCGCCGCGGTCGAGCTTGCCGTGGATCATGGGATGGAGGGGCGTCCGGGGGAAACCGGGCCAGAGGCCCAGCGTGATGCTTAACTGATCGCGCAAATGAGCGGCCCGGTCGCGCCATTGTTCGGCGGTTGCCGGCGCCTGAAACCCGATCCCGTCGTAGTTGGTCCGTACGGTCGTGCGCCTGAGATCCGGGGTCGGCGATGCGTCGTCGATCCTGCCGCGGATGATGTCGAGCGTGGGGGGGGCTTTGCCTTCGGTATCCATCCACAAGAGGGCGGGGGCGGCCGGCGCGTGTTCGACCACCGGCTTCGCGCCCCGTGTGCTCTTTGTCTTGGCGGTCTTGGCGTCCGCGGCCGCTGGGCTGGCGTCGATCGTGATCTTGGTCTCCCGGCCGGGCTTGAGCGCGACCTTGCCGAGATTCGTCCAGCGTGGCGATGTTTCCTGAGAGCGAGCCGTGCGATGGAGCACGATCCGCCCGTCGTGCTCGGTGAGACGCCAGTCGTCTCCCGCCGCGGTCCAGGCCTGAAAAGTCGCCTCGCCCTGGACGCCGAGATCGACCCCCTGATCCAAACGCGGAAAATCGCTCGCCAGAATGAGCACCTGCGCAGGCGGTCGAGGGGCGTCGCTCGCTCGTGCGCTGGCCCCGACCACGAGCAGCACGGCGATTGTGGATAGCGGTGATTTCATGGGTGTGATCCTGCGCAGGGCTCTGGAGGAGGGTTCACTCGCGGAAGCCATGGTATCGCGCCGGCCGGCCGGCTCAAACGGCCTAGCGTCCTGGATTGCCGCGCGGACCCCCGGTCCGCCGATCATGCTTCCGGCGTCGCGAGAACCTTCACGCCGGCCACAAGATCCTTGATGCCGATGGTTCGGTCGCACGGGAAGAGGCAATAGCAGGGAAACGGGGGGGTGCCGTCGATGATGATCTGGCGGTGGTTGGCTTGACGAAAGCCGTCGTCGCAGGGTTGGTGGCCGGTGACGAACAGGTCGGCGTCGACCATGGCGGCGAAGTGGTCGACGGTTTCGGGGCTCTCGTCGCGTCCCCAGGTGAGTGCGTAGATGGTTCCGCGCCGCTGCATCGCCTCGGCAGGCCAGTCGTCGGCTCTGAGCAGGTTGAGATCGATGGTGTCGAGGTCGCGGGCGTCGGGGATGGTATGACAGATAAAGACGCGGTTCCGGGTGCGGATCGCGAGCGGGAGTGCGCGAAAGAGTTCTTTATAAGCCTTGAAAATCTCGGTGCTCGCCTCGCCGTAGGCGGTCGTGATTCCCTGGCGAAACTTGACGTTCAGGACCGCGCCGTCCTTGCCGATGATGCGGTCGGTGATTTCGGAAAGCTCGTGGTTGCCCAGGATCAGGTGGACGCGGTCGGGGTACTGGCACTTGAGGGCCGCCGTCAGATCGACGAGCTGATGTGAGCGGTCGCCCATGTCGCCGGGATACGCGAGCGGGCCGTGGACCAGTTCTTGCAGCACGAGATGCCGCTCGGGGTTTTTGTCGAGGGCCGCCACCTCGAGCACCCGCCTGAACGCGGCCAGGTTGCCGTGCAGGTCGCCGACGACCAGCACCTCGCGCGCGTGGAGCAGATTGACCACCCCCCCGACGCGCCCCGGCGTCTTGCGCAAAAGCTCGGTCGCGCGCCGAATCGTGGCCAAGACTTTGCGAGGGTCGGGCATCGAAGCTGGACCGGCATCGGGTTGCTGGGAATGAAACTCCATTCCAATCTAGCAAACTTTTTGCCCGAGCGCCACCGCGTTTCGGCGACTCGCCACAGGCGAACGCCTCAACGTGACATGAGCTGAAAGATCGAGACTGGGGATAATCCTCAATCCCGACGCGGATCGGGTGTTGTCGTAGAGACATCCCGCTCTGGGGTGCATTCCAGCAGGCGAAGCAAGTCACATCCGCACCACCGACGCGGATCGACGAGACGCGAGGGCCTGCTCACCACTCGGCCTCGGTGGCGTATTCCCAGTGTTCGTAGAGCCGTTCGAGCTGGGCCTTGAGGTCGCGATGGCGGTCCTGGCAGCGGGCGGCCTTCAAGGGTTCGCGCCAGGTGGCGGGCTGGCCGAGCAGATCCTCGAGCGCGCGGATCTCGGGCTCGAGATGGGCGATCTCCTTCTCGAGCTCGGCGGGCTTGCGATAGGCGAATTTCTTGGTCGATTTGGCCCCTTTGGCGACAGGCGCGCGCGGGGCCGACGCCGGCTCGGGAGGGCGCTGGGGCTTGGCGGCGGCGCGGGCTCGGTCCTTCTCGAGCTGGGCGAAGTGCAGATAGGCGTCGTAGTCGCCCTCGATGATCCGCGCTTTCCCCTCGCCCAGAACGACCAGGCGGTCGGCCACCTGGTTGAGGAAATAGCGGTCGTGGCTGACGACCAGGACCGTCCCCTCGAACTCGTTGATCGAGCGCTCGAGCGATGCGCACGACCAGAGGTCGAGGTGGTTGGTGGGCTCGTCCATGACCAGCAGGTTCGCGGCGGTCGCGCACAGCCGGGCCAGGGCCGCCTTGGCCTTTTCGCCCCCCGAGAGCTGGCCGACGGTCTGGAACACGATGTCGCCCGAGAGCCCGAACCGCGCGAGCAAATCGCGGACGTCGCCCTGGGTCCATTCCGGGTCGTCCTCGGGCCAGACCGCGCGCACGACGGTGGTGTCGGGGCTGAGCGACTGCAAGCCCTGGTCGTGGTAACCGACCGTGACCTTGTGCCCCAGGCGAACCTTGCCATGATCGGGCTTTTCCCGGCCGATCAAGGTCTTGACGAGCGTCGTCTTGCCCGCCCCGTTGGGCCCGATCACGCCCACGCACTGACCGCGCTCGACGCTCAGGTTCAGGTTCTGAAACAA